>VBOD01000121.1 GCA_005877615.1 Nitrospirota bacterium | reverse complement strand
CGCGCTCGCGGTTGGATCGGCTGAGGCGGCCATCGAGGACGTCCTGCTGGAAAAAGGCGTGATCACCAAAGAGGACTGGCTCAAGATCAAGGCCGAAAAGGAAAAGGCGAAGGAACAGGCAAAGGAGGAGGCAAAGGAGCAAAAGGAACAAGCAGTAGAAATCATCCCGCGCAAAGAGACACCGACGACCGGAGAGTTAATTGCCGGCCGTGGCTTCGAGAAGATCCGTTTCAAGGACGTCTATCTCGCACCGGGGGGGTTTGTGGAGGCCACCACGATTTGGCGCGCGCAGAACGAGAACGCGGACGTCGGAAGCACCTATGGCAATATCCCGTTGTCAGGATCGACCAACTCCAAGATGAGCGAATTCCGAGGAACGGCGCGCCAGTCCCGTTTGTCCCTGCTGGCTGAAACCATACCCACTGGTTCGGTTCTGCAAAAGCTCTCCGGCTATGTAGAAGGTGATTTCCTGGGAGTGGGCGTGACCTCAAACGAGCAGGAGAGCAACAGTTGGGCGCCCCGTCTGCGCCAGTTTTGGGCGACGGCCGATTTCAACAGCAGATCCTCCCTCACCGTCGGTCAGGCATGGTCCCTCTTGACCACCCATCGCCAGGGCTTGATGCCGCGCAGCGAATTCATTCCGTACACCATCGACGCGCAGTACGTCGTGGGGTACAACTGGGCCCGGCAGTTTCAAGTACGCTTCGCCCAAGACTTCGGTAACGGAGTGTGGGCGGCATTTTCGATTGAGAACCCGGAAACCAACGTTCCGAGCTTAAGCTTGAACTCGGCCTCGACAGGCAATTCGGGAGTTGTTCTGCCTGCAAACGTGCAAGGCTTCGCGGCCAGCAGTAACGCGGCGAATCCGGCTAGCACCCTGAACAACAGTTCTGTCTCGACCGACGTGGCGCCGGACTTGGTGTCAAAGGTCGTCTTTGAGCCGGGCTGGGGACATTGGGAACTCAAAGCGCTCGGTCGTTTCTTTCGGGATCGCTTCAACGGAGGTAATCACAACGCCTTCGGCGGAGGGGTCGGCGTGGCGGCGATTCTTCCGGTACATAGTACCCTCAATTTCATCGTTGAAGGGTTGAGCGGGGCCGGCATTGGCCGGTACGCGTCGTCGGTCGGCGCGGACGTCATCGCCAAGACTGATGGGACCGTCGTGCCAATCCGGGCCACCCAGATCATGACCGGATTCGAGTGGAAACCCACGCCCGCCTGGGATTGGTATGCGTATTACGGCTATGAGTACTACGACAGGGCCTCCTACGGTGGCGTCGGGTATGGCTCCCCGCTCAATAACCTTTCCGCCTGCAGTTCAGATCCCCCATCCGGCATTGCCGGCGCTTGTCTGGCAGCCAATAAGACCGTGTGGCAGCTTCACCCCGGGTTCTGGTACCGGTTCTTTCAAGGAAGAGCCGGGATCGCGGCTGTGGGCTTGGACTATTCGTACACGCACCGGCAACTATGGCAAGGCACAGACGCAGCCGGTACCGCCGTTCTCCAGCCGAATGGCAAGGAGAACATCGTAATGGTGTCATTCCGCTACTACCTTCCGTAGGCATGAGGGGTCCAGTTCTAGGCAATCAACGGAGACATAGCGAGAGGAGGAGCCAGCAGTTGCAATTTCCAATGAATCCAGAGAAGATCGCCCTCGAACAGAGAACTGAGGCCATCACTATGGCCACGACGGTGCTCATCGTTGATGACGAAAAGGATCTGGTGGACCTGGTGCGCTACCACCTTGAGAAGGAGGGGTTTCAGTGTCTGCAAGCCTCTGACGGCCTGACCGCGCTTCGTCTCACCCAAGAACAGCGCCCGGATCTTCTCGTCCTCGACCTCATGCTCCCTGGTCTCGACGGCCTGGAGATCTGCCGCCAGCTCCGTCGAGATCCGATGACCGCCAGTCTTCCGATCATCATGCTGACGGCCAAGGCCGCAGAGGTAGATCGCGTGGTCGGGCTGGAGATCGGGGCCGACGACTACCTGGTGAAACCGTTCAGCCCGCGCGAGTTGGTCGCCCGGGTGAAAGCCATCCTGCGCCGACTGAAGGCTTCGAGCTCGCTTCCGACGCAGCGGGTCGGCACGCTGGAGGTGGACGAGGCGCGGCACCAAGTTCGCGTCGGCGGAGTCCCTGTGCTTCTGACGGCCAAAGAGTTCGATCTGCTGCGCGCCCTCATGCGGGTCAACGGCCGGGTCTTGAGCAGAGAACAACTCCTGGAGGCGGTCTGGGGATACCCGGATGCCTCCGAGGTCGAGTCCCGGACGGTGGACGTGCACATCCAACGCCTGCGGGATAAGCTCACGGCGGAGGCCGGAAGGATCGTCACGGTCAAGGGTGTCGGGTACCGCTTCGATGCGGAGGGCGCCACGTGAGGGCGATCCGTCGAGCCGTTCCCGGCGGGCTGACGTTCCGATTGACGCTGATCCTGTTGATCGCAGCGGCTCTCGGGATGACCGTCATGGGCCTTTACATCACCCGCGCCCTTGAAACCTACTCCACGGAGAATCTCAAGTCCGGCCTGGTGAAAGAAGCCAGGCTCGTCCAGGACGACATCACCTCGGCTTTGAGGAAAGACCCAAGCCGCGAGTCAGGGCAGGCGCTGGCTGAACAATACGGGGCCAGACTCAATGCCCGCATCACCATCATTGCTCCGGATGGAACGGTCATCGGCGACTCGGAGCGGACCCTCAGCGAAGTCCGGAAGATGGAGAATCACGCCGCTCGACCAGAAGTGGCGGCGGCGCTGGCCGGCGCAATCGGCAGCGATCTGAGACAGAGCCAGACGCTGAACGTCGCGATGCTCTATGTCACTGTTCCCATCAACGATGGCCGGAGGGTCAGCGGTGTGCTGCGTCTCGCCCTCCCGATGACCGAGCTCGCGGCGGTGTCGGCTTCCATCCGTACGACGGTTGCCATCGGCGCGCTTCTGGCTGCCGGCGTGGCGCTCATGGTGGGGCTCTTTCTCAGCCAGCGCGTGACTCGTCCGGTCGCCGAGATGCAGGCGATTGCGACGCGGATGGCTGCAGGAGATTTTTCCCATAGGGTGCCGGTGACGGGCACCGACGAGATCGCCGAACTCGGGCGCGGACTCAACCTATTAGCGTCCCGCCTGCAGGAGAAGATCCAGGACCTGGAGGATGAACGCGCGAAAGTGGCGACGATCCTCGCCGAGGTCCGGCGGCTGGAGCAAGTGCGGACCGAGTTTGTGGCGAATGTGTCTCACGAGCTTCGCACGCCATTGACCGTGATCAAGGGCTATCTCGAAACACTTCTCGACGAAGCGCCCGCTCAACCGGAGACACACCGACGATTCCTCGAAGTGGCTTACACGCACGCCGCACGGCTGAGTCGCCTGGTCGACGACCTACTCGAGCTGTCCAACCTCGAAACCGGCAAGGCGGTTCTCAAGCCCTCGTCGGTCGACGTCCACGGAGCGGCTGACGAAATCGTGGCGATGTTTGAAAAGAAAGCCGCGCACAAAACACTGGTCGTGAGAAACGAAACGCCGACTGGTCTCCTGGCTCGCGCGGATCGAGACCGTCTCTCCCAAGTCCTCGTGAACCTGGTGGACAATGCCGTGAAGTACACGCCTGAAGGAGGCACGATCACGATCGGCGGGGCGCGCCGGCCGGACCAGTTTGTCGCACTGTGGGTGAGCGATACCGGCAGCGGTATTCCGTCTTACGACTTACCCAGGCTCACGGAACGCTTCTATCGAGTCGATAAGGCGAGGTCGCGGGAACTCGGCGGAACGGGTCTTGGCTTGGCGATCGTCAAGCATTTGGTGCAGGCGCACGGCGGTGAGCTTGTCATTGAAAGCGACTTAGGCAAGGGGACCAAGGTCAGCTTCACGTTAGCGCCACCATGACGACCGCAACAGGCAAAGCCCAGCCACCGGGTGGCGGGGCGTTGGGATGGATCGGCATCGACGAATCGGGGAAGGGCGACTACTTCGGCCCCCTGGTGATCGCCGCCGTCCACGTCACGCCCCGCGTGGCGGAGGACCTCGAAGCCCTCAACGTCCGCGACAGCAAGAAGATCTCCGACGGGATGATCAAAAAGCTGGCGGTAGACATCCGCGTCCTGTGCAAGCACAGCATCGTCGCCATCGGGCCGGAGCGCTACAACGAGCTGTACAAGAAGATCCGCAACCTCAACCGCCTCCTGGCCTGGGGCCACGCCAAGGTGCTGGAGAATCTCCTCGAGCACGTGCCCAATTGTGAGCTTGCCATCGCGGACCAGTTCGGTGACGAAAGGCTGATCCTGAACGCGCTGCAAGAAAAGGGACGGAAGATCCGCCTCGTGCAGCGGCACAAGGGCGAGGAGGATATTGCCGTCGCCGCCGCCTCCATCGTCGCGCGCGACGAGTTCGTGCACCGCCTGGGACGGTTGTCCTCGGAGTTCGGCATCCCGCTGCCGAAGGGTGCCTCGCAGGCGGTCGAGCTGGCGGCGAAGTCGGTGGTGCGCAAGCACGGGCAGGAAGGCCTGGCCAGGGTGGCCAAGCTCCACTTCAAAACCACGAAAGCCGTCTTAGGAGAAACCTAAATTAATCGGTCGTCTCGGCGGTCTCTTCCACCTCGACTTCGTCACCCTTCCGCTCTGGCTGGGGAATGATCTGCACCGGTTCTCCGGTCCAGTAGAGGATGCGCTGGCAATGTTCGCAGGTATGGATCGTGGCCGCGCGCTTGACTTCAGCCACCACCTGCGGCTGGACGTGCAGGCGGCAGGCCATGCAGGTTCCATCCTTGTTGACCCCGGCCAGGGCATGACCCTTCTTGCTGCGCCGGAGCTTTTCATAGGTGCGCAGCAGCGTAGGATCGATCGCGGCGACCATCGCTTCGCGCTTCTGCTTGAGCGCGGCCAACTCTTCGTCCAGCGCGCCCACTGAGCCCTCCAGGGAGGCCTTCTCGGCTGCGAAGCGCTTGTCCGCCTCTTTCACGGCCGCCTCGGCCTGCGCCAGGTCCTTCTTTCTCGTGTCCACCTGGTCCATCAGGATCAGGAGCTGATCCTCGATCTCGCCCTTCTTCTTCTTGGCGAGCTCAACCTCGACCAGATGCGCCTGGTACTCCCGGTTGGTTTTGATCTCGCCCTTGGTGGTCCGGTCCTGCAGCTTGCTGATGGTCTGCTCCTGGGCGGCGAGGTCCTGCTCGCAGGTTTTGCGGTCCTTGGTCAGCTTGTCTAATTCTTGCTTGAGGGAGTCCCGCGTCGCCTGCGCGGTCAGGAGAGGTTGGCGGGCAGCCTCGACCATCTCGGGGATGCGCCGCTTGCGCTCGGCTATTTCTTCCAGTCGAAGGTCGGCCTCCTGGAGGGCGATCAGTCGTTCGAGGTGCTGTTTCATGGACGAACGGGACGGCGCATCGTCACTTTCTCCCCTCGAGCGGCATGGTGTGGTGGGCCCACCAGGCCTCGAACCTGGGACCAACGGATTATGAGTCCGCCGCTCTGACCATCTGAGCTATGGGCCCTTCGGCATTCATTATAGACTCTCGACGAAGCTTCGCAGCTTCTTGCTCCGGCTCGGGTGACGCAGCTTGCGCAGCGCCTTGGCCTCGATCTGCCGGATGCGCTCCCGCGTAACCGCGAAGTCCTGCCCGACCTCTTCCAGCGTGTGGTCGGTGTTCTCGCCGATCCCGAAGCGCTTGCGCAGCACGCGCTCCTCGCGCGGCGTGAGGGTCTTCAGCGCGTTGTTGATCTGGCGCTGCAGATCGTAGCGGATGGCTGCGTCCAGCGGCGAGATGGCCTTCTTGTCCTCGATGAAGTCCCCCAGATGGCTGTCTTCCTCCTCGCCGATGGGCGTCTCCAGCGAGATCGGCTCCTTGGCGATCTTGAGGATCTTGCGAACCTTGTCCAGCGGGAGGTCCATCTTTTCGGCGATCTCTTCGGGCGAGGGCTCGCGTCCCAACTTCTGGACCAGGTGCCGCGAGGTGCGGATCAGCTTATTGATGGTCTCGATCATGTGCACCGGGATCCGGATGGTCCGGGCCTGATCGGCGATGGCGCGGGTGATGGCCTGGCGGATCCACCACGTCGCGTAGGTGCTGAACTTGTAGCCCCGCTTGTACTCGAACTTGTCCACGGCCTTCATCAGACCGATGTTCCCCTCCTGGATCAGGTCCAGGAACTGCAGCCCGCGGTTGGTGTACTTCTTGGCGATGCTGACCACGAGGCGCAGGTTGGCCTCGACCAACTCGGCCTTGCCGCGCTTGACCTTCTCCTCGGCCTGGTCCAACAGCTTGACGCTCTCGCGGAGTTCCTCGGCGGGAACCAGGGACTCGGCCTCGATGCCCCGGATGCGGCGCCGCGCGTTGTGGGCGGCCTTCTCGATTTCGTGGAGGACGTCCATGGGCACGCTGGTCTTGCGGCGGACCGCGATGAGCCCACTCCGCCCGCGGCTGAGCTTGCCCAGCAGGACATTGCCTTCCTCCCCCGACACGCCGAGCCGACGCCGGCAGTACGCCAGCTCGCGCTCGCAGGCCGCGATATCCTGCGCAAGGTCCCGCACCCGCTGGATCAGGCGCTCGCGCTGGACCGGATGGAGGTTCAGGCCGTCCAGCTTCTCCGCGGCCTGGCGGCGGGCCTCATTGAGCTTGGCCTTGATCTCTTTTCGCTTCGCCGGGCTGAGATCGGGCTTGCGGTTCCTGGCATAGAGCGCCAGCAGTCCCTTGGCCAGCACCTTCGCCTTGCGCACGCCCTCCAGCGTGCGCTGGCGGAGCTCGCCGTCGTCCTGCTCGACGGCGACCCCTTCCTCGAACTCCTCCTCCACGCCCGCGGAGACCACTTCCCGGATCGGAACCTTGTTGGCCTTGACCAGATCGATGAGGGCGAAGACGGCCTTGATCGTCATCGGCATTCCGAAGACCACCGTCGAGATGTCCTGCTTGCCATCCTCGATGCGCTTCGCGATCTCGATCTCGCCCTCGCGGCTGAGCAGCGAGACGCTGCCCATCTCCTTGAGGTACAGCCGGACCGGATCGTCGGTGCGGGCCAGGTCGCCCGGCGTCAAGTCGATCTTCTTGTCCTCTTCCTCGGTCTCCCCGGCCTCTTCGGCTTCCTCCGTCGTGCCCTCGCCCTCGGACATCATCTGCTGGTACCGCTCCCCTTCGGGGGAATCGATGATCTCGATGTCCATCTCGCCGAACATGGTCATCAGGCTGCTCAGCCGCTCGGACGAGACCATGTCCGCGGGCAGGGTCGTATTGAGGTCGCGGTACGTGAGGAAGCCCTTCTCCTTGCCCATGGAGATCAGGCGTTTGACTTCGTCGGTCTTGTCTTCCTTACGCATTGACACTGCCAACCTCGGTCAGTGGTAAAGGTCCTGCACTCAGGAGGCGCTGCCGCTCCTGCTGCAACGCGTTCTGGCGGAGCATGAGCGTGCGCGCGGTCTCCGCCTGCCCGGCCCGCTCGGCGACCATCTGGGCCGTCTTGACTTCCTGGATCTCCTCCCCGATGCGCCTGAGCTTCAAGGCCTTCAGGCTGTCGCGAAACGCCGTGCCGACATCGTCGTACGACAGCTCGCTGAGCGACAGCGCGCGCACGATGCCCCCGCACTGAGGATCGTCCTGGATGTTGATGATCGCCTCGTTCACCGCCGGCTCGCCGCGCTCGGTCCGCCCCTCCAGGACCTTCGCGATCAGCCGCCGCGCCCGTGGATCCGTAAAGTCGTCTGCCGCCAGTTGCGCCAGCATCGGCGCCGTCAGCTTGTCGTGAAGGAGCAGCCGCACGAGCACCTCCTCGTCCTTGGGAAGCGGCGCGCTCTCGACCGGACCCACAGAAGCCTCACCAGGCACATGGTCGGCAACTGAGGAATTCCGCGTGAGCTGCCGGTAGCGTTCCATTAAGACCTTCTCATCTAGCCCCAGTTGGTCGGCGACGTGGTGGAGGGCTGCGGACTTCTCGACCGGATTGCTCAGCTTCTGCAACAGCGCCAGGACCTCCTCCACGCACCGCACGCGGTCCTCCACGCTGCCCTGCCGGCCGATCGCCAGGCTGCCCGCAACGGTGAAGTCCAGCAGCGAGGGCGCCTGCCGGACCAGAGCGGTGAAGGCCTCCGGGCCGCGAGAGCGGACGAACGTGTCAGGGTCTTCGCCCTCAGGCAGGCTCCCCACCTGGACGGCGAGTCCCGATCCGAGAAACAGATCCAGCGTCCGCAGCGCCGCGCGCACGCCGGCCGCGTCGGGATCGAACAGCAGCACGACCCGGCGGGTGAAGCGCCGGATGAGATCCACATGCTCGGACGTCAGCGCGGTGCCCAGGGTGGCGACCACGTTGGTCACGCCAGCCTGATGCAGCGCGATCGCGTCGAAGTACCCCTCGACGATCACGACCTGGTCCTCTCGCGTGATGCCCTCGCGCGCCACCTCCAGGCCATACAGGGTGCGGCCCTTCCGGAACAGCGGGGTCTCCGGCGAGTTCAGGTACTTGGGCACTCCATCATCAATCACACGTCCCCCGAATCCGATGACGCGCTTCTGGAGGTCGAGGATCGCCAGGATGACCCGCCCGCGGAAGCGGTCGTAGTAGCCGGAGGCATCGCCGGGCTTTTTGCCGCCTTGTTCCCGCGCGACGATCAGGCCGGCTGCGGCAAGATCCTCGATGGACCAGGCCTGTTTGCCACCCTTGGTCAGCGCCTTCAACGCTCCATCCCAGGCTTGGGGCGCATAGCCGATGCCGAACCGCTCGATCGTCTCCGCCGTGATCCCCCGCTCCTTCAGATAAACCCGCGCCGGCTTGGCCGCCGGGTCTTTCAGCAAGGTTTTGTGGAAGAACTCGGCCGCCGCCTTGTTCAGCTCGACGAGCCGTTCGACTTGTTCCGCCCGCTGCCTGGCCGCCGGCGAGGCCGGTTGCTCTTCAACTCGGATGCCGTACTTCTCGCCGAGATTCCGCACCACGGTCGGGAACGACGAACCCTCGATCTTCATCAAGAACGTGAAGACGTTGCCCCCCTCTCCGCAGCCGAAACAGTGGAACATCTGGCGCGAGGGGCTGACGATGAAGGAAGGAGTCTTCTCCGAGTGGAAGGGACAGAGGCCTTTAAAGTTCTGTCCCGCCTTACCGAGCGAAAGATGGGCGCTGACGACTTCGACGATATCGGCCCGGTCGCGAATCCGGTTGATGATCTCCTCCGGGATTAACCCTCGATCCACCCTGCCCCCCGATCCAACCGAGCTTTCGCTCGAACCTCTTAAAGTAACAGAAAGATCAACGAGTTGTCAAAAAATCTCTCAATTAACCAGGAGGCCAGGTCATCGGGCGACCGCCCAGCACGTGCACATGCAGATGGAAGACCGTCTGGCCGCCCTCCCTGCCGGTGTTGGCCACCACCCGATAGCCTGATTCGGCGATCCCCTTTTTCTTGGCCACAAGGGCCGCTGTCTCCAGGAGCCGCCCCAGCAGGGCACGGTCCCCCGAGTCGTTCAAGCCGCCGATATGCCGCTTGGGAATCACCAGCACGTGGACCGGCGCTTGCGGGTTGATGTCCTCGAAGGCGAACATCTCGTCGTCCTGCAGGACGACCTTGGACGGAATCTTCCCGGAGCCGATCTTGCAAAAGAGACAATCCGACATGGCTGCCATGATGCTCACCGCCCGCGCGACTGTTTTTCCTCGAGCCCGCTCTTGCCGAACCGCCGGGCCAGCTCCTGGTAGATCTCGGCCGGTGGAATCTCGTGATAGCCGAGCGCGACCAGCAGATGGAACAGGAGGTCCGCCGCCTCGTGCACGATCTCCTCGCGCTTCTGCCCCTTGGACGCAAGAAGCACTTCCCCGGCCTCCTCGGTCACCTTCTTCAAGATTTTGTCCTGTCCGGCCTTGAGCAGCGAGGCCACGTAGGACTCCGGGGTCGGAGCGCGCTTGCGCTCGAGGATGGCCTCGTAAACGCGGTCCAGCACGCCTCCATGCGACTCGGTGGTCTTGGCGCCGCCTTCGCACGAGGCCACCAGATCCGAGAGGCGGCTGAAGAAGCACGCCCGCTCGCCGGTGTGGCAGGCCGGCCCCTCCGGCGTGACCGTGATCAGCAGGGTGTCCTGATCGCAGTCCACGAAGATCTCCCGGACCCGCTGACGGTGGCCTGACGTCGCGCCTTTCTCCCACAGGGCCTGACGCGAGCGGCTCCAGAAGTGCGCGATCCCTGTCTCCAGGGTCTTCTCCAGGGACTCGCGGTTCATGTAGGCGACCATCAGCACCGTCCCATCCCGCCAGTCCTGCAGGACGGCAGGGATCAGGCCCTTCTCGTCGAACTTCAGCGCCGAGATGGCGGCGTCGTCCATTACACTGACCTCACCGGAACGCCGCGGGCCCTCAGATAGTCCTTGGCCTCGCGGATCGTGTATTGCCGATAGTGGAAGATCGAGGCCGCCAGCACGGCGTCCGCCTGGCCCACGGCAATCCCCTCGTAGAGGTGCTCCAGCGTGCCCGCGCCGCCGGACGCGATCACCGGAATCTCGACGGCCTCCGACACGGCGGCGGTCAGCGCCAGGTCGTACCCGGCCTTCGTCCCGTCCTGGTCCATGCTGGTGAGCAGAATCTCCCCCGCGCCGAAAGAAGCCATCCGCCGCGCCCACTCGACGGCGTCCAGCCCCGTCGGCCGCCGGCCGCCGTGCGTGTACACCTCCCAACCACCGCCGGCCCGCTTCGCGTCAGCCCCTGCCCGCTTCGCGTCGATTCCTGCACGCTTTGCGTCTATGGCCACGACGATGCACTGCGTGCCGAAGCGCTCCGCCGCCTGCCGGACGAACTCCGGGTTCGCGACGGCCGCCGTGTTGATGCTCACCTTGTCGGCGCCGGCTCTCAATAGATCTCGGATATCATCGAGCGTCTGGACGCCGCCCCCCACGGTCAGCGGCATGAAGACCTGTTCGGCCGTGCGGCACACCACGTCGAGGAAGGTCTTGCGCTCCTCGTGCGAGGCCATAATGTCCAGGTAGCACAGCTCGTCGGCCCCTTCCGCATCGTAGGCGCGCGCCGCTTCGACCGGATCGCCAGCGTCCCGGAGGTTGACGAACCCCACCCCCTTGACGACACGGCCTTCCTTGACGTCCAGGCAGGGAATGATGCGCTTGGCCAGCACTCAATGCCTCTTCAATTCACGGCGGCCATCGCCGACCGCAGATCGAGCACGCCTTCGTAGAGGGCCTTGCCGACGATCGCGCCGATCACCTTCGGCCCCAGCGCGCGGAGCTGTCGGAGGTCCTCGGTCCGCGTGATGCCGCCGGAGGCGATCAGCGGCGCCGAACAGGCCGCCGCCATGCGCCGCAGGCCCTCAAGATTGGGGCCCTCCAGCATTCCATCCCGCGCGATATCGGTATAGATCACGGCGTAGACGGCCAGTCCCATCAAGCGGCCGACAAAGTCGGCGGCGTCCTGATCGGCGACCTCGGTCCATCCCTTCACCGCAACCTTGCCCCCCTGGGCGTCCACCCCGACGAGCACGCGGCCCGGAAAGCGGCTGCATGCCTCCTCGAGTACTTCCCGATCGCGGACGACGGCCGTCCCGAGGACGACCCGCTCCACCCCGGAGGAGAGATAGGCTGAGACCGTTTCCATCGTGCGGATGCCCCCGCCGACCTGGACCGGGATGGACACGGCTTTGAGGACCGCCTCGATCGCCTTCCGGTTCCGCGGGGTCCCCTCGACGGCCCCGTTCAGATCCACAACGTGCAGGAGCTGCGCGCCCTCGTCCTCCCAACGGCGGGCCACTTCCGCAGGGTC
>VBOD01000120.1 GCA_005877615.1 Nitrospirota bacterium | reverse complement strand
GGACAGCCAGATCATGAAGATCACCGCCGCGGGCAGGTATGATATCCCCAACGACAATTACGACATGACCATGGTAGTCACTCCGTTCGGTTCGAGCGAGACGCTCCTGCAGTCGATTCCATTATTCGGAAAGCTCTTTGCCGGGGAACGGGAGGGGTTTTCCACGGCGTTTTTTGAAATCGATGGACCGTTGACCGATCCCAAGGTTACATGGATACCGAGCAAGTCGCTTGAATCAGGGGTCACCGGAACTGCGAAGCTTGCTTTCGATTTCATGAAAAACGTCATCATGTTTCCGAAGGAGGTGATTTCCCCCTCGGACAAGGCGCCGCGGTCGCCTTGCTCCGCTCAGTAAGGCCATGGTAGCATCATCGATGATGCCCACCGATCCCGACATTCTGATCATCGCCGCGAGCGAAACCAATTCCAACCTCTATTACGCCACCCGGTTTTTGGCTCCCGACCCGTTCATCTTCCTCCGCATCAAGGGCGAGCGGATCCTCATCATGAGCGATCTGGAAGTGGACCGGGCGCGCGCCACGGCCACGGTGGACGCCGTCCTGTCGTACTCGGAATATGAGGAGCGGCTGAAGCGCCGCGGCGTGATGTCGCCCGGCGCGGTTGACGTCGTAGATGAATTCTTGAAGGAGCGGGGCGTCGCGCGCCTGCTCGTGCCGGAGAACTTCGGGTTCGAGCACGCCCGGCAGTTGCAGGAGCGCGGGTACGTGTTAAGCACCAAGCGGGAGCCCTTCTTCGAAGAACGCGCCGTCAAGACCAGGGAGGAAGTCCGGGCCATCGAGGCCACCCAGCGCGCGGTGGAGCTCGCCGTGCAGCAGGCCATCGAGCTGCTCCTGGCTGCCTCTGTGAAGGACGGCCTGATCGTCCACGAGGGCCGGCCCGTGACCTCCGAGCGCATCAAGTCCCTCATCAACGTGGCGCTGATGGAGCAGGGCTGCGTGGCGCAGCACACGATCATCGCCGGCGGGATCCAGGCCTGCGACCCCCACAACGAGGGGGCGGGCCCGCTCCGGGCCAACGAGCCCATCGTCATGGATGTCTTCCCGCGCAACACGAGCACGCGTTACTTCGCCGACATGAGCCGCACGGTCGTGAAGGGCAGGGCGACCCGCGAGATGAAACGGCTCTACGACACGGTGCTGGCCGCGCAGGAGGAAGCCATCGCCTCGGTCCGCGACGCGGCGGACGGGCAGACGATCCACAGCGAAGTGCTGCGGCGCTTCGAGCTGGCCGGGTACAAGACCGGCCTGCTCAACGGACGCATGCAGGGGTTCTTCCACGGCACGGGCCACGGGGTCGGGATCGACATCCATGAGATGCCCCGGATCAGCAAGTCCGGGTCCCGCCTCCAGACGGGGCACGTGGTCACCGTAGAGCCCGGTCTCTATTACCCGGACATCGGCGCCGCCCGGATCGAGGACATGGTGCTGGTCACGGACGACGGCTGCCGCAACCTGACGAACTTCCCCAAGGGTCTCGAGATCGACTAACGCCGGCAATGCGTCTGGCCTTCACGATCCGTAGATACCACCCCGAGTTGGACGCCGCTCCGCACGACGAGACCTATCGCCTCGACATCACCCGCGGGATGACCGTGCTCGACGCGCTGATCCGCATCAAGAACGAGCAGGACGGCCGGCTCACGTTCCGCTACTCGTGTCGGTCCGCCATCTGCGGCTCGTGCGCGATGACCATCAACGGCGCGGAGAAACTGGCCTGCCGGACCTCTGTGCGCAAGGAATGGGAGCGCCACGGCGGGATTAACATCGAGCCGCTGCGCCACCTGCCGGTGCTCAAAGACCTGGCAGTGGACATGCGCTCCTTCTGGGGCAAGGTGCGGGCGATCGAGCCGTGGGTACGGGCCGACCACCTTCCGCCGACGGGGCCGCTATCCCTGCCGGCAGGTTCCGCCCAGTTCCACAACGTGGATGCCTGCATCATGTGCGGGGCCTGCGTGGCGGCCTGCACGGTGCACGAGGTGGACCAGGGTTTCCTGGGGCCGGCCGCGCTGGCGAAGGCCTACCGGTTCGTGGCGGACCCTCGTGAAGACAGCACGGCGCGGACGGCCCGGCTGGGAGCGCTCCAAGGTCCGACCGGGATGTGGGACTGCACGCGCTGCAACTTTTGCGTCGAAGTGTGTCCCAAAGATGTCAAGCCGATGGAGGCGATCATCCGCCTGCGCCGCGCAGCGATCCAGGCGGGCATGACGGACACCGGTGGTGCCCGGCATGTCGTCGGGTTCCGGGACCTGATCGCGCGGTTCGGACGTTTGAACGAGGCGCTGATGCCCCTCAAGGTCGTCGGGCCCAGCCTGCGCCGGTTGCTTCACGTGCTGCCGCTTGGCATCCGAATGCTGCTGAAGGGGAAGGTGCCGAACCCGCTGCATCCGCCGATCGAAGGCGTGCAGCATGTCCGGGCTCTGCTGGAGCGGGCCAGGCGATGAGCGAGAACGACGCCGGCAACAAGCTGCAGTTCCGGACGCCGCACATCCGGATCAAAAACCCCGAGGCCTGCCTGAAGTGCGCCCGCAAGCAGTGCACGATCGTCTGTCCCGCCGGGGTCTATCATTGGGACGCGGAGCAGTTAAAGATCAACGTGAACTGGCCGGCTTGCCTGGAGAGCGGGGGCTGCCTCGTCGCCTGCCACGAGTTCAGGAACATCGAGATGAGCTACCCGGATCCCGGCACGGGTGTCCGCTACAACTACGGGTGAAGTGACGATGAAGATTGCGGGTCCTGTCGCCGATCGGCCGCTGCCGTGCTCGCTCCGCCAAGGGCAAGCAAGTCGCGGCGCGCGTCGCGGCCTGGATCGACGCCACCCGCAGATTCATCTACATGGCGTGAGGTGTAGATGTCGCTGAAGTACGCACTGTATCCGGGCTGTGCGGCGAAGGGGGCGACGCCCGAGCTCTATCAGTCGACGAAGGCCATCATCGGACGATTGGGGATCGAGGTCATCGAATTGACTGCCTCGTCCTGCTGTGGCGCCGGCGTGGTGGCCGAAGCGGACCCGGAGGGGGCTCTCGCGCTCAGCGCGCGGACCTTCGCGCAGGCGGAGCGGCTCGGCCTCGACGTCATGACGATCTGCGGGACCTGCCAGGGCGTCATGAGCACTGCCAACCGGCAGCTCAAGGGCGATCCGGCGCTGCTCCAGCGCGTCAATCGCCTGCTGGAGCCGGAGGACCTCACGTATCACGGGAATGTGCAGGTCAAGCATCTGCTCTGGATTGTGGTCCGGGAAGTCGGGCTGGCTAAGCTCAAGGATGAAGTGCAGGTGACGCTGGGCGATCTGAAGATCGCGCCATTCTACGGGTGCTACATCCTGAGGCCGTCCTGGGACCTCGGCTTCGACGATCCCGAAAATCCCACCTCGCTCGAGAAGGTCATCCGGGCGGTGGGGGCGGAGCCGGTGGACTACGGCGGGAAGATCAAGTGCTGCGGGTTCCCGATTATTCTGGAGAAGGAGGACATCGCCCTGGCGATGAACGGTGCGAATCTCAAGGAGGCCAAGGACGGGGGCGCGGATGCGATGGTCACCCCTTGTCCTCTGTGCCACATGAGCCTCGACATCTACCAGGAACGGGCGTCCCGCAAGGTCGAGACGAACCTGAACCTGCCCGTCCTGCACCTGCCGCAGATGCTGGGGCTGGCGATGGGCGTGAAGGCCAAGGATCTTGGCGTCGAGCGCCACCTGGTCCCCGTTGATGAAATCGTCAAGCGGATTGATGCACGTAGGGATGATCCGAGGTAGGGGCGGCCCTATGTGGCCGCCCGCAGGAGGGCAAACACACAGGTTTGCCCTTACAAGGGCAAGGGGTCCTGTGTGTGTAAGGAGATGATACGGTCATGACGGTGTTGACGTTGCACGACTTCAAGCAGTTCTCGCCGGACAAGATGAAGAAGAACAACCTGTTTCAGACGCCGCGGTTCTTCTGCGACATCTACGGTTTCGAGCCGGGGCAGGCCCAGAAGGGCCACGTGCACGGCGATCAGGACAAGGTCTACATCGTGCTCGAGGGACAGGGCACATTCCAGGTCGGCACTGAAGAGCGAGTCCTCAACCCGGGCCAGGCGGTGATGGCGCCCGCCGGTATGGAGCATGGGGTCCGCAACCACACCCAGCAGCGGCTCAGCGTGCTGGTCTTCGTCTCGCCCAACCCTTCCTAGAGCGCGGCCCCTTCGAACGCTGAACCTTGACTTCGCGGAAAACCCGGAGCCAGAATGGATTTACGATGGCAACGCGGCGCGCCATGCTGATCGCCGGCCGGTGGGTGGAAACCGGCACGACCAGCCCCATACGTAATCCCTACAACGGCGAGGTCCTGGCAGAGGTCTGCCTGGCCGGGGAATCGGAAGCCGACGAAGCCATTCGTGCGGCGGTGGCGGCTTTCGCGGTCAGCCGCAAGCTGCCGGCCCACGTGCGGTCCGCGGCGCTGCAGAAGATCGCCGACGGAGTGACCGCCCGCAAGGAAGACTTCGCCCGCTGCCTGTCCTCGGAATCGGGCAAGCCCATCACCGACGCGCGCCGCGAGATCGGGCGCGCCATCATCACATTCACCGTCGCTGCGGAAGAAGCCAAGCGCATCCCCGGCGAGATCGTTCCATTGGACATCACGCCGGGCACGGACAACCATTTCGGGCTGTATCGTCGAATGCCCATCGGGCCGATGCTTGGCATCACGCCGTTCAACTTTCCACTGAACCTCGTCGCCCACAAGGTCGCGCCGGCCCTGGCGGTAGGGAATCCCATCGTGTTGAAGCCGGCGCCGCAGACGCCGTTGACGTCCTTGATGTTGGGAGAGGTCATTCTACAAGTCGGTTTGCCGGCCGGCATGGTCAGCATCCTGCCCTGCACAAACGCCGTGGCGGAGCGCATGGTCACGGACGAGCGGTTCAAGCTGGTGAGCTTCACCGGCAGCGCGGCGGTGGGCTGGATGCTGAAGAGCAAAGCCGGGAAGAAACGCGTGGTGCTCGAGCTCGGCGGGAACGCCGGCGTGATTGTCGAGCCCGACGCCGACTTGGATCACGCGGCCGACCGCTGCGCGGTCGGAGGCTACGTCTATTCTGGCCAGACCTGCATCTCGGTCCAGCGCATCTACGCCCATGAATCGGTCTATCAGGCGTTTCTCGGCAAGCTGCTCCAGCGCGTCGCGGCGCTGAAGGCAGGCGATCCCGCCGAGGACACGACCGTCATCGGACCGCTCATTGATGAAGGGGCCGCCAAGCGGGTCGAGGCGTGGATTCAGGAGGCGGTGAAGGGCGGAGCCAAAGTGCGTGTGGGCGGCAAGCGACAGGGGAGCGTGGTCGAGGCGACGGTCCTCACGGACGTGACGCCGCAGATGAAGGTGAGCTGTCAGGAGGTTTTCGGTCCGGTCGTGACCGTGAGTCCGTATGTGAAGTTCGAGGACGCGCTGGCGGGGATCAACGACTCGCCCTACGGCTTGCAGGCTGGCGTATTCACGCGGGACATCAAGAAGGTGTTTCAATCGTTCAGGGACCTGGATGTGGGCACGGTGCTGATCAACGAGATTCCGACCTTCCGCGCCGACCATATGCCCTATGGCGGGGTGAAGGACTCCGGCCTCGGCCGCGAAGGCCTCCGCTACGCCATCGAAGAGATGACCGAGATCAAGCTGCTGGTGTTGAACCTCTCTTAACTCTTTCTCGAATGTTTCTCTCCCGTCACAGACATGCTGCCCTCGCGTCAGTGTTGGCCATGCTGTGTTCGGCCACTGTGATTAGCGTATCGGCCGGCGCCCGCACGTGGACCGGCATCGGTCCGGAAGGCGGGGATATCAGAGTCCTGGCTATTGATCCGAAAGCTCCCGAGTCGCTCTATGCGGGAACGGAGGACGGCGGGATCTTCAAAAGCACGAACGGTGGTGCGAGCTGGAAGCCCCTCAAAGTCGGTCTTCCCGCCGTCAATGTTTCCGTCTATGCCTTGGCCATCGATCCGGCGTTTCCGCGCACGATCTATGCGGGGATTAAATTCTATGGCCTGTTTAAGAGCACCGATGGCGGAGAGAGTTGGACGGCCGCCAATACAGGCCTGCCACGTTCCAGTACGGTGAATGCGCTGGCGATCGCGTCCAGCCTTACCGAAACGGTCTATGCGGCGACGTTTGGCGGCCTCTTCAAGAGCACGAACGGCGGCAAAAGCTGGAGCACCGTCAGTCCGGGCCTGCCGCGCCTTCAACGCTCTGCAGACGTCCCCGTGGAATTCAAACGGGTGACCATTCTCGCCGTTGATTCCACGAATCCTACGACGCTTTATACGGGGACAGACGCGGATGGCGTGTTCAAGAGCACGACGGCCGGACGGGAGTGGAAGTCTGCCAACACGGGCCTGCCCAAGACCCATGTCAATGCTCTCGCCATTGACCTCAGGGCGCCCGCGACTCTGTATGCAGGGACGGACGATGGCCTGTTCAAAAGCACGAACGGCGGGGGGAGCTGGACACCGGTTAATCTGGGGCTCTCCCGAGCCGCTGTTCCTACGTATACCGTCGCGATTGACCGCAGGGACTCCCGCGTAATCTATGCGGGGATGTCCGATGGACTGTTCCGGAGCGTGGACGGAGGTAAGAACTGGAGCCCCATCATCTCTGGTAGAGCCGGCTTCCCAGTAAAGGCGCTGGTTATTGATGCGACCCGTCCCCATATCCTCTACGCAGGGACCTTGCGTGGCGTGTTGAAAAGCACGACAGCCGGCCAGAGCTGGAGCGCAGTTAATAAGGGGTTGACCAACACGTTTGTTGAGACCCTCGTCGTCGACCCCAGGACACCGAACACCCTGTATGCGTGGACGCGCATTGGATGGACAGCCGGCCTCCTGTTCAAAACGACGGATGGCGGAAAGAGCTGGAGTCCTATCGGCGGCGGCCTCCCGAACACCTATCCTTCTCGGCTCGTCAGTGATCCGCTGAGTCCGACCACGCTCTACGCTGGGACGAAGCGAAACGGCCTGTTCAAAAGCACGAACGGCGGGAAAAGCTGGAGCCCCATCAACGCTGGCCTCCCGCGCGCACAAGTCGAGGTCTTCTCTCTCGCCATCGACCCTGGCATCGAGAGCACTCTGTACGCGGGCACTAGCGGCGGCCTTTTCATGAGCGTCAATGGCGGTGAAGGCTGGACCCCTGTCAAAGCCGAGCCGAACACGCAAGTTGTCAACACCGTTGCTGTTGATCCCACAAACCACCGCACGCTCTACGCGGGACTGAAAGACGGCGTGTTCAAGAGCACAGACGGCGGGGAGACGTGGAGCACAAGCAAGCTGAGCCCCCAATATCTTCTGACTCTTGCGATTGACCCTACGAACGCGCGTATCCTCTATGCGGGGACCTATCTCTCCGGCCTCTTTCAGAGTACGAATGGGGGAGAGAACTGGAATTCCATTAACACCGGCCTTCCGGAACCCGGCGCGCAGAATACTGCGTTGGCGTTTGCCATCGACCCCACGGACTCGAAGACGGTCTATGTGGCCACGTCCAGCGGCGTGTTTAAGAGCACCAATGGCGGAGAGCGATGGGTGGCATTCAATGCCGGCCTGACGAACTCTTTTGTCAAAGCGCTTGTCATAGACTCTACTGTTCCGAAAAGGATCTACGCAGGCACGCAGGGCGGAGGGGTGTTTGTCCTGCAGGAGTCAGTGTCAAGCGGGGACTAAAGACGGGGACAGGCACGTCTCAGAAGGGGAGCCAGTCCCCTTCGTTTATCGCCCTTCCCAAGAAAACTGGTTTCGAGCGGGTGACGCCGGTAGGGGGCCCCCCGCAGAAGCGAGCCCGAGTCATCGGGGCTTCGACGGGCCGCTGGAAGGCGGGGGAAACCGGCGACAGGACCCGCTAAGAAACCAGTTTTCGAACCTTGTCGACGATGTGGCGGGCGCTGATGCCGTAGCGGTCGAGGAGCTGCTCCGGCTTGCCGCTGTGCGGGATCTCCGTCACGGCGAGCTTGTGCACCTTCACGCCGTCGGCGGTGACCGCCGCCAGCACCGTATCGCCCAGGCCGCCGTGCGCATAGTGGTCCTCGACCGTGAGGATCAGGTTGTTCGTCGCGCGGGCGCAGGCGAGCAGGGTCGTGCGATCGATGGGCGCGATGCTGTAGAGATCCACGACACGGATGGCGATGCCCTGCTTGGCCAGTTCGTCATGGGCCTTGAGCGCCTCAAACACGGTCACACCGGCGGCGACCACCGTGACGCGATCCTTGCCGCTCTCCCGTAGCACTTTCGAGCCGCCGATCGTGAATTTCTCATCGTTCTTATAAAGGATGGGCGTCTTAGGGCGCCCGGTGCGGATGTACACCATCCCCTTGTGATCCGCGGCTAGCGCGGTCAGCCAGTGCGTACAGACGGCGTCGGAGGGGTAGAGCACCACGACGCCTGGCTGCGCCGCCATCATGGCCAGATCCTCGAGTCCCATCTGCGACGGCCCGTCTTCGCCGATGGACACCCCGACATGTGAGCCCATGAGCTTGATGTTCGACCGACTGATGGCAGCCATGCGGATGAAGTCATAGGCCCGGGTTAAAAAACAGGCGAAAGTGGCCGCAAACGGAATCTTGCCCTGGCTCGCCAGGCCAACCGCGATCCCGATCATGTTCTGCTCGCCAATCCAGGTCTCGAAGAACCGCGCGGGAAACTTCTTGGCGAACTTGTCGGTAAACGTCGAGTTCTTCACGTCGGCGTCGAGGACGATGACCAGAGGATTCGCCTCTCCCAGTTTGACCAGTGTCGCGCCGAAAGCCTCCCGCGTGGCCGCGGAGTCCGTGGGGGCGTATTCCGGAGGCGCCACAGGTTTGGCCGGCGCCGGTGGCATGGAAATCGGATCCGGCTTGCGGATCTCTACCTTCGGCGGCGTGGGAAGGAGCTTCGAGCTGAGCTCGGCCAGAGCTTTGTCGGCCTCCTCACCTTTCTTCAAGGGTTTGCCGTGCCAGTCCGGCTTGTCTTCAACGAACGAGATCCCCTTGCCCTTGAGCGTGCGGGCCAGGACGACCGTGGGCCGGCCTTTCGTTCGGGCCGCCTGGGCGAATGCGTCCAAGAGCTTGGCGATATCGTGCCCGTCCACGGGGATGGCGTTCCAGCCGAACGCACTCCAGCGCGAACGGTACGCCTCCACATCGTGCTGCAGGAGGGTGGGGTCGCTCTGGCCGAGACGGTTGATGTCCACGATCGCGCAGAGATTGTCGAGCTGATAGTGGCGCGCGATCTCGGCGGCCTCCCAGATGGAGCCCTCCAGGGACTCGCCATCGCCCATGAGGACGTACGTCCGGTAGCTCGACTTGTCCAAGTACTTGGCGTTGATGGCCAGCCCGATGCCGGCGTTGAGCCCTTGGCCGAGCGAGCCCGTCGCCACGTCCACGAAGTTCAGGCGCGGGGTGGGATGGCCCTCAAGGTCCGAGTCCAAGGTCCTCAGGCGCAACAGCTCGTCCGGATTGAACGCGCCGGCTTCGGCCCACGCCGCGTACAGCAGCGGTGCCGCATGGCCCTTGGACAGGACGAACCGGTCGTTGTTCGGATGCTTCGGATTGCGTGGATCGAACCGCATGACCGAGAAGAACAGGGTGGCGACGATGTCAGCCGCCGAGCAGCAACTGGTCGGATGGCCGCTGCCGGCTTCGGTAGTGGCGCGAACGCTCAGGATCCGCAGCCGGGCGGCGAAGTGAGACAGCGCGGCTACAAGGGTGTCAGCGGATGTGGATGTCGTTGGCACGGGGCGCTCTCCTAATTGTATGGTTCAGGGTAAGAGGCGGCGGGTTGATGCGCATGCTGGAGCCTAGCAAATGGCGTTGGGTCAGTCAATCCGGAGTGTCGGTGTTCATTGACAATCTTTTACCACATTTGTTAGGGTGAAACCCCTCCGATGTTCTGATCGGGAGACCGCAAGTGTGACCCTTCAGAATCTGCTCCTCACCTTGCATCATTTTTGGGCCGATCAAGGCTGTGTAATCCACGAACCCTATGACCTGGAAGTCGGGGCGGGGACATTCCATCCAGCCACGTTTCTCAAGGTGTTGGGCCCCGACCCCTGGCGCACCGCCTA
>VBOD01000041.1 GCA_005877615.1 Nitrospirota bacterium | reverse complement strand
CCTCGCCCGCCAGCGTCTGCGAGGCGACCCCCCATTCAACGATGAGCTTGTCTAACGTTTCCATTTCGTGACCGTGACGACAGTCCCGTGGCCGACCTCGGAGACGATTTCAAACTCGTCCATGATCCGCCGAACGCCCGGCAAGCCCAACCCGAGACCGCCAGCGGTGGAATAGCCCGGCTCCATGGCTCGATTCACGTCGGGGATGCCCGGCCCCTCATCCTGTGCAATGATGACGATCCCAGGGACGCCGCTGTCCTGGGCCTGTTGCAAGACGATTTCGCCCCGCCGGGCATAGCGGAGGATGTTCCGCGCCAGCTCTGAAATGGCGGTCGCAATGAGCGTCAAGTCACTATGTTGGAAACCTAACTGCCCAGCCAAGACGCGGCCCTGCTCGCGTGCCCGCACAAGGTCGAGATCCGAGCTGATCGGTACCCGAACGTCATCCATGACAACTGACTCGCAGTTCTTCCACGACAGAAGCTAGCCTTCTTACTGGGTTGTTTGCTGGGTCGATCTGAGTTTCTCGTTGAGATAGAAGAGACCCTCTTCCAGGTCCAAAGCCGTAGCCACGCCTTCCAGGGTCAAGCCGAGCCGCACCATCGTGAACGCAACCTCGGGCTGAATGCCGACAATCACGGTCTCCGCACCGCGTAATCGGACCATGTGCGCGAGATCCCGCAGGGTCCGGGAAGCGAAGGAATCGAGCACATCGAGAGCGGTCACGTCCACGATCACTCCGCGGGAACGGTACGACCCGACCTGCCCGACCAAGGCGTCTCGGAGCTGGACGAGGTCAGTATCCGTCAATGCGGACTGGATCGAGGCGATCAGGAATGGCCCTTGTTTAAGGATCGGAACGGCCATGGCCTTTACCCTGGTAGAAGTCCTTTAGGCATTTGCGTGTTGTCTCCGATCGGGACCACTTTGTAGCCCAAGAGCCGCTCGGCCCCCTCGATTCCGCCCTGCAGGTCCCCGACCGTGTTCATCTTGCCCAAATCCACACCAATGTTCACGAGCGTCTGGGCGATTTCCGGAGACAGCCCGGTCACGATGACCGTCGCGCCCAGCAACCTGGACGCCTCGACCGTCTGGACAAGATGGTTGGCAATCTGGGAGTCCATGGCCGCGACGCCCGTGATGTCGATCACCACCACCTTGGCGCGGTTGGTCCGGATGCCCCGGAGCAACTGCTCGGTTAATTGGCGCGCACGTTGCGGATCGATCACCCCGATGATCGGCAGGATCAGCAGCCGCTCGCGGACCTGCAGGACAGGGGTCGAGAGTTCACGAATGGCCTCTTGCTGCTCGCGGATGATTCGTTCACGTTCCTGGACAAAGCCGACCGCCACCGTGTTGGCGATACGGTTGGCGGCCGGCTCATAGGCGTCAAGGATCCGGTTGAGCTTCGCCAAGTCTTCTTGATACTTGGCGAACAGAGAGCGGGCCAGCACGTCCCGCAGGAGCAGCACGATGCCAACGACCTCATGAGTTTCCACCCCCCGTGGAATAATGCGTTCGGACAGGTTGCGGGCGTAGGCCTGCAGGGCCTCAAAGGTCCCGGTCTCCAAGGCTTCGACATACTGATCATAGACGGCGGTGGCCTCGGTGAAGATCTCGTCTGCGCTCATTGCTGTGAGCAGCTTGGCTTCAGTGATGCGGCGCGCCCACTCTTGGCGCAGTTGAGTCCGGTTCTGCCGCAAGTGGGGCACCAGCTCACGCAGGAGCGAGGCGGTTGATTCGCTAGACGCCTGCGTAGGCGACATAGGGCTTTTCGAGGTTTTCACTTCAGACATAATACACCCCCTGCTTACAAGTTTCTCTGTAAAAACTTCTCACGGTGACCGGGCATCCCGGACCAGTCTGACCAATCGGAAGATAACCGGCATATGCAACTGGCGATCCATCTTTGGGAGTTCGCGGAAAACAGTAATCATTCGGAAACCTAGGGAATTTATCCATCATATCCCAAGCCTTGTCAAGACACTTCGGCCCATGCCCGAAACATTAAGATATCCCCCAGCCTATGACCCACTCCATTGGCAGTCGCTGCGGTGTGCGCTCGGACCGCCTGCCGCAAGGATGGCTAACCTAATCATGGATTTTCCTATTTGTGATTAGGGGATTATCCGTCTTCTTCTACAGGGATTCACCTGATTTGTGATGGTGGATTAACCTGATAGTGCCGCCCTACGGGTCTGCTATCCTGCCCCCGGGTGACATAAGCCTTCGAAATTTAAGCAAAGGAGAGCCCCCTAGCGGGAACCTATCGCTCTCGCCACAGGGTACTATATGAGTGTGATCCTACCCCAAAGAACGGACGCCCCATTCATTGCGGTGGTCCTCGTTCTCACCGCTGGAGTGTTCGTCCTGGACCTTGCGATTCCCTTGGGCATTGCGGTCCCGATGCTCTACGCAATCCCCCTGCTTCTGACCTCGAAAGAGATGCCGCGCAGGTTCACCCTTGGACTCGCCGTGGTCGCATCGTGTCTGACCGTGCTCGGGTTCCTCTTGTCATCCCGCGGTCCTGAGTTGTGGCCGGCTGTCGCAAACCGCTCACTGAGCCTTGTGACGATTTGGGTGACAACGTTCCTGGTCATCCTGAACAAACGGTCGGTCCAGGGCCAGCAAGACCAGGAGACACAGCGTCGCCTCTTGCTTGAACAGCTACCTGCCCTCCTCTGGGTTGCAGACACCAATCTCACGATCACCTTCGTGCAGGGCCGCATCCTGAGCACTCTGGGCCTCACACCAGAGGGGATTGTTGGGACGACCGTGCCGGAGTATTTCCCTTTGGAACCGAAAAGTGTGCCTTTCACGACACATCTCAGAGCGCTCCAGGGTGATCCGGGCAGCTACGTCGCTATCTTCAAGGAGCGGACACTTCGTGCCTATGTCGAGCCAATGCGCACGCCCAACGGGGTGATTACAGGGTGTATCGGCATTGCGCTGGATATCACCGAGCAGAAGCGCTTGGAAGAGCAACGCGAGCAGCTCATTGAGGAGCTGCGAAATGCCCTAACCGATATTAAAACTTTGCGGGGATTGTTGCCGATTTGTGCGTGGTGCAAAAAGATTCGCGACGACCGCGGATATTGGACGCAAATCGAACAGTACATCCGCGCCCATTCGGATGCTGAGTTTACCCATGGGATTTGCCCTGAATGCCGGCAGAAGCTGAATCAGGGATTGTCCTCGTCGGCTTAGAAGGAACGCACACAAATGAATAAAAAGGGGGATTGCTCAAGTCGTTGATGACTTGGGCAATCCCCTTGTCATTCTTGCATGAAAGCTAGGTCGGCACTCGGTATACGGCAGGCATGTTCTTAAGGACGAACTTGGATGTTGCCATGTAGTATATCCATCAAGCCCGGAGGGGTCGCGGTGCAGTCGCCAGGGATTACCAGGCTCAGTCTATCAGGTGGGCTATTGGTACCTTCTCCGTTATCTTGTGCTTGAAAGACTCCGTTTAGCCCCACCAAATTAGGAGGATTGGGGCTGTTTTTCGTGATGGTCCCACTGACAACAACCGTATTGTTGGGGAGGAATACTATGCAATTGATGTCCATATGGACGACAGTACCCATTGCTCGGTTATGGACTTCCGCTTGGCCAGCCACTTTCCCATTGGGCTGTTGGATCGCACTGAAGGAGAAGGTCCTCAGTTCGCCACCCAACATGAAATCTCCATTGCCAGTTGCTGAGCCGGCTGCTGAGGGAGGATCGGCCACCGAGACTCCTGTTACAAAGCCAAGAGCCACAAGTGTCAACGCAAACAAGCCGACTCGGACGACGGTTAGTGCTGTCATGATGATTCCCTCCTTGGAATAGCTATCTGTTTTCCCCGAGGCCATGACTTACTCGCCTGTACTAGAGCAAAGGTTATGCCGGCGTCACTTTCGACAGATTTAACATTCCCTTTGTAGGGGCGCCTTGAAATTGGTGTCAGAGGGAGAGAAAAGGTGTGAGGTGTCTGAAAATGATGTCAGCCGCTGTTTCGCGCCCCGGTCATATTTATGCTGGCGGCGAGCAAAAATGGGCGCAGCATGCAAGGCGAGACCGATGGGAAAACTGCGGCGTTGCGTTCACTCCCGAGTTGACGGCCCGGCATAAAGACCTGTATAAAAAGCGTGGTTCGCGCACACTGCATGCCTTTCTGACAGGACCGACCGCGCCCGTAGCTCAATGGATAGAGCATCAGACTACGGATCTGAGGGCTGGGGGTTCAACTCCCTCCGGGCGCGCCACCATCACATGGGACATCCAGCGGCCGTCCAAGAACTCAAGGCCCGACTGGCGGGGGCCCGCGCGGTAGCCGTCCTGACGGGTGCGGGGGTCTCAGCGGACAGCGGGGTCCCGACGTTTCGCGGAGCCGACGGCCTCTGGCGGACCCACCGGGCCGAAGACCTGGCAACGCCGGAGGCCTTCGCGCGTGACCCCCGCCTGGTCTGGGAATGGTACAACTGGCGGCGCGAGTTCATCGCTACCAAGAGCCCGAACGCCGCCCACTACGCGCTGGTCGAGCTGGAACGAAGGGTCGAGCGCTTCTGGCTGATCACGCAGAACGTGGACGGGCTGCATCCCGTCGCCGGCTCCCAGAAGCTCTCCGAGATCCACGGCAACATCTGGAAGGTCCGATGCACCCAGTGCGGACAAGTGGGAACGAATCGCACGGTTCCGATCCCCATTCTGCCGCGCTGCCCCAGGTGTGACGGGCTGCTGCGTCCGCACATCGTATGGTTCGGGGAATCGCTGGACCCGGTGGACCTCGAACGCAGCTCCTCCGCCGTGCGCTCGTGCGAGGTGCTGCTCATCATCGGCACGTCGGGGATCGTGTACCCGGCAGCGTCCTTCGCTTCACTCGCCAAGGAGGCCGGCGCCTTCGTCGCGGAGGTCAATCTCGACCCTACCCCGAACACGCAGATCGTGGACGTCGCGATCCGGGGCCGCGCGAAAGACATCGTGCCCGTGCTGCTCTAACTCAGGCCCCTTGCACCGGCTGCCGGCCTCGTAGTAGGGTAGCGTATCCACTCGGGTAGGAGATGATGCGAAACCAGATGTTGCGGCGGGCCATCTTGCAGTTGCTCTACGAGCGCGCGCTGGAGGCGCCGCAGTCGCTCATCGTCGGCATCGAGGCTCGGGAGATCGTCCTCCAGCTCGGCATGACCAACAAGGAGTTCGCGTTCAACGCCCTCTACCTGGACGGCAAGGGCTTGATTACCAACGATAGGGCCAGCAACGGAGGGGAATTGCAGTTCAACGCCATCATGCTTACACCCGCCGGCATCGACGCCATCGAGAATCCCACCGATTTCGACCGGCTCGTGCCCCTCACAGAGGACACGGGCGCACACAACCACCGCCTCAAATCACATCCTTAACGCGATTTCCGCTGGGTTTTCGCCCGCCGTTCCTCTTACCTAAGTGACGCGCTCTGCTGCCCGCCCTTGCGTGCCAGGAACACGGCCAAAACCAGCGCGACGATGACCAGCACATTGACGCCCACATCAAGGAGATAGCGGTGAAAGACCTCGACGGTCAAGTTCTCCGAATACGCGGTCTCGGCCCCGGTGGTCAGAATGCGCCGGGTGGACGCAATGATGCAGATATACAAGAAAGGCTCCAGCGTGATGATGTGGGTCTTGAGGAAATTGATGATGGTCCGGAACAGTTCCAATAAGATGACGACCAGCAACAGGTCATGAATAAGGGTGAGCGCCGCAGGAAGGACTCCCGAGGCCAACGTCTTCAGAAAGGTGTACCAGGCATGAGCGAAGACCACCATGCCGAGCAACAGGAAGCTGAACCCGGCGGTGATGTAGCCCAACCCATCGAGGGTCTCCATCCATGCAATCCAGAGATTTTGTCTGGGTTCTTGATCCATAGGCAGCGCGAGCCTAGCATACGTACCCTAAGTGGTCAACCACAAGTCCTTTGCTCAGCTATTGTTGGTCGTCGCTCCCGTGGTGTGCTAGCCTTCCCGCATCCGCAGCACGATGAACTCGACCCAGAACACACGTCGCCAATGGGGACCGGTATCGCTCTGGATCACCGGACTTAGCTGCGCCCTATGGGCCCTTCAGGCAGCTCCCGTTAAGTTGACCGCGGCGACGGAATTTCGCACGGCTCTCCCCGGCTATGCCTACCGCTTCCCGTTCGACCATGGCTCGCACGACGACTTCCAGACCGAATGGTGGTATTACACCGGCCATCTGCGGGCCGCCGACGGCCGGACGTTCGGCTATCAACTCACGTTCTTCCGGCGAGCCGTCGCGCACGAGGCGACGGCCAAGAATCCCTCGCGCTGGGCTCTCCGCCACTTGTACTTCGCTCATTTTGCCGTCACGGACGAGGCAGGCCGTCGGTTTCACTTCATGGAGAAGATCTCCCGCGCCGGGATCCGCAAGGCCGGGGCTGAAACCGGACGGCTGGCGGTCTGGATCGACGATTGGCGCGTAGAGACCGATGGTGACTCCCATGTGCTCCACGCGCAAGGCAAAGGGATCGCGATCCGCCTGCGCCTGACTCCGGAGAAACCGCCGGTGATCCACGGCACCGCCGGCGTCAGCCGGAAGGGCGAGAGGCCCGGCGAGAGCTCGCATTACTATTCCTTTACCCGCTTGCAGACCGAAGGCACGCTCACGTACCAGGGAAAGCCCCTGACAGTTTCCGGCCTGAGCTGGATGGACCACGAGTTCGGCAGCAATCAACTCGGAGAGTCGCAGATTGGATGGGATTGGTTCTCCCTGCAGCTCTCGGACGCTACCGAGCTGATGGTCTACCGGATCCGCCGGCGCGACGGCACCATTGAGCCCGCTTCAGGCGGAACATGGATCCGTGCTGACGGCTCAGCCGTGACCCTGGCACGCGACGAGATCACGGTCGCCGAGCTTGATCACTGGCAGTCTCCCCAAAGCAGAGGACGCTATCCGGCGCGTTGGCGTCTCACCGTCCCGTCCGCCCACCTGGTCGTCGAGCTCGTTCCGACGGTCCCCCACCAGGAACTCCTGACGCACCGCAGCACGCAGGTCACCTACTGGGAGGGCAGCGTGACTGTGACGGGCGAGCGGGCGGGCCGGCCGGTCATGGGCCTGGGGTACGTCGAGCTGACGGGCTACGCCGCGCCGCTGCGAAGGCGGCTGTGAGCCACGGCGGCACGCTTGACACCCATCTGTGCACGCCGGTAGGGTAACTCGCTCGCACTAACATCCCTGGAGAGACCTCATGCCCTTTGCGGTACGTGCCGTGGTTCTGTTCTGCCTCCTGCTTACGGTCATAGCCTGTGGAAAGCAGAGTGACACCATTGTGGCCATCGCGCCGCATCCGCGGAACCCTGACATCCTGTATGTGGCCACCAACGAATCCCTCTACAAGACCCGCGACGGCGGAGCCACCTGGAGCAAAATGACCACGCACTTGAGCAGCTTTCGCGTCCTCACACTCGGCGTGGACCCCCACAGCCCGGCGAATGTCCTGGCCGGCACCATGGGGGATGCCGTGTACAAGAGCCCTGACGGCGGCCAAAGCTGGACTCCGCACAACGGCGGCCTCAAGGAACACATCTCGGTCGTCAATCAGTTCGTGTTCCACCCAACCGATCCCGACATCATTTACGTCGCGACGACTGTCGGGGTGTTCAGGTCCAAAGATGGCGGTCGGCTATGGGAAGAGCGCATGTACGGGATGAAGGAAGTCCACTACGTCGTCACGTTGGCGATGGACCCGCACAACCCTGACGTGATGTACGCCGGCACGACCGGCGGCGTGTACAAGACCACTGACGGCACGGCGCACTGGGATAGGGTCAACAACGGCCTCATCCCGAAGGAGAAACTAGATGCGGCGATGGCACTTGGCGTCAACAGCCTGGTGACGGACCCCGCGAAACCGGGGACCGTGTACGCCGGCACAACCAATGGTTTGTTCAAAACTACCGATGCCGCTGCCTCCTGGAGACGGATCGAAAACGGGCTGACCGACAATTACGTCAGCGTACTGCTGATCGACCCGACCAACCCCAATATCCTCTACGCCGGGACCCGGAAGGGCGTCCACAAGACCACGGACGGCGGCGAGAGCTGGGGGCCATCGAACGAAGGGTTGACCACACTGAACATCCGCTCGATGGCTCTCAGTCCGCTCAATCCGCAGATCGTCTATGCGGGAACCAATGGCAGCGGGCTGTTCCGCAGCATGGACGGCGCAAAGACATGGACACATGTCCCGCTCGCTCTTGCGCCCAAGGCGGCTCCGCCCGCTCCCACCGTCTAGACTGGCACCTACTACACCTCACCTTGTTCTTTTCAATTACATATATTCACGCTTCGACCATCCGAGAACTTAAAGCAGCTTTGTGGTTCTCGGAGTGTCTCCATCAATAAACGTGTTTCCGGTTTCGATCTCTTCGGAATTTTCATAGTTAGAGTTTTACAGCACAAGCATAAGCTATTTGTTAAAAATTTTTATTGACATGCTTTAAAGCGTCTGCTATAAACCAATCACTTGATTTCGAAAACACCCGCCTTGGAAGAACTCAAAGACATCATCGTCGTCCGAGATCATCTGTCACATCGATCGCCACTTCGCTCAAGCGAGAACGTCGGTTCCGCAAAATGGCGCCCGACACATTCGAAGCCGTGGAAGAAAAACTCCAAGCTGTGTGGTGCTCAGCATGAACACCGGACTTTAGAAAGGAGGTGAGATTAGTGGCGAAGAAGAAGGCTGCGAAGAAAAGGAAGTAAGCTCCCCTCTAGCATCGCGTGCTGGGGGCAAGGCCCCTTGCCCCCAGCACTCTTAACCCACCAAGAATCCTAAATCACCAGTCCAAGAAAGACGAGGAAAAAGGCGGCTGAGACCGAAGCCCGCCGGCGCTTCTCGCAAGTGAGGACGACGGAGGCGTACTTAGTGCGGTACGTTGAGGAGGCCGAACGAGAAAAGCGCCGCCGGGCGAGAGGATCGGGCGCCTTGCTAGTCGCGTTGCGGAGAGGCGACCAGGGAGGGTGGCAGCTCGCGCAGGCGACCTGCCGGGGCATGAGTTTCAGCCGACACGAGCACCCAGTTGTCGCGAGATTCGAGGATGCGGGAGACAAGACGGGCATGCAGCGCGTGCCCGGAGCGGATCGCCAAGATTTCTCCAACGACCGGCAAGCCTAAGAGCGTCATATCGCCGACCAAGTCGAGGATCTTGTGGCGCACGAATTCGTCCCTGTACCGGAGGCCGCCCGTATTGAGCAGTCCCTCATCGGACAGAATGAGCGTGTTGTGGAGCGACCCGCCGAGACCCAGACCGGCGTCCCAGAGCGCTTCGACCTCGCGGAGAAAACCGAAGGTGCGGGCCGGAGCGATGTCCCGGATAAAACTGTCGGAAGACCAGTGGTAGGTATAGGCCTGGCGTCGGATCAGCGGATGGTCATAGTCAATGGTGTACGTGACGCTGGCCGTGGAGGCCGGGCGAATCGAAATATGCTTTTCGCCTTCAGTCACATCAATGGGACGCACGATCTTCAAGTAGGACCGATACCGGTCCTGTGCGGCAATCCCGGCTTCCTGCAGAAGGTCCACGAACGGCGTCGCGCTGCCATCCAGGGCCGGAAGTTCCGGTGCATCCACTTCGACACAAAGATTGTCGATCCCAAGGCCCGCGGCTGCAGCCAGAAGGTGCTCTATGGTCTGGACTTGCACGCCATCCACTCCAATCGTCGTCGACAACAGGGTCGGACGCACGTTGGCGATGGCAGCAGAAACCCTCGGCTTGGCGCTGAGGTCCGTTCGAATGAAGACGATTCCGGTATCGGGCGGAGCTGGTGTGAGGGTCAGCGACACCTGGCTCCCGGAGTGAAGGCCCACCCCCGTACACGTTACCGGCTTTCGAATCGTCTGCTGCTGGCGCATTAGACTCCTTCCTGATGCAGGCTTTTATAAGACTAGCAAGAGTAATACCTACCGATAAGATCTCAAACTTGTTTGTCAAGTCATTGATTTAATGGATGTTTAATGGCTACTTGGCCCCACGCCAAAGGTCCAGTGTAAACGAGGCATGTTGTAAAAACCCTGCATCTGTAGCATTTCCCCAGCCCGCAGTTCTGCATTGTCACATCCGACAGGCTAAACCCCTCTCCACTTGGCGGGACGCTCAAAAAGGTCATCCAGCATGGCCGCAGGAAGTGAGAGCCCTGAGGCGTACTTTTCTGGTACGTTGAAGGGCTCGAACGACGAGAACGACGTTGGGGCCTTTTTCAGTGTCCTGCTAGGGCTTGGGGTCGAGCTCGATCAACCCCTTGCGGATGGCCAGGATGGCGGCTTGCGTGCGGTCATAGACCTGTAGTTTGTGGAAGATGTTCCGCACATGGTTCTTGACCGTCTTCTCGCTAAGGTCAAGCTCGTTGGCGATCTCCTTGTTCGTTTTCCCGTCGGCCACCAGGCGCAACACGGTAATCTCCCGCTCGGTCAGGTCGTGCTCGGTCCGGGCCTGCCTCTTGCCCTTCCCTTCCGCCAGCAAGGAGAACTCCGCAAGGATCTTGCTCGCCACGGACGGATGGATGAGAGACTCGCCTTTGTAGATCGACCGGATGGCCGAGATGATCTGCGCCGAGTCGGAATCCTTCAGCAGATAGCCCGTGGCTCCGGCGCGGACAAGATCGAAAATGTATTTCTCCTCATCGTACATCGTGAGCGCCACGATACCGATGTGCGGAGACTCCCGCTTGATGGCGCGGGTGGCCTCCACGCCGCTCATGCGGGGCATGCTCACGTCCATCAGGATGACGTCGGGCTGTAATTCCCGTGCCTTCTCCACGGCCTCCTGACCGTCACGCGCCTCGCCCACAACCTCAAGGTCGCCGCACTCCCGCAAGATCGCCGTGAGGCCCTCCCGGACCACGCGGTGGTCATCTGCGATCAGGACCCTGATCCGCTCCACGCTGCTGCTCCTCCTCCGGAGTGAGAGGGATATCGACGAGTACACGGGTTCCATGTCCCTTCCGTGACTCGACGCGGGCAGTTCCCCCGACCAGGCGGGCCCTCTCGTGAATCCCTTTCAAGCCAAACGATTGCCATTTGGTCGGGTCCTGCGACATGGCCTCCACATCGAACCCGATCCCGTTGTCCGCGATCGTGCCTTTGATCCGGCCTTCCGCGACAGCCAGGGTGATCTTGGCCCGATCCGCCTTAGCGTGCTTCTGGACGTTGCTGAGCGCCTCCTGCACTATCCGGAACAGAACGATCTTGGTCTTCGGCGCCATCGCCGATTCGTCGCCCGACCACATCACCTCGGTCCGGATGTGCGACTGCGTCTCGTAGGACTTGAGGTAATTTTTGAGTGCCGGCACCAGCTCCATCGATTCGAAGTAGAGCGGACGGAGGTTGAAGATCACCTGCCGTGATTCGTCGATGGCCGTCTTGAGCTGAGCCTTGGCGTCGCTCAACAACTCGAAGCTGTGGGTGGGATCCGAAAAGATGAGTTCTCGGCACAGGTCCAGCTTGAGATTGATTCCAGCCAAAGTCTGGACCAGGCCGTCATGGATCTCGCAGGCGATACGGCCGCGCTCCCCGGTGATGGCGGAGCTGGCCTCCTTTTCGTACAGTTTGGAGAGTTCCTGAAACTTCTTGAGGTGCCGCTTGATCTCGTCGTTGGCGCGCACGCGCGCCTCGATCAGCTGCCACATGAACTTGGCGCTCGTCCCGCGGATGACGGCTACCCCCACCCGATCGAGTTCGAGCAGCGCGTTCTCAACCCCCACATTGCCGGTGACGTCGATGATCAGATCCACTTCCTCGGAGCTCAACAGGTCGCGGAAGTTCCGCGTCACGGGAATGCCGTACCGTTTGGCCAGGCGCAGCCCCGGAGCCTTGGGATCAATCTCAGCCACACCGACGATGCGAACCAGCGGGTCCGGCGCAAGAATCGTCAGGAGAGCCGAGCCTCCGGCGCCCGCGCCGATAATAGCCACATTGGTGATGCGAGGGACGGCCGCGTCCGGACGGGAGGCGCCCCGTTTCTGGGGGGTGGACCGACGACTGGACGAGGGCTTGGTCTTTACCGGCATCGCACACTCTCCAGTATGGAATAATGATCGCCCGGTTGAAGCAGGCGGGAAACGAAGGCGGCGGGGCTCGTGCTAGGCCTGTCCCTCTCCCCGCTCGCGAAGCAGTCCCTTGACCTCATCCATGAACTGCGCGACGTCTTTGAACTCCCGGTACACGGACGCGAAACGCACATACGCGACCTGATCGAGCTGGTGGAGCTCGGACATGACCTCCTCGCCCACCACGCGACACGGGACCTCGGCCTCGCCCCGCTCCTGGATACGCTTCTCGATGCGGTCCGCGACGGCCTCCAGCGTCGCCATGCTGATGGGACGTTTCTCACAGGCCTTTTTCAAGCCGGCCAGCACTTTGGCCCGGTCGAAGGGCTCCCGCCGCCCGTCTTTTTTGACGATCATGGGGAGAACTTCCTCCACCCGCTCGTAGGTGGTGAACCGCCGCTTGCACCCCAGGCACTCCCGGCGTCGGCGGATGGCCTCGCCTTCTTTCGCCATCCGCGAGTCCACGACCTTGTCTTCAACGTGGCTACAAAACGGGCATCGCACCGACGGCCGCCTTCTCCTTACCGGTACTCTTCAAAGATTGGGAACTTCCCGCACAAGGTGCGCATGCGCGAGCGCACGAGCCGCTGCACGGTCTGATCCTGCGGATGCGATAGGACCTTGTCGATGGCGGCGGCGATCTCATTCATCTCCTTCGCCCGCATGCCGCGTGTGGTGACGATCGGCGTGCCTAGCCGGATACCGCTGGCGATGGCCGGCGGCCTCTCATCGAACGGAATCGCGTTCTTGTTGACCGTGATGCCCGCCTCGTCCAGCGCCGCTTCGGCTTCCTTGCCGGTCATCCCCTTGGACTTCGCCACGTCCACCAGCATCAGATGAGTATCCGTGCCTCCCGACACGATCCGAAAGCCCCGCTTCTGGAGGCCGCTCGCCAAGGCCTTAGCGTTCGCCAAGACGTGTTGCTGGTATTTCTTGAAGCCCGGGGAGAGCGCCTCTTTCAGGGCAACAGCCTTGGCAGCGATGACATGCATCAACGGCCCCCCTTGGAGACCAGGGAAGACCGCCTTGTCCAACGCCTTGGCATACTCAGCCTTGCACAACACCATACCGCCTCGCGGCCCGCGCAACGTCTTGTGGGTCGTGGTGGTGACAAAGTCGGCATAGGGGATGGGACTCGGATGCAGGCCAGCGGCAATCAAGCCCGCGATGTGGGCGATGTCCACCATAAGATAGGCGCCGACCGCTTTCGCAATCTCGTGGAACTTGGGGAAGTCGAGGGTGCGGGGATAGGCGCTGGCGCCAACGACGATCAGCCGCGGCCGGCACTCCTCGGCCATCTTCCGCACCGCGTCGTAATCGATACGCTCGGTGGTCCGGTCCACGCCATAGGAATAGGCGCGATAGAGGATGCCGGAGAAGCTCACGCGGCTCCCGTGGGTGAGGTGGCCGCCATGGGCCAGGTCCATACCGAGGATCGCGTCGCCAGGCTTGAGGACCGCGAAATAGACGGCCATGTTGGCCTGCGCCCCTGAATGGGGTTGGACGTTCACATGGTCCGCGCCGAAGATCTGCTTGGCGCGCTCGATCGCCAGCGACTCGACAACGTCCATGTACTGGCAGCCCCCGTAGTAGCGGCGACCGGGATAGCCCTCGGCGTACTTGTTGGTCATGAGCGAGCCCTGCGCAGCCAGGACCGCCGGGCTGGCGAAGTTTTCCGACGCGATCAACAGAATCTTTTCGCGCTGGCGGAGGCCTTCCTTCCGGATGGCCTCGTAGACTTCGGGATCGGTTGTCTTCAGCGGGTTGGGCATGGATGCGTTAGCCTCCCTTGCCGGAGGCCGGCACGTCGCCGGAGGCTTCGCTCTTGACCACAGTTACGCGCACCGTGGCCGTCACCTGGGAATGGAGCTTAACCGGCACCGACACGGTGCCGAGTTCCTTGATCGGATGGCCCAGTTCGATCTTGCGCTTGTCCACTTCGATCCCCTGGGCCGCTATGGCTTCGGCGATGTCCTTGGCCGTCACGGACCCGAACAGTTTGTCGTCCTTGCCGACCTGGACCGGAATCGTCACAGCGACGGCGCTGATCTTCTTCGCGAACTCTTCCAGGGAGGCTTTCTCTTTGCGCGCCTTTTCGGCGATCACGCGCTTGGCATGTTCGACCGTCTTTAGGCTGCGGCCGGTCGCCTCTACGGCCTTGTTGCGGGGGAAGAGATAATTGCGGGCATAGCCAGAAGCAACATCAAGAATATCCCCTATGTTGCCTACTCCTTGCACGTCTTCTCGTAGAATCACCTTCATGGCTACAACGCCTTGTGGGGAGAGGAGAAGATACTACAGGAGCAAGTGGTGAAAGTCAACGAACACCGGCTTGTGATCGCAGTCCTGCATCGCTAGAATATCAACATGATTTTCCGCATACTTCTGGTGGCGACGCTCGTCACCGTGAATCCTCTTTCCAGCATGGCGCAAGGGGGCGATCAGACCTTTGATCCACTCCGGCTAAACATCCGGTTAAGTCCCACCGCGTTGCACCCGCCATCCCACCTGATTAAGCAACAATGGATGTTGGATGGCTATCGCCTTGGACGTCTCGGCCCTCAAGCGCCTCAGGCGGTGATCATCGAAGACGACGCGCGCCGACGGTTGCTGATCCTCTCGGCGACGGAAGAAGGGCGAGTCTTGGTCTACCAGTTGGGGGACCTGCCGGTGGACGTGGCCACTCGTCTACGCCCGGCTCTCGTCTGCGTGCACACCCGCCAGTGTCAGAACCATCGGATGGACCCGGCTGGCGAACTCGGCTGCCTGGCCCTCTGCCTGCTGGAGCACCTGCACGAGTGAAGGCCTTCGACCTGCTGCCCGCCCTCCTTCGCCTAGTGGCCGACGAGGAACGCGCCGGCGATCCCTCCGGCTTCCTCCAGATACTCCATCACCGGTTGGAGGACATGCTGCACCACCCGTCGTTCTACCACTTCAGCGCGGCGGATCGCCTGATGCCCTGGGTGGCCCCGGACACATCCGTGACGGACCCGACGCTTCGCTCCACGATCGTGACGTCCGTGCTCACGACCATCTGGGACGCCGATCGTGCGGCGCGCCGCACCAGGCTGGCCGCTGTCGTGACGGAGCTGGTCAAGGCCAACAAACGGGTCCTGCTCATCGCGCCCGACAACCGGACGCTGACCGAAGCCCTGTTGGCCGCCGCCAAAGGGCTCCGCGGCGCCGGACTCCAGTACCGCAGTTTCCTATGCTGCTACGACCCCCCCAGCATCGCGAGCGAGGGCGGGCTCAACCTGCGGGACTTGATCTTCGACGCACAGGTCTCGGCCTTCCTGGGTAAGTCCCAGTCCGACAAGGCAGGTCTGCGCCGCAAACTGGAGCGTTATCTGGAACTCGCGCCGATCCTCCGCTACAAAGCGGAAAAGCAGAAGGATCTCGACGAGGTGCGCCACCTCGAATGGCGCCTGCTCACCGCCCTGGGTGACGCACAAGCCGAGATCAAGCGCCTCCAGAGCATCCTGGCGGGCTATGAGCGCCTCCCACTGTGGCAACGGCTCGGCATGCAAGTGGTAGGGAGCAACGTCGCCACGATGAAGGAGAACTGCGTGCTCTACGAGGCGCAGAAGCAGGACTACCTGGACGAGTTGGAGATTGCGCAGACGCGCATCAACGAGCTCAAGCCGGAAGCCTACGCGGACCCGGAACTGCGCCCCGAGTACGAGGGGCTCAAAGACGAGATCGAGCGCCTGGGGGGCGTCGCAAAGGTGCGGGAAGTCCTAGCCATGGAGGAGGACACTAAACGGCTGCCGCTCCTCCAGGCCAAACGGGTCCTCGCCGTCACGCCCGTCCGCGTGATCGGCGATTCCATTTTCCATTCCATCCGATACGATGCCTTGGTGGTCGACGAGGGCCCCCGTATCCCGCTCCCCTTGCTGGTGGTCTGCGCCTGCCTGGCGCGCGAACGGATTGTCCTAGCGGGCGACCCGCACGAACTGCCTCCCCCATCGCCCACCCCGTACGGGATTTCGATAGGTTGGCCGACGTCGCTGACGAGCGTTCCCATCACGCCAGCCAGACCGACCCTCGCGTAGCGCATCAGTCTCCCGCTGCCTCACGTCTTTTCCCCTCCACAATTCAGGTATTTCAGGGATAGCTTCTAGCCAGCGCACCCTCAAAGTATGATATATTTAACATACATGTAATCCGCCTTTACCCTCCGAGCCGCATTGGGGCAATTCTATGGCCCACGATGTAGAGAGCTCCCCTTTAACCGCCCCTACTGAAGGATCCTAGTCAGAGAAGCGAGCCTCATGCTTTCAGAGGTGTTAAATCTCAGCAACTACGCGGTAAGCCCTCACGCGGCAGGTCCGTGGGCTGTCGGGATTTTGATCGCAACCTTAGGAATCGTGGCGCTCTTTCGCGAACGTGGCTCGAAGGTGAGCCTCGCCTTTTGCGCACTCACGATGAGCGTTGCGATCTGGCTCCTCTCTGCGGGGGTACTCTATTCCACCCTTGACGAACCTCTTGCACTCTGGTGGGCCAAGGTAGAGCACCTTGGGGTCGTAGTTATTCCAAGCCTAGTCCTTCTCTTCACGTTGGCGATAGTCCAGCGCGTTCATGAACTTCGAGCTATTGCCTGGGGCAGTCTGGCGCTATCGGGATTGTTTTACTGCAGCATCCTTGCATCAGACCGCTTCATCACCGGAGTGTACCACTCTGCATGGGGCTACTACCCGCGATACGGGCCTCTTAGCTGGCCGTTCTTGGTCTTCTTCTTCGGCCTGCTGTTCGGAAGTCTACGACTCCTGCAGATGCAACTTATCCGTTCTACTCGGGTCATTCAGCAGCGGCGGATCAAAGCTTTACTGGTCGCCTTAGCGGTAGCCTATCTGGGAGTAGTCGACTACCTGCCCGCCTATGGGATGCATGTCTACCCCTTCGGTTACGTTCCGGTGTTGGGCTTCGTAGTATTGATGTTCAGAGCGGTGTGGCTCTATCGCCTGCAGGAGATCACCCCGGCTTTCGCCGCAGAGCAGATCATCCACACGATGGCCGATGCGTTGCTCGTATTGGACTCCGAAAGGATCGTGAGGGTGGCCAATCAAGCGGCCGCCCAATTGTTTGGATATGCGAAGACGGAACTGATCGGCAAACCGGTGTCCACGACTTTAGGCGTCCTCTTGGAGCAGGAGAAGATTGATGTCTTAGAGGCCACAGGGGTCATGCGGGCGTATGAAATGCACTACCGCAACAAAGAGGGCAAGGTCCTTTCCTTGGATATAACGGGGTCTCTGACACGAGACCATGCCGGGAACCCTAGCGCGTTTGTGTTCATAACCCGAGACATTACTGACCGTAAACAGCTGGAAGAACAAGCCCTCCAGGCTAAGAAGCTGGAAGCTTTGGGAAAACTTGCGGGAGAGATTGCCCACGACTTTGAGACGATCTTCACGGTCCTCTCTCGACTCAGCCTGCTCTTGGTGAGCGGTCTGGATCAAAATGGCCGGACACAAAGTAAGGTCGAAGAAATCAGGAAAGCAGCCGACAAGGGTATGGAGTTGACCCGCAAATTGCTGGCTTTTAGCAGCAGTCAACGATTTAAACCAACATTATTGGATCTCAATGCCCTCGTGACCAACCTGCGTGGAGTGCTGGAATGGGTGGTAGGAAAGGACACTGCACTGGCTACAATGCTCGACCCCACTCTAGGGTGGGTGAACGTTGACCTCGGACAGATTGAGCAGGTCATCATCAAGCTGGCTGCCTACGCACGAGAGGCGATGCCACAGGGCGGAAAGATCACCATTGAGACCTCAACCGTTCAGTTGTCGGCGATCCCGCCCCACCCGCACGGTCTTATTATCGGCCCGGGAAAGTTCGCCATGCTGGCGATGAGCGCCTCCCGCTGGGTGATGGACGAAGAAATGCGGATTCACCTCTTCGAACCGTTCTTTAGGCTAAAGGAGTACGGAAGGGCGCCAGGGCTGGAACTGGCCATGGTCTACGGGATTGTCAAGCAAAACGGCGGTCAGATTGCCGTAGAGAGTCAACCTGGTTTGGGCACAACGTTTCGGATCTATTTGCCACTGGTCGAACGGACGGTACGGACGGCCGACTCCGCCGTTTCTCCTCAACACTCTGCGGTTTAGAAACCCAAAGCCCAAGGAGCATATGATCTGTGCTCCTTCTAACGCGGACACGGGTATGGGAAGTTGGTGGCGGGCGGCGCCGGAACTTTTAGATGGATGGTACAGGGCTCGCGCTCCATGGTGAGCTGGCGGTTGGACGAATAGACGATCTCCTCCACGGCGAAGGCGGGAGTGTAGCGGACCCGAAGCTTGTCCACGCCGATGTCGCTGGACCCCCGCGTCCGGCGGAGAAAGACCTGTTCATGGGCAGTCGGATCCGGCTCGTCGTTAAGTTTTGCCCCCCAGGGGATAAAGACCAGCGTCGCCCGTGCAAGGTCCGGCCAGATCCGGCGCCGCACGGCCGGGTCCTTCTCTGACAGATACCGCGCCAGCTCTTCCTGCCACCTCCAATGTTGTTCCCGGTCCGTCCGCATGGAGATGGGGAGCGTCGTATTCAGCTCGATAAGCTGTTTCTCCACTTCGTCACGGGACATGCCCACGTGCATCGTACCCACCGCCCGGCTGATTCCATCAACGGTCCTGTCGTCAAGGTTGAAGGCTGCGGGGTAGAGGGCGCAGGAGACCGGGTGCAGCAGGGCCAACGCCCAGATGCCCAGCGTGGCGCGCCAGCGGACGAAGGGACGCGGGCCGGGATGCGCCTGTTCATCGTCGTAATACTGACGGATCCAGCTCAGAAGAAAAAACAAGACCAGGGAGACGGGGAAGAGAAAGAGGTGGGTGGTAGCTACGTCATTGATGTCCGGCAGCCGCGCCGGGATGTCCCAGGCATTCCAGAATGTCACGACGACCACCAGCAACGCCCAGCCCCAGGCGGCGGGGACCGACGCCTTCCCCACCCGATCGGGCGCGATGTCGAGCTTCATCGACCAGCCTCGGCCACAGCAACGCACTCTAACATCACATGGGTAGAAACACCAGTCAGACAGCGCTTGACGCCTTCCTGCAAATCCCTGATAATCCCACTCTCCGCACCGTGCCGAAGTGGCGGAACTGGCAGACGCACTAGATTCAGGGTCTAGCGGGGGTGACCCCGTCCGGGTTCAAATCCCGGCTTCGGCACCATCCCTCCACCACCGATGACGCAACTCAAGCCAGCGACCCTCAAAGTCATCACACGCATCTTCGATAGCCTGGACTACGCGGCGCTCGGATCCATCTACTGTGATGAAGGTGGCGATGCATTCTGGCAAGAACGGCGGGGACCGTGCAAGGAACTCGGAATCAAGCTGGCTGCCGTCCTGCGCGACCGCCTCCGCCCAGGCGGCCGGAGCCTGTATGTGGGCGCCGGCGTCGCCGAACTGCCCCCGCTCGTGATGGAAACAGCCGAATTGCACCGGACGGTCGTCGCGTACAACCTGCGCGCCGATGAGGCGGTAGTGCTCAACCGCGCATGCGCAACGCTGCCTTTCGAGTTCCAAGCCAAGGATGCGCGGGAGGCCGAGGGTCCCTTCGACCACCTGTGGATCGTCAGCGTGCTGAACGACCCGGAATGTTTCCCGGAGCTCGGCGCGCTGTCCTCCGGACGAGCAAACCCCGTGACGTTTGACCCGACCGCGTTCACCGTCGAGCGTCAGGCCGTCCTTGCCCTTGCCGCCGGGTGTCTTGAGAAGGTCGCACACCCCGCCCTCGTCACGACCTCTGTGGAAGAAATCCCCTGGATCACTGACTGGTGCGAGCGCCACAGCGTCCCGTACGTGGTCGAGGATGAG
>VBOD01000040.1 GCA_005877615.1 Nitrospirota bacterium | reverse complement strand
TGCCAACCGAATTACAGCTTGGCGGAGCGAACGCGGAAGTCCACGTTATCCTGCACCCACTTCCAGAACCGGTCCTGATGGGCTGTGTCAACGCCGGGCTGCATCTGATCCTTCCATCCCTTCATCACCTCTGTGTCCACAGTCCACAGCCGGACCCGTTGCCGGGGAACATTCTTTCGCCACTGCTCACCGACCTTGGGGCTCACATAGGTCAGTCGGAGAGTGATGTTTCGGGCGAGATACTCCAGCGGGGTCAAATTGATTTGCTCATAGATGGCCCGCGACCCCGCCTTGACGCCGGGCACATCGGGGATGCCGTCCGTCACCACCATCAGTGTGATGGGAGCGAGGATCAGGTTCCGTTCCTTCGCGATTCGCGCGACTTCTTGGAAGAACGAGTTGAAATCCGTCAGGGTGTCGGAGGGAGGGAACCAGGTCCGCAGCTCCGTCGCGATCTGCTCGATGTCCTTCCCCTCGAAGTCGTGGATCGGATGGAAGCTCTTGGGCTCGCCTGGTTTCTTGCCGCCGATGCTGGCGACGAACAGGGCCTGCGGTTTGGCCAGCCCGCCCAGCTCATGGAGGTGGCCGTAAATGTAATGGGACAGAAAGGTCATGGCATTGTCATAATCGTGCTTAAAGGAACCGCTCACATCCACCCCAATGAAGAGGGTCATGGGGGCTTTACGCTGCGGGCTAGGTTGTGGGCCAGGTTGAAGGTTGCATCCCACCACTGCGACCAACAGGATCGCGGCACTGACCAGCGAAGCGGTGAGAGCGGAACGGAGGCGGTTCATGGCGCAGCCTTCTTTGGTTGCAAGTGCATCGCGGCCAGGGTTTCCCTGGTCTCCAGAACCTCTTTCAGGTTCTTGAATGGGATACTGAAGAACGGACGCGAGGTGACCAGGATCATGGCAAAGTTCAAGGCCGCGGCTATCACGTGGAGGAACGGGAGCGTGAGATGTCCCATGAGCTCATTGCTTTTTTCGTGCAGCCATTCGATCTCGCGCTTAAAGTCCTCGAGTGGAGCGCGCCACCAGCGGTCTATCTCCGCACGAGCCTGCGTGACTCCCCTGCCTTCAGCCTCTGGAGGGACCAGCGGCCGGCGGGACATAAAGGCGAGCAGGGGAGGCGTCCCGAACTGACCGAACAGGAACCAGGTCATGCCACGCACCCCCAACCAGCCGAAGACTGCCAAGGACAGCGTGGAGATGATCCCCATCCGGAACTGCTCATTTGTCTGTTGCGCGATCCACGGCGAGATGGCGTCCACCAGCTCGCGGTACAGGAACATGACCTCGAAGAACATCACGAACAATTCGACCAGGAGCATCTGAACGAGGAACTTGTATTCCCGGTTCTTCGCGGTGTCGATCAGAGCCTGGAGGCAGGCGTAGCTCCCGAGAATGAGCAGGAATAGAAAGGCGAACAGGAACGGGGAGGTGAGCCGATGGGCTTCGACGCCCACCAAGCCGGCCAGCACCTCCGACACCGTTGGGAAAAGGACATAGCTGAAGATCACCGCCTCGAGCAGGCACCAAAACAGCAGCAGCAGGAACGCAATCCACGGGACGCCGGGCTGGAAGTAACTCCGTGTCATGTCCCCTGTCACCTTGAAGGGAAGGGTGAACACCTGGCGCCCGGTTTCCATGATCAACTTCAGTCCGAGGCGGGCCAGCTCGAACATCCAGCCCACCACCACGACGAAAAACCTTCCCAGCCCCACCCAAAACATCCATACCGCGAGCCCAGCGTCCCACCACGCGAGCAGCATCTTCTTGATGAACTCCAAGCGCCCTGAGCGAAAGGGCAGCGTATAGAGCGAGAGCTGGGTGCACCAGACCGCGCCGATCCAGAGGAGGGCAGGGAAGAGGAGAAGGACCCAATAGACTCCGGCAGTCCAGCCGGAGGCGGAATTAATGAGAAAGGAGAGGATCTCCCGTTGCATCCCAGGAATCCAGGAAACGGGTGCGGCGAGGAATTCCACGAGGTCCTGCCATTGTTCGGGCACCAGGTTGGTGATTGACTTAGGCATCGGTCTCCCTTTCTCTTATTATTCGGCTACCGGGGTTTGAGGGCCGGGTATCGGACCAGATACTTTTCTCAATAAAACCGAGCAAAACCGGTGCCTGCGCCTCCGACCACTCATGACTGACCGACCATTTACCCAATAATTGAAAAATATTCATCGGTTGTACGCAATTTCGCCATTTAGTTTGACAAGGGCTGGTTGTAGGGGAGGCCCTACAGAATTGGCCAATGACCGGATTTGTACAAGTAGTTATCTTAAAAATATTCGGTGGTTATACGACGGACTCACGTCTTGCCGCCAAATGGGCAGATTGTAGGGATTGACCGACAGCGTTATCCCATGGTGGATTTTCTGCAATTTACTACTGATTGACGGACCGGCATGAAATAAAAGAGGATTTGTCTCTGTTTGTAGAGTATGTATGATAGAACGGTAAGTGGCGGCTCCTGCCGTCGCACAGAGGGGAAACGGAATGGCTGATGTCGCCAAACGGCTCTCGACGAATATCGATGGCAACTTCTTCGTAGACGCCACCTGCATCAACTGCGACACCTGCCGGCAGTTGGCGCCGAAGTCGTTCGTCGAGAATGGCGAGTACTCGTCCGTCTATCGCCAGCCGGAGACCGAGTCCGAGCGTTACCAGGCCTATCAGGCGCTCCTGGCCTGTCCCGTGGGCTCGATCGGCGCTTTGGTACCCGACAAGGCTGTGATGCGTGCTGCCACTGACAGCTTCCCGATGCTGATTGAAAACAATGTCTGCTACAACGGGTTTAACTCGGAGAAGTCGTTCGGCGCGAACAGCTATGTCATTCGCCATCCTGATGGCAACTGGCTGGTCGATGCGCCTCGGTACATGAAGAAGCTGGTGGTCGCGTTCGAGCGGATGGGCGGGATCGCATACATCTTCCTCACGCACGAGGACGACATCGGCGACGCGCCGCGCTACGCCAAGCACTTCCGCGCGAAGCGGGTCATCCATCGCGCGGATGCTGATGCCCAGCCCGATGCCGAATGGATCATTAATGGTCTGGACGTGGTGGAGGCCTCGCCGGACTTACGGATCATTCCGGTCCCCGGGCATACCGACGGCAGCATGGCGCTGCTGTATCGGAACCGCTATCTCTTCACGGGCGACCACATGGCGTGGGATCGGGAGATCAACGGCCTGCGGCTGGCGACGGTCTATGTCTGGAAGGAGTCTGCCTTGCGCCGATCGACGGAGAAGCTGCTTGAGTATCCCTTCGAGTGGATCCTGCCGGGCCACGGCGACCGCATGCACCTGCCTGCTGCACGGATGCGAGAGGAGCTGCGGCTTCTGCTCGCGCGCCGCGCGGCCAGGGCGTCCCTTTCGGCCCCTTGAGGACATCGCATAAATCGGGCATACTTTAGGCGCCTATGAGTAAGCAGTCAGTATCTCCCTGTGAGACTCTAGCAGAGCAGTACCAAGCACTTCTGGAGGTCTCGGAGGCGATTGCCGTCCACCGTGACCTCCCCAGTCTGTTTCATGACCTCGTTGAGCGACTGCATCACGTGGTCAACTTCGAATATATGCGGCTGCTCCTACACGATCCCGAGCGGGACGTCATGCGACTCCACACTCTGGAGACGCCGAACCAGAGCTGTGATGCGCTGGGCTGCCAGGAACTTCCCGTGGCAGAATCCCCAGGCGGGTGGGTCTGGCAACATCAGCAGCCCCTGTTGGTCTCGGATGTGGAGAAGGAAACCCGATTTCCCCGCGTGACCGAAGTGATGCGCCAACAAGGCGTGAAATCATATTGCGTGGTCCCGCTCACCACAGCCCAGCGACGGTTGGGCGCGCTCGGATTCGGGAGCTTGCAGGAAGCCACATATGATGGATCTGATCTGGAGTTCCTGCAACAGGTGGCCAAGCAGGTCGCGGTCGCCGTGGACAACGCGTTGAACTCCCAGAGCGTCCAGAGTCACCAGCAGGACTTGGCCCGCGAGCGCGACCGCCTGCGCCTGCTGCTGGAGGTGAACAATGCGGTGGTTTCCCGCCTGGATCTCCGCGATGTGTTTGCAGCCACAGCGGCATCCCTCCGTCGGGTGATCCCGCATGTGCTTGCCAGCCTGTACCTGTACGATCCTGATAATGAGGTCGTAAGTAGACACGCCCTGGATTCTCCGGGTGGCAAGGGCCTGCTCCAGGAAGGCTTCGTTGGTCCTATCGACAGTACGCCTGCAGGTCCCGCCATCAGGACGGGCAAGCCGGCGCTGTTCGACGAGGACGATCTCAAACGTTTACAATCCGACGTTGGTCGACTCCTACTCGAGGAGGGCGTGAAGTCCGGCTGCTGCGTGCCGCTCAAATCACATAATCGGTTGTTGGGGACGCTCAACATCGCGAGCCTTCATTCTGGCGCGTTTAGCCAGGACGATGTCGACTTGCTGAGCCAAGTGGCCAACCAGATCGCGATCGCGGTCGAGAACGCCTTGGCCTATCGGCAGATCGAGGAGCTGAAGGATAAGCTGAACAAGGAGAAGCTCTACCTCGAGGACGAAATCCGCACCGAGTATAACTTCGAGGAGATCATCGGGGAGAGCGCAGCGCTGAAGCGAATCCTGAAGCAAGTGGAGACCGTCGCACCGACCGACTCCACGGTGCTGATTCAGGGCGAGACCGGCACCGGCAAGGAGTTGATCGCGCGCGCGATCCACAACCTGAGTAAACGCCGCGAGCGGACCTTCGTCAAGATGAACTGCGCAGCGATCCCGACGGGGCTGCTCGAAAGCGAGCTATTCGGCCATGAACGGGGCGCCTTCACCGGCGCCATCGCACAGAAGGTCGGCCGGTTCGAACTGGCCCACGGCGGGACGCTGTTTCTCGACGAAGTCGGTGATGTCCCGCTCGAGCTGCAGTCAAAGCTGCTGCGCGTCTTGCAGGAACAGGAATTCGAGCGGTTGGGGAGCAACCGCACGATTCGTGTGGATGTCCGCCTGGTGGCGGCCACAAACCAGGATCTCGCCCAGATGGTCACCGATAAACTGTTCCGCAGCGATCTTTATTACCGCCTCAACGTGTTTCCCATCACGGCTCCTCCGTTGCGGGAGCGCCCTGAAGACATTCCCTTGCTCGTCCGCTACTTCGCGCAAAAGTACGCCCGCCTGATGAACAAGCAGATCGAAACGATTCCGGCGGGGGCGATGACGGCTCTTGCGAAGTACCACTGGCCAGGCAATATCCGGGAGCTCGAAAATCTGATCGAGCGCTCCGTGATCCTGTCCCAAGGGCCAGACCTGCACGCTCCGCTCGGAGAATTGAAAGTGCCGGCAACGCCTGCTCATAACGGAGCCGCGACCTTGGAAGCGGCCGAGCGCGAGCACATTCAACGTGTCCTCCGGGAAACCAATTGGGTAATCGGAGGTCCGTCCGGTGCGGCCACCCGCCTCGGGATGAAACGCACGACGCTGCAATCGAAGATTAGGAAGCTCGGAATCTCCCGCGACCAGCGCTGACGATCGCTCCGGCGGTCTAGCACCCTGTTATCAACACCATAAGTTGACGAATGGAAGCCCTTCACCAGCTTGAGATCATCATCGTGCTGCTCGCAGTGGTCTTGGCGCTGACGTCGGTCGCGCGCAAGGTCCTCATCCCTTACCCGATCATCCTCGTCATCGGTGGGCTGGTGCTGGGGATGGTACCGGGTCTGCCCACGGTGACTCTCAACCCTGACTTGATCTTCCTTGTCTTCCTGCCGCCGATCCTGTGGGCCGCCGCATACTTCACCTCCCTGCGTGAGTTTCGCGAGAACCTGCGACCGATCTCGCTCCTTGCGATCGGTCTCGTGCTGGCCACAACGGCGGCGGTGGCCGTGGTCGCGCACGCCGTGTTCCCAGGCATGAGCTGGGCAGCGGCCATTGCCTTGGGTGCCATTGTCTCCCCTCCGGATGCCGTGGCGGCGACGGCCATTGGGAAGAGGCTGCGCATCCCTCGTCGCATCGTCACAATCCTCGAGGGCGAGAGTCTCGTCAACGATGCCACGGCGCTGGTGCTGTACCGGACTGCCGTTGGTGCGGCCGCGAGCGGGACCTTTGTGCTCAATGAGACGCTCCTCCAGTTCGTCTTTGCCGCTATCGTGGGCGTTGCGATCGGGATCGGGGTGGGCATGATCACACGGTGGGCACTGCACGTGACCGAGGACAGTTTCACCGAGATCGCGATCACGTTGTTGGCCCCCTACTTCGCATGGGTATTGGGGGAACTCGCGCATGCGTCGGCCGTCCTGGCCTGCGTCGCCGGTGGTATCTACTTGCGGCAGCATTTCAGCGAAGTCGTGGCGCCAGCCACCCGAATTCAGGGGCGCGCGGTGTGGGACCTCCTCGTCTTCATGCTCAACGGCGTGATTTTCATCCTCATTGGACTTCAGCTCGGGGTGCTCAGTGAGGCGGTGCCGTCCGCTCGGTTTGGATCGCTCATCATCGCCGGAACGTTGGTGAGCGCCACGGCCATCCTGGTGCGCCTAGTGTGGGTACCGTTGGCCGCCGCACTGCCCAGGCTGTTGAGCCCGTCGCTGCGGGCACGCGATCCCATGCCGCCCTGGTCTTACGTGTTCATCGTAGCGTGGACGGGCATGCGCGGGATTGTCACGCTCGCGGCGGCATTGGCTCTGCCGGTGACGACAGCCGCCGGCGCGCCGTTCCCGTTTCGGGCCGAGATCATCTTGATCAGCTTCTCGGTCATTCTCGCGACGCTGGTGCTGCAAGGCCTCTCGCTGACTCCGCTCATCCGGGCCCTGCGTCTTGAAGAAGACCGTGGGCTCGAACAGGAAGAAATGCAAGCGCGGGAGCATGCCGCAACAGCGGCCTTAGCCCGGTTGGATGGGTTGACGGGTGAAGACTGGCTGATGCCGGACCACGCTGAACGACTGCGGGTCCATTATGGCAGGCGGCTCGAGCGCTTCGCGCGATCCGGCACCGTGGATGAGGAGTGTACGGTGGAAGCCGCCGAGGCCTTCCGGCGGTTGCGGCATGAGACGATGACGGCTGAGCGGCTGGCCCTGATCGGGCTCCGTAACGACGGCACGATCAGCGACGAAGTGCTCCATCGCCTGGAACACGAGCTTGATGTCGAAGCGCTGCGCTTCGGTATCGGAGAGAGACGGGCCGCGACGTGAAGTCTTGAGTGTTCCCCGTCGAAGAACAGGCTTGCCAGCAAGCCCGTTCTTGGAGCACTCTATGGCGCGGAGCAAGCATTGACTCTTCCGACTGACACGGACGTGTGGCCCAGTCTGCCCCTGGAGGCGTGGCGAGACACCTACGCCACTCTTCACATGTGGACGCAGGTCATCGGTAAAATCCGGCTTGCGCTGGCGCCGATGGTGTGCCACTGGTGGCAAGTGACCCTCTACGTCACGTCCCGTGGGCTGACGACTTCCCCGATCCCGTACGGCACGCGCCTTTTCCAGATCGATTTCGACTTCCTCGACCACAAGCTATTGATTCAGACGGCGGACGGAGAAACCCGCTCCCTGGCGCTCGCGCCACGCTCCGTGTCAGAGTTTTATCGGGAAACGATGGCGGCCCTCCGATCGCTCGGCATCAAGGTGAGCATCTGGACCACGCCGGTGGAAGTGGCAGACCGAACTCCCTTCGAAAAGGATTACAAGCATGCGGCCTATGATCCCGAATATGCGCAGCGATGCTGGCGGGTTCTGGCGCAAGCGACCCGCGTGCTCACGGACTTTCGCTCGCGGTTTATCGGCAAGGTGAGCCCAGTGCACTTCTTCTGGGGGGCTTTTGACCTGGCGGTCACCCGATTCTCCGGCCGCCCGGCGCCCACGCACCCAGGCGCGCCCTACCTGGCCAAATTTGTGGCGCGCGAAGCGTACTCGCACGAGGTGAGCAGTTGCGGGTTCTGGCCTGGGGGTGGGCCCGTGGACAGGGCGGTCTTCTACGCCTATGCCTACCCGGAGCCTGAGGGTTTCAAAAAGTATCCCATCCAGCCAAAAGAGGCCTTCTACAGTGAGGAGATGAGAGAGTTCCTGCTGCCGTACGATGCGGTCCGAGCTGCGGAGTCGCCTGACCATGTCCTGCTGGCGTTTCTCCAGAGCACATACGAAGCCGCGGCGAATCTCGGCGGGTGGGACCGGGCTGCGATCGAGCGCGCATCAACGTAGCAAGACAACGAAGGAGAAAGTCATGGCTCAGCAATGCACCCATCTGAATCAGATTCGAAATGTGACGCCAAGCGCACAAGGTTGCGAGGACTGTCTCAAGACCGGGGACACCTGGGTGCATCTGAGGCTCTGCCTGAGTTGCGGTCACGTGGGTTGCTGCGATTCATCAAAGAATAAGCACGCCACCAAGCATTATCACAAGACTTCACATCCGATCATCAGGTCGTTCGAGCCTGGAGAGGATTGGCGCTGGTGTTATCCGGATCAGTTGTTCATGGAATCATAAATGGCAAACGATAGCCTTGCCTTCTTGTTTGACCTGGATGGCACGCTGGTGGACAGCGTCTACCAGCATGTCCTGGCCTGGCAGGAAGCTTTCCAGGCCGTGGGAATCAACCTTGCCGTGTGGCGCATTCACCGGCAGATCGGGATGAGCGGCGGTCTATTGTTGAACGCTGCGCTCCGTGAGATCGGCCGCCCGGTGAATCAAGAGGAAACGCAACGCATCCAGCGGGCGCATGAGGAAGCCTATGAACGTCAATTGGGGTCGCTGCGTCTGTTACCCGGCGCACAGGAGCTGCTGGACCACCTAGCGGCACATCAGGTGCCTTATGCGATTGCGACTAGCGGACACACGGAAATCGCGCGGCACACACTCAAGCTGCTGAAATTCGGCGCCAATGTGCCGGTCGTCACGAGGGACCAGGTCCGTCACGCCAAGCCGGACCCCGACGTGTTCTTGACCGCTGCCGAGCGGCTTGGCGTACCGATCAATCGGTGCGTGGTCGTCGGTGACAGCGTCTGGGATATGCTGGCCGCCCGCCGGGCATGGGCGGTCAGCGTCGGTCTCCTGTCGGGAGGTTACGGACAAGAAGAACTGGAGCGCGCCGGAGCCTATCGCGTCTACCAGGATCCGGCTGACCTCTTGCGCCATCTTGATGAAGTCGGTGTCCGACGAGAAGACTAGTTGATCCGAAACAACCCGGACATGCGTAGGCATGTCTTTAGTCCTGCCGATATCTCGGCACGTGCCGAGATATCGGCACGACTTCTTCGGCACCGCTCCCCTCGCCAGACAAAAGCCAACCTTCTAGCAAGCTCCAACCAGTAGTCGTTTCAACGACTTAGCCGACTTCTCCCAGATTAAAGCACGTCTGGAATATGAATTGCCATTACCTGAGGCATGACGCATCTAGCTGGAAAGGAGGAACCTTCGATGGAACTGACCTTTACTTTACCAAATGGAACGCGCGCAGGCATCGTGCCGACGCACGGTCTCAAAGATCTTACGATTAAGGAACTGGGGTTGGAGTGTCTCGCTCCAGCCAAGGATGTTTCAGTCGTGTTCCATATACCGAACCAGCAGGCGTTGGATCGAGTCAGGACACGGTTCGGACTCACGGAATGTTGAAGGGGGCTGCGATGGCTACAGCAGTCGGACTTCCAGCGGAAGATCTGAATGAGGCAAATACCGTTGGTTGGCTGGAACTCGTCAGCACGGAACAGTGTGTGCGCTGCGGAGGCCTCATGGTGACCGAACAGTGCTTCGATTTCCTGTCTGACAACGGCCACCTCGATTTCTTGGCACAGCGCTGCGTGCAGTGCGGCGATCTCGTGGATCCGGTCATTCTCAACAATCGCCGTCTGCGGCTGCTACGCGGTCTCGAGAAAGGCGAGAGAGGTTTAAAAAACTTCGTATGCTGAAAATTAACATGAAAATAGAAGCCGGTGTGATGACCTTCGAGCTTGAGGGGAAGCTTGCCGGCCCTTGGGTGAAGGAGTTGAACCTCTGCTGGCGCTCCGCCGTAGACACTCAACAGATCTACCCTGTGCGTGTGGATTTGTCCTCGGTCACCTTCATTGATGCGGAGGGAAAGGACCTGCTCGGCCGGATGTATGGAGAAGGAGCCAGGTTGGTGGCGACGGGCTGCCTGAACAAATGCATCGTGGAAGGGATCATGCAGTCAGAGGAAAAGAAGGTTGAGGGCTGATCGGATTCCCAACAAGGAGAAAGCGATGAAACAGATAACACTGGCGATTTTCGTGATGGTCCTGGGATCTTTCGTCATCGTCGATGCCGCGGGGG
>VBOD01000039.1 GCA_005877615.1 Nitrospirota bacterium | reverse complement strand
CAGTTGAGCAGCTTACCCTTTCGACACGGCGGAGGCAGAATGGATCAGGAACTTGTTCAATACCTCGAAGAGCGCTTTGACCGACAGGAGCAACGGTTCCAGGCGCTGCTGGATAATCGCTTTACAACAGTTGATCAACGTTTCGCTACAATTGACCGACGCTTCGAAGAAATGACCGCGCGGATGGAAGAACGCTTTGAAGAGGTCAAGCGCCATACCGGCGTGCTGGTCGAAGGCCTCCGCCACGAGGTTCAACTTGTGGCCGAGGGCTTCGCGGTCTTCGTCGAAGGCCGGTACGCCCAGGACCAAGCCAACATCGCTCAGCAATTCCGAGAAACCCACGCTCTCATCCGCAGCTCCTACGATCATCTCCAACAGCAACAAGACCAGACCCGCCAGCGCATCGAGAACCTCGAACGGAAGTCCCCGAACTAATAAAGAGTAATGTAGCGCGTTCGGGACGCGTACGCCGCGAACTGGTGTCCGCTGCTGAACGTTGTTAGGCGACAAGAGGTTTAGCACACGCTATTCCCCTTCTCGTCCAAGACCTCCCACTCTAAATCGTCACGACCTTCGGCGGCGACTACTTTGCCCCCGCGATCGTTCGCGGCACGGATCGAGTCAAAGGACTCTTCGAGGATAAATGGATGGCGAGGCTGGCACGAGCATTCGGCCTCGTACGAATCGTGACAGTACACACGCACCAAGTACTTCATGCCGCTACCACCGGATAAGGGCGGTGCCCCAGGTGAGCCCGCCGCCGATCGTGGCGAGACAGACCAGATCGCCCGCTTTGATCTTGCCCGCCCGCACCGCGGCGTCCAGAGTCAGCGGGAGCGACGATGAGGACGTGTTCCCGTACCGTTCGATCAGACTGAACGTGCGCGACGTTGGGATGCCAAGCCGATTCCGCACCTTCTCCAGCAGCCGCCCGTTGGCCTGATGAAAGATAAAGCAACGAACATCGGGAACGGCGACTCCGTGTTCCTTCAAGGTCTCCGTCACGGCCATCTCCAGACGGCGCACCGCCACGCGAAACAGGCTGGGGCCCCGCATGTGGATCGCATGGAGTCCTTCGGCCACCGTCTTCTCAGACGGAGGCATCCTAGAGCCACCCGCGCGGATCTGGATCAACTCCGCATGGGAGCCATCCGACCGCAACGAGACCGACAGGACCCCATGGTGCCCATCACCCGGCGCCAGGACCGCGGCCCCCGCCCCGTCCCCGAAGAGGATCGCCGTGCTGGGCTCCTTATAATTGAGGAAGCGAGACTTCACTTCTGCCGCGGCGATCAGCACCCGGCGGGCCTGCCCCAGCCGGATCAAGTGATCCCCGACCGACAACGCATAGAGAAAACCCGAACAGGACGCCGCGAGGTCGAAGGCGAACGCCTGCTTTGCGCCCAGCAACCGCTGCACGTGGCAGGCCGACGCAGGCATCGGCGTATCCGAGGACGTCGTGGAGAGGATGATGGCATCGAGCGCGTGCGGTGGCACGCCGGCCGCTTCCAGAGCGGCTAGGGCAGCCCGATGCGCCAGGTTGGACGTCGCCTCATCCGGCCCCGCCCACCGGCGCTCTTTGATGCCAGTTCTCCGGTAAATAGCCGACGGGCTCATCCCCGTCAGGCGGGCCAGTTCTGCATTCGAGACAACACGGATGGGGACATATCCGCCCGTTCCGACGATCCGCGATCTCAGCGGCATAGGCTCCTCCCGCCCATCAAGGACAGTGGATTATAGGAACCGGCTTCGGAGGGTGTCAAATTACGCTTGATTTCCAAATATTTATTTGATATAAGGCTTCCCCGTATGCGCGTTTACGTACCCCTCGCAGCGACCGTGCTGGTCGGCCTCCTTCTCGCCAGTTGCTCCAGTACTTCCAAAAACCAGCAGGCGAAAGACAAGACCGCGATCCCTGTGACCGACGCCGACGAGCAGGTCCTGAAGACCGACCCCATCGAGCGCAACTACGACCCGCACGTCATCATGAAGCGGGCCGAAGCGTTCTTCGAGAAAGAAGACTACGCTGAGGCCGCGGTCGAGTACCAGCACTTCCTGGACCTCCACAGGGCGCACATGCTGGCGCCGTACGCCCAGTACCGCCTGGGGCTCAGCCATTACAAGCAGGTCACGACCCTGGACCGGGACCCGGAGCACGTTCGCCAGACCATTGAGGCGATGGAGAAGCTCTTGAAGGAGTATCCGGGCAGCGCGTACGAACTGGACGCCCACACGAAGATCAAGGAAGGCCGCGAACACCTCGCCGCCTACGAGATCTACGTGGGCAAGCACTACTATCGCCAGGCCGCGTACCTCGCTGCCCTGCATCGGTTCGAGCGTGTGCTTGCCCTGTACCCCGACCTGGAAGATTCGGCCGAAGCCCACTACTATCTGGCCAAGACCTACAAGGACATCGGCGCACCCGAACGGGCGGTCGAACACTTGACTGTTTTGCTGACCCTATACCCCAAGGCCAAGATCCGGAAAGACGGCCAGGCGCTGCTGGCCTCGCTGAACGGCAAGGCCGCTTCGATGCTGGCCACCGCAGCGGCTCCCTCGCCGCCGTCCAAGACGTCGTTGCCTGCTCCTTTGCCGCCCCTGCCCCAAACCAGGTCGCTGTCCATGAACCCCGCGGACATTCCCCCGGCCGGCGCCAACGGCAATGGCCACACGATCATCAATTGCGGCCTGAACATCCTCTGCTGAAGGCCGACGCGGCTCTGTCCCGGATGGCGCGGGCGATGAAGCTCTGCAGCCTGTTTCGCATTGTTGCTACCAAGCTCTTGTAAGTCGTGCGCCCCTTCAGAATGTCGGCGTAGAGATGGAGGACATCCGGCCGGCGGCTCAGCGCTTCATGGACCAACCGGGGAAATGTGTACAACGCCCATGCCATGCGGGCGGCCGCGCGGAATTCCGGGTAGAACTCGCTGGCCACCTGCGCGTCGTAGGCCTGCAGACCCGGCGTCAGGCCCTTCAGGTAATCCGCGGCCGTCCGCGCCGCCATGCGCCCACTTAACATGGCGTAGTAGATCCCCTCTCCCAGCACCGGATCCACGAGGTGAGCGGCATCACCGACCAGCAGCGACCGGGAGGTCGTCAGCGAGAGCCGCTCCGCCGCCTTGCCGCCATAGAGCGGAATCGGATGGCCGAGGCCGTTCGGAACGATGAGCCCGTCGAGTGCTGATTCCGTCCGCACAAATTCTTGATACGCCGACCTCGGATTGTGGTGTCGCCCCTGCAACCCGGCAACGCCGACCGAGAGGCGCCCTTCTTTCGGGAAAACCCAGCCATAGCCGCCGGCGACCACCCCGAGATCAAGCACGATGGCCCCAGCACCCAGACTGGATGTAGCCCCATTCAGCAGCACCTCTCCTTCCAGCGCGCCCAACACGCGCCCTCGCCGTCCAGGGAACAGCATCCGCGCGACTAGGCTGTTGGCGCCATCCGCACCCACGATGACCTTCGAGCGATACCGCCCCTGCTGCGTTTCGACCTCAACTCGATCCGTATACTCGCACACCCTCACCGCACGCTCGTTTTGGCGGACCACCGCTCCGGTGTCCCTCGCTTTCTGAACGAGGTATGCATCGAACCTGTCACGCATGACCATGTAGGCAATTGGCTCCGGAGACGAGAACTCGAAGGCCCCGGTGCCCGCAAACTGGAAGCGGACACGGTGAATGGTCTCTTCAACGACGGAGTGATAGTCCGGCTCTAGCAGTCGATCGGTACGGGCCGAGAGCGCGCCGCCGCACACCTTGTAGCGGGGCATCGCCTTCCATTCCAGTCCCAGCACCGAGAGGCCGGCCCGCGCCAGCTCGGCCGCGGCGACGGCGCCGGCCGGTCCAAGCCCTACAACGATCGCGTCGTACATTCAGAAATACCAGCCGATTCCGCGACGTTCCAGCTCGCCGGTGATGAGCGCCAAGCTGTTCGTGTAGAGCATGACGCCGACGAGGATGAGAAAGACCCCGCTGACGACGGAGATGCCATACATATAGTTGCGGATTTTCTTGAAGTAGTGGATGAAAGGGCCCACGCAAAGGGCGATGGCGAAGAGGGGCAGCCCGATGCCCAGGGAATAACTGGCCAAGAGCTTCACGCCGGTCATCATCGAATCGCTGGTCCCGGCGAGCATGAGGATGGTCCCGAGAATCGGCCCTACGCACGGCGTCCACCCCGCGGCGAACGCCATGCCGACGAGCAGCGACCCGATGAGGCCCGCCGGCCGGCTCTGGAGGTGGATGCGCTTCTCGGTCATGAGGAAATTAAGCTTCAGCACACCCATGACGTACAGCCCGAACATCATGATCAGGACTCCGCCCGCCTTCCGCAGGAAATCCTGGTAGGTGATCAGGAACTGCCCGATCAGGCTGGCCGAGGCGCCGAAGGCGACGAACACGGCGGTTAGGCCGAGGACGAAAAACAGGGAGTTCAGGACGATGGTCGCGCGCACCCGATTCCGGTCCGCCTGACTGGTCAGCTCCTCAAGGGTCAGACCGGTGATATAGATGAGGTATGACGGCACAAGTGGGAGCACGCAGGGGGATACGAACGAGAGGAAGCCCGCCGCGAAGGCGATGACGAGGGTGATGTCGTGGGCCTGCGCAAACATTTCAACGAATTTTTAGCAGCCTCCGGATGCCGTCGCGGGCTTCAGCGTCCTGCCAGTCACGCGCGCCGAAGATCTGGTGCGTGATCACCCCCTCGCGATCGACCAAGAACGTGACGGGCAGCGTGCGCACCCCGTACAGGCGCATCACCACTGCGTCCGGATCGTGGGCGATGGTGAAGGTCAGCCCCAAGGCTTCCCGGTAGGGTTTCGTCACGGCCGGCCCTTCCGGGTCCCCGGAGACCGCCAGGATCGCGAACCCCTGGCGGCGATACTCGCGGTAGAGGCGCTCCATCGTGGGCATCTCCACCTTACACGGTCCGCACCACGTCGCCCAGAAGTTCAGAAAAACGACATGCCCGCGATAATCGGAGAGGCGCACTTCCCGGCCATCGAGCGTATTCAGCACGAAGTCCGGCGCCAGGTGGCCGACCCTCGGCGACTCGGTGAGCACAGATGCAGGCGGAACCGCGACCTGGTCCCCGGTGAGCTCGTTGTCAGGCACGTCGTCGCACCCGACAAGAACCGTGAGGGTGGCAAGAAGCAAAAGGCAGGAAAGAAAGCTTCGAACCACTTTCAATCTATCAGTCAGCCTTGACGGACTTGGGTTGCTTCTGCAGCATTCGCACGATGGTCTCGATGCTCTCACGCCTCGTCCAGTCCCGCGGTCCGATGACTTTCTCGCGGAGCACGCCGTTCTGATCGATGATATAGGTCTCCGGCACGCCCATCAGCTTGTAGCGCTTGTCGGTCTGCCCCCAGGAGTCCGTCAGGATCGGGAAGGACAACTTCAGGGTCTCGACGAAGGACGGAATGTCTTTCGTCGTCGTGACCCGGTCCATGCTGACGGCCAGCATCATGAAGTCCTGGTTCTTGAGGTTGTCCCAGAGCACCTGCATCGAGGGCATCTCTTCCTTGCAGGGCTTGCACCAGGTGGCCCAGAAGTTCAGGAAGACAACCTTGCCGCGATAGTCCGTCAGCCGCTGGGTCTTCCCCTGCAGATCCGGCAGGCTGAAGTTGGGCGCCGTCATGCCGACGACGAGCGGCTCGTACTTGGAGCTCTGCAGCCAGACCATGCCGAATGCGAACACGAGGATGGCGAGCCCGCCGAGGATCACGGTCAGCCGGCGGCGCACCGCCGGCCTGGACCGGACAGACGCCGCGCGCGTGGTACTGAGTGCGACGTCCTGCTCAGGCATAGGCGTGCAGCCCCGACAGCAGGAAGTTGACGCCCCAGAAGCAGAAGATGACCATGCCGAAGCCGAAGACTTGGTAGAGCGCGGCGCGATGGCCTTCCCAGCCGCGGTTCATGCGAGCATGGATGTAGGCGCCGTAAATCAGCCACACGATCAGCGACCACGTCTCCTTGGGATCCCAGGACCAGTACCCGCCCCACGCGTAGTTGGCCCACATCGCGCCTAGAATGACCCCGAAAGCCAGCAGCGGGAATCCGATCATGACCGATTTGTAGCCGAGCTCATCGATCTTCTCCAGGCTCGGAAACGTATCGTAGATCGTGCCTCGGCGTCCCCGGCTCTCCGCGCGCTCCTTGAGCAGGTACATCACGCCGAGGCCGCCCGCCATCGCGAACGCCGCGTAGCTGGTCAGCGTGATGGAAACATGGATGTAGATCCAATAGCTGTTCAACGCCGGCACCAGCGGCTCCGCGACCTGATAGCGGTACGGCAGGAGCGACGCGGCGCCCATCGCGATGAATCCGACCGACACGACGAACGCCCCGACGGCCTTGATCCCGTATTTGAGCTCCAGAAACAGGTAGCCCGCGATGATCGCGAAGGAGACGTAGGACATCGCCTCGAACTGGTTGGACCAGGGCGCGAACGTGCCGGACAGCTGCATGCGCTCGTAGGCTCTCATCCCCAAGGCCAGGCCGTTCACCAGGAGCCCGAAGAAGGTGACCCAGGTCGCGAGCTGTCCGAGCGGCTGCGCCCAGCCGTCGTCTTCCTCGGAGGACACCGGATGCCCGGCATACGCCGGGCGCAGGGCCTTCTTCGACGCCACGAGGTAGCCGAAGTACAGCACCACCGCCGCCAGGTAGAGCCAGAACGTCACGTCAAAGAGAAACAGCGATCGAAACATGGCTTCTCCTCTATCTTATGCTGTCGATTGTCGCAGCGTCTTGAGCTGCTCACTGAGCCGTTGAAACTCGCGGTCGAAGTCGATCTGCCCTTTGTAGGCCGTCCCGCCCAGGTAGACCGTCACGCCGTGTCGCTCGGAAACCACTTTAGCCCACACCCGCCGGTGAAAGATGAGCGCCGACAGCATCACCCCCACGACCAGCAGGGTGGAGCCGATCCACACGATGATCACGCCCGGGTCCTTGGCGATCTGCAAGCCGGTGAACTTCTTCGTCAGGTAGCCGGTCAGCTCGAACTTGTACTTGGACCCCTGGATCTCGAACAGGTCAGGATAATTATAGAAGATCCACGGCGCCGCGAGCTGCCGATCGGATTCCGTGATGGCCAGCTTGATGGCCGGGTTCTCGTGCTCGACCGTCTTCGAATAGACGCGGCGGTCCTTGGCGTCGAACCCGAAGTCCGCCACGAAGTCCGTCAACTGGAGCTTGAGCCCCAGGTTTTTCAGCTCGGCCTCCTTGCGCCAGTCCAGGATCGCCTCGCCGACGACCTTGTCCGTGGCCTTGTCCCGCACCACGATCCGCGCCTTCTCGACGCGGTCCCAGGAATCGCCGTAGCTGGACTGATAGAACCAGATGCCCTTATGGACCAGCGGGTCGTTGACGGTGATCGTCTTGGTGACCTGCTTCTCCCCGTTCTCGATGACCGTCAGGGTGCTGTTGTAGGACTTGACCGCGCCGTTGTCGTAGTAGTCGATCCAGAACTTGTCCACGTGCAGGTCAAAGTTCCCCTGGGGGACGTGATAGGTCTCTCCTTCGAGGCAGACGCCGAAGTCGCGGAAGCCCAGGATGTTGCCGAGGAGCCCGCCCGCCACGATGACCGTCACGCTGAGGTGGGCCACGTGGGCGGAGACCCGGCCCATGATGCCCTTCGTCGCGTACAGGGTCGTCTCGGTTCCGCCCTTGTTGACCAGCACCCGATAGCCCCGTTCGGCGAACGCCACGCCCAGCGCCTCGGCGACCTTGGACCGTTCGGCCGGCAGATCCACCGTCGCGGATCGCTTCAGGTTCTGGATGAACGCCGCCGTGACGTTGACCTTGTCCTGCCGGATCGAGCGCCAGATCGCCGGGAACCGCTGGTGGAAACAGGTCAGGGAATTGATGCAGAGCAGGACCAGCACGGTCGAGAAGTACCAGGTATGATAGATGTCAACGAACCCCAGCTTGACGAACCACCAGTAAACGTTCTCCCCGTACTCCTTGATGTAGACCTCGGGCCGCTCGCCCTGTTGGATGACCGTCCCCACCGTTGAGAGAATGGCCAGGGTGATCATCAGAAAAATCGCCAGCTTCAGCGAGCTGAAAAACTCGACGAGGGCGTCGCCCAATTCCTTGAAGCTGAACGACTTCGCATCTTCGGTCCGTTTCGTAATGGCATCCATGGAGTTCGTGGCTTGAGCGTTGATCGCGGCTGTTCAATCCTACAAGGCGCGCGCAGGGACTGTCAAGATTTCTCCTTGACAACCGAGGACTTCACTCGCTACTCTCAGGGCCAAATCCGGCCAGGCCCGGACTCAGACTCTCCTGGCAGCGAACCACAATGAGGGACTCCGAATAATGAGCCGACACAATTACCTGTTCACGTCCGAATCCGTCACCGAAGGCCATCCGGACAAGATTGCGGACCAGATCTCGGATGGCATTCTGGATGCGATCATCGCCCAAGATAAGCGCTGCCGGGTCGCCTGCGAGACGATCCTGACCACCGGCATCGCGTTCGTCGCCGGCGAGATCTCCACCAAGGCCTACGTCGAGATCCCCGACATCATCCGGGAGACGATCCGGCAGATCGGGTACACCGACGCCGCCTGGGGCTTTGACTACCACACCTGCTCCGTGATCACCTCGATCCACAACCAATCCCCTGACATCGCCGTCGGCGTGGACTCGGGCGGCGCGGGCGACCAGGGATTGATGTTCGGCTACGCGTCGAATGAGACGCCCGAGTTGATGCCAATGCCCATCGTGCTCGCGCATCGCCTGACCCGGCGGCTGGCCGAAGTCCGGAAAAAGAGCCTCCTCCCGTGGACCCGCCCCGACGGCAAGTCCCAGGTGACGGTTGAATACCGGAATGGCCGGCCCGTCCGGGTGGACACGATCGTCGTCTCCACCCAGCACAGCCCGGACGTCACCAGCAAGAAGATCGAGCGGGACGTGATCGAATACGTGATCAAGCCCGTCATGCCCAAGGACATCTTCGACCCCCTCAGCGTGAAATACCACATCAATCCGACCGGGCGGTTCGTGGTGGGCGGCCCCATGGGCGACACGGGGCTCACCGGGCGCAAGATTATCGTGGACACCTATGGCGGCGTCGGGAGCCACGGCGGCGGCGCGTTCTCGGGCAAGGACCCCAGCAAGGTGGACCGCTCGGCATCGTACATGGCTCGGTACATCGCGAAGAACATCGTGGCCGCCGGCCTCGCCGACAAGTGCGAGATCCAGTTGGCGTACGCGATCGGCGTGACCGAGCCGGTGTCCATTTTGATCGACACGAAAAACACCGAGAAGGTTTCTATCGACCTGGTTGACAAGCTGGTACGCAAGCACTTCCCCATGACCCCTCGCGGGATCATCGACCACCTCAAGCTCCTGCGTCCGATCTACAAGAAGACGGCGTCCTACGGGCACTTCGGCCGCAACGAGCCGGAGTTCACGTGGGAGAAGACCGATCTGGCGAAGGTCTTGCGGCGGGAAGCGGGCAAGTAGCTTCCCTTTTTCAATCTGTCCCCCTCTTACTGACCAGGAGACGACTCGTGGACTACGACGTGAAAGACTTGAGACTGGCCGACCAGGGCCGGATGCGGATCGAGTGGGCCGAGGAGTCCATGCCGGTGCTGCGGCTCGTGCGGAAACGGTTCGCCAAGGAACGCCCCCTGCGCGGGGTCCGCATCGCCGCCTGCCTGCACGTGACGACCGAGACGGCGAACCTGATGCAGACCCTGCAGGCCGGCGGCGCCGAGGTGCGGCTGTGCGCCTCGAACCCCCTGAGCACGCAGGACGACGCGGCCGCGTCCCTGGTGGCCCACGACCACATCCCGACCTTTGCCATCAAGGGCGAGGACAAAAAGACCTACTACGAGCACATCCACGCCGCGCTCGGTCATAACCCCACGATCACCATGGACGACGGGTGCGACCTCGTGTCCACGCTGCACAGCGAGCGGAAGACGGCCCGCATCGTCGGCGGGACCGAAGAGACCACGACGGGGGTCATCCGGCTGCGGAGCATGGCGAAGAAGGGCGTGCTGAAGTTCCCCGTCATCTCCGTCAACGACGCCGACACCAAACACATGTTCGACAACCGGTACGGCACGGGGCAGAGCACCCTCGACGGCATCATCCGAGCCACCAACCGCCTTGTCGCGGGCTCGATCGTCGTGGTCGCGGGCTACGGCTGGTGCGGGCGCGGCGTCGCTTCGCGGGCAAAGGGGCTAGGCGCGGATGTGGTCATCACGGAAGTGGCCCCGCTGAAGGCCCTCGAGGCTGTGATGGACGGCTACCGCGTCCTGGCGATGGAGGAGGCCGCGCGGGTCGGCGACTTCTTCATCACCGTCACCGGCAATCTGAAGGTGATCCGCAAGGAGCACTTCGCGGTCATGAAGGACGGCGCCATCGTGTGCAACTCCGGCCATTTCAATGTGGAGATCGACATCCCAGCGCTGGAGCGGCTCGCCCGCCGACGCAAGATGGTCCGCGAGGGCGTAGAGCAGTTCCTCCTGCCGAACGGCCGGCGGATTAATCTATTAGGCGAGGGCCGGCTCGTGAACCTGGCGCTGGCCGAGGGCCACCCTTCCAGCGTCATGGACATGAGCTTCGCCAACCAGGCGCTGTCGGCCGAGTACCTGGTCAAGCACGGCCGGTCGCTGAAGAATCAGGTCTACCCCGTGCCGGCGGCGATCGACAAGGAAATCGCCCGCCTCAAGCTCGCCGCCATAGGTGTCAGCATCGACCGGCTCACGAAGGAGCAGGAGAAGTACCTCGCGTCGTGGGACATGGGCACGTAACCCCGCCTGTCATCCCGAGCCGAAGCTGCGAGCCATCGGCGAAGCAGGCAGCGAAGCAATCCAGCCGGTTTCGATCCGATGTAAAGGGGTATCGCGATACGCCCTCCCCCAATCCGGGAACCGATCTTCGTAGGGGCGCACCTGCGTGTGCGCCCGGCTGCTCTGATTGAGGCGGGAGGACGCGGAGGGGGAAAGAGAAGGCGCCGTTTACAGCTTGCGGTAGACTTCGCGACGATGGCGAACGAGCCGTCGCTTCATCTCCTCAAAGCTAATCGTGGGTTCATCCCGGCGTTCTGCCACGGCAGCCAGATCATGGAGGTCTTCCAGCAAACGCCTATAGCGGCTGAGGGAAAGGACCACGCCTTTCCTTGCGCCTTTGGCATCAGTCACATATCGTTCTTTAACGACGCTCATAAACCTTCCTCCGGCAAACTGTTTCCTAAGATTACCACACTGTCACGACTAAACTCACTACTCTTAGACACCGGGCCGGGGGATTCGTTTAACGGAGGGGACTGGCTCGCCTTCCGAGGCGTGCCTGTCCCCGTCTGCGATCCGATGGAGGGGCGCCGCGTGCCGCGCCCGTCTTTTTCTTTTTCCGGCGTTACCTTTCGCCGATCGCCGTGTCTTATTGACAAGACAGTCTGCACGGCTTACTGTTTAACTTTGCGGCGGAGGCGGCATGGAGCAGGAACTTGTACAGTATCTCGATGGACGATTTAACGGGCTCGCCGGCGAACTAGATCGACGATTCAATGAAGTAAATGAACGGATTGAAGAGGTCAAGCGCCATAGCGGCGTGCTGGTGGAAGGGCTTCGCCATGAGCTGCACCTCGTAGCCGAGGGCCTCGCCATGCACATCCAAGTTCAGCATGTGCAGGAACGGGAATACCACGACCGGCAGCACCAGGAGACCCGCGTGCTCCTCCGATCATTCTATGACGAATTCAGACAGCAAAACGCGCAGTTCCAGCAATCCCAGGACCACCTCCGCCAGCGCGTCGAGAACCTCGAACGCAAGGATCAGAACTAGGGCTCGTTCCACCCGTATTCTCCTCGCATTTTCTAAATCTTGATGTAGAGGCGGGATTCATCCCGCCCTATTTTTCTATCCAGGAGGTGTGCGGGTCTGTGGTAAGGGCTCGATACACAGCACGTCGTCGTTGCGGGGATTGTTCACGCGTAGGTTCACCGGAAAGTACGTCATCGCTTCCGGCGGATAAGGACGCAGCAACGGCTTGACGCCGTCTGCTTCCTGTAGACCAGGATCAAGCCACTGCGCGTAGTCCTTCGGGTCGAGAATCACCGGCATCCGGTTGTGGACGGGCGCCAGCAAGTCGTTCGGCTCCGTCGTCAGCAGCGTGCAGGACTCGATCACCTGTCCGTCCTGTCTTTCCCAATGCTCCCACAGCCCGGCGATGGCGAACGGCTCCCCGTCCTTCATGTGGATATAGACCGGCTGTTTATGTTGTCCTTCCTGCTTCCACTCGTAGAACCCGTCGGCAGGGACGAGGCACCGACGGCGCTTGAAGGCGTCACGAAACATCGGCTTCTCGGCGGCAGTCTCGGCCTTCGCGTTGATCGGCTGCTGCACCTTGGCGGGGTCCTTCACCCA
>VBOD01000110.1 GCA_005877615.1 Nitrospirota bacterium | reverse complement strand
ATTCAACCGTACCAGCAGGTCAACATCTTCTCGCGGGTGGACGGCTACATCTCCAAGATCTATGTGGACAAGGGAGACTATGTGAAGGCGGATCAGCTGCTCGTCGAGGTGGACCACACCGATTACGTGCATGCTGTAAACCGCGCCAAGGCCAACTTGGAGGCCGCGCGCGCGAACGTCGTGAGCCAGGAGGCCACTATCCGCAACGCGAAGCTGAATCTGGACCGGATGCGGACGCTTATCAAGGACCAATATGTCTCGCAACAGGACTTGGACAATGCGCAGGCGGCCTATGACGTGGCGGTCGCGCAGATCGAGTCCTTGCGAGCTCAGGTCCACCAGATGGAGGTGGCGCTCCAGCAGGCCGAGACGAACCTTACATATTCCTACATCCGGGCGCCGTTTGCCGGGTCCATCTCCATTCGGAATCTGGACGGGGGCGCTTTCGTCTCGGGCTCGACCGGTAGCACCTCCACGTTATCGCGAGGGATTCTGGTCATGCAGGACATCACGACCGTGCGCGTCCTGGTAGATGTAGTCGAGAAAGACGTGTCGCTTGTCAAGATCGGCCAGCCCGCCGAGCTCCGTGTGGATGCATATCCGGGCCGGGTCTTTACCGGCAAAGTGACGCGCGTCGTCCAGGCTCTGAACCCGAGCACGCGAACCATGACGGTGGAAGTGGACATTCCGAATCCGGATCGCGCCCTCAAGGGCGGCATGTTCGCGCGGGTGGAACTCCTGGTCAGCGTCCATGTGAATGCGCTGCAGATCCCGATTGACGCGGTCACCCGCCTGGAGGCCGACCAGTATGTGTACACCGTGCAGGCCGGCAAGGCCCAAAAGGTGCCGGTCGAATTGGGTATCCGGAGCAACGGGCTGATCGAGATCACCAAGGGACTGTCCGGCACCGATCCGGTGATCGTCTCCGGCAAAGACCTGGTCACGGACGGCGTCAAGGTTGCTCCCACGCCGATGGACGTGCCGGCGAATCCCGCGCCTCTACAATGATGTTTGTCGCTTTCGGCTGCGGGGTCCTGCCGCCGAGCAGCCCAGACGTGCTCAGGACGTTTCCCGGTCGCAGCCCCGATGACTCCGGTGTACGTCCTTCTGCTCCGTCTGGGCGCCCGCTCGCCGTCACCCCTCCGCCTCCGGCAACATCGGCTGTGTGCTTGCGGGTGGCGCCGCATGGGACCCTGGCGGAGCACAGCGCGACTTGCTTGCCCTTGGCGGAGCGCGAGCACGTCAGGGTAATGCGGCGACAGGACCCGCTCTTGAGGATTCTGATGGTATGTGGCTGACCCTTCTCGCGCTCCGCAACCGCATCGGCATCCTGATGCTGTCGCTCGCGATGGTCGTGCTGGGGGAGATCTCTCTGGATCGCCTGCCCCGGGATCTGTTCCCGCAGATCCAGGTGCCGGTCGCCTTCGTCGGGGTCATTTACAAGGGCGCGCCGCCCATCGACATCGAGCAGAGCGTCGTCTATCCCATCGAGAAGGCGGTCAGCTCCGCCTCGAACGTGGAGCACGTCGAGTCATTCTCCAAGCAGGGCATCGGGGCGGTCCAGGTGTGGTTCAACTGGGGCGCCGACATCAACGTGGGCCAAATGGAAGTGATGCAGCGCGTCACCCAGATCCTGAACCAACTGCCGTCCGGCATTCTCCAGCCCTTCATCGTCAAGTTCGATGTCTCGAACATTCCGGCCGCGTTCGTGACCGTCTCCGGCGGCAACCTGGATGAGCGGGGGCTCTACGACCTGGCCTTCAACACGATCGCCCCACAGATCGAGCAACTGCCCAACGTTGCCGCGGCGACGGTCGAAGGCGGCAAGGTCCGCCAGATCAACATCAATCTGGATCCGGCGATGCTGCAGGGCCGGGGGCTCTCGATCCTGGATGTCGTCAAGGCCGTCAAGGCGTCGAACCTGATCCTGCCGTCCGGGGACCTCAAGGCCGGCAACCTCGACTACAACGTGTTCACGAACAATCAGTTCAAGACGGTTGAGCCGATCAACGACGTGATCGTGAAGGCGACGCCGGAGGGCACGCCGGTGCGGGTGAAGGACCTGGGCACCGTGACCGACTCCTCGGACATCCAGACGAACATCGTGCGGACTGACGGTCAACGGTCAGTCTACCTGCGGGTGAACAAGCAGCCGATCGCCAACACGGTCGAAGTGGTGGATGCGCTCCGCCGGGCGCTGCCGAAGATGATCGGCGTTCCGCCGGGCGTAAAGCTGGGGGTCTCCTTCGATCAGTCGGTGTACATTCGGCAATCCATCAAGAACCTCATCGACCAGGCCATCGAAGGGTCGGTCCTGGCGGCTGCTGTGATCCTGGTGTTCCTGCGCAACGTCACCAGCACGCTGATCATCGCGGTGGCCATTCCGCTCTCCGTGCTTGTCACTTTCATCACGCTGTACTTCACCGGCCAGACCCTGAACATCATGACAATGGGCGGCTTGGCGCTGGGCGTCGGGCGGTTGGTGGACGACTCGATCGTGGAGCTGGAGAACATCCAACGGCACCTGAACACGGGACAGTCGCGGTGGGAGGCGGTCCTGGAAGCGGCCCGCGAGGTGGCGATGCCGATCTTCGCCTCGACCGTGACCACCGTCGTGGTGTTTTTGCCGATCTTCTTCTTGGTGGGCGTCGCCAAGCTCCTGTTCATCCCGCTGGTCTTGACGATCACGATCGCCCTGTTCACCTCTTTCTTTGTGTCCCGGACGGTGACCCCGGCGCTCTGCTACAAGTTCGTGAAGCCGGAACGCGAAGCCCAGCGGTCCCTGCCGGATTGGCTGGCCCGGTTCCTTGAGTGGAGCCGCGGGAAGTACGAGACGATGGACACCGGCTACCAGATGCTGCTGACTTGGTCGTTGTCCCATCGCAGGACTCTGATCGGGACGGTCGTCCTGGTCTTCGTCGGATCGCTGGCGCTGGTGCCCTTGATCGGGAGCGAGTTTATCCCCATCACCGACGAGAGCCAGTTCCGGATCGTCGTGCGCGCGCCGGTCGGCCAGCGGGTGGAGAAGACGGAGCAGCAGGTGGCGGAGATCGAGCGGGTCCTCCGCGAAACGATCAAGCCCAAGGAATTGGAGACGGTCGTCTCCAGCGTCGGAGTTCTGCAGCAGGGGCGGTCGTCTCTCTTCAATCCCAATACGGGACCGCATACGGCCCTCATCCAAGTCTATCTGGTGTCGCCGGACAAGCGGACGCGCAATCAGATCCAGATCATGAACGAGGTCCGGCCCAAGATCGTCAAGCTGTTTCCAGGCGTGCTGACGATCTTCGACCCCGGCGGGATCGTCAAGCGGGTCACCAGCTTCGGCTCGCAGGCTCCGGTGGACGTGGAGATTTACGGGTACGACATGGAAAAGGCCCGCCAGGTCGTTCGTGAGGTGGACGACGTCATGCACAAGGTCAAAGGCCTGGCCGACATCCAGATCAGCCGTGAAGAGAACTATCCGGAAGTCAACGTCGCGGTGGATCGGGAAAAGGCCGCGCTGCTCGGCATCAGCGAGACGGACGTGGCCAACGCGGTGCTGTATTCGCTCAACGGCAACGGCCAGACCGATCCGATCATTTACACAGACCCGTCGAACGGGAACGAGTACTACATCAGCGCGTGGCTGGCCGAGCCGTACCGCAGCAACTTGAGCGACCTAGAGCGGGTCCTCCTCACCACGCCGTCCGGGAGTCCGGTCCTGCTGAAGAACGTCGCGAGTCTCAAGCTCAACTCGGGCCCGGTGAAGATCGACCGCAAGTATTTCCAGCGGGTGGTGCACATCACCGCCAATCCGGTGGACCGAGACCTCGGATCCATCGCAGAAGAATTGGGCGTGAAGTTCGCCAGTCTGCGTCTCCCGGAGGGGTTCAGCATCCGCCTGGCCGGGCAGATCCAGCAGCAGCAGGAGGCCTTTGAAAACTTGCTCTACTTGGCCTTGCCCCTGGCGCTCGTTCTCGTCTACATGGTCATGGCCGCCCAATTCAAATCCCTGGTCGATCCTTTCATCATCATGTTTTCGATCCCGATGGGGTTCCCCGGGGTGATCGTGATGCTGTTCCTGACCGGCACCACTCTGTCGATAACGTCCTTTATGGGCGTCATCATGTTGCTGGGGATCGTGGTCTCGAATGGCGTGCTCCTGGTGGACTACACGAACGTGCTCCGCCGCCGGGGGATTGAGCTGCACGAGGCGGTCGTCAAGGCATCGCGGACCCGGCTGCGGCCCATCCTCATGACATCGCTGGCCACGGTCTTCGGCCTGCTGCCGATGGCGCTCGGGCTCGGCACCGGCGGCGAGACCAATGCGCCTTTGGCCCGGGCCGTCATCGGCGGGCTCCTGGTGTCCACCACGCTCACGCTGTTCCTCGTGCCGACGCTCTATACGATTCTGGAAGAGCGCTTCCCCCGCAAGGAGGAGCATCTCCCTGAAACCCTGCCGGCCCAAGTCTGAGGCTGCTGCAAAAGTTCATCTCGCATCTGGAGCTTTTTCAGCAGTCTCATTATAATGGCTTCATGCAGACGCTGGACGTTGAAAACCCTGGCCTGCCGGATTTGCAGTTCGTCCTGATGGTGCTCGCCCTGTGCACCTCCGATCTGGAGGCGCTCAACGTGCCGGATGCCGTGCGCCGGACCGTCTTCGATCGCTGTTGGGCGTTGATCCACAACACGCCGCCGCCCGATCGAAAAGAGGACCGCGTGCTGGACATGCGCGACGGGACGGAGCTGACGCTCGAGGCAATGGTGGCGGTGATCAAAAGCACGCTCGCCGAGCACGGCATCACGCAACTGTCCTGGGACCATCCTCCCAGCGCGCCCACTCGGCAGACGACCCCGGAGGCCCTGCCCCTGGTGGAACGGCTGCAGAAACTCTACCCGGCCCCTCCTGACATCGCCGACTGAGAACTGGGGTCAGAGTCGATTACCCAAAAGAGATTGCTTCGATGAGAATTGTGGCCTGGAAATCGACTCTGACCCCACTTCTCTTGCTCTGCCTTGCGGGATGCGCGTCGGCTTCCTCGCAGGATCGGACGGATCAGACCCGACCGGAGTTTACCGACCTCCTAGCTCAATTGGAGCGCAATCCCCTCGGACCCGATGAAGCCCTGCGCATCACCAAGCTGGTGGAGAGCCCAGAGATGAGCGGGCTGCTGGTGCAAGTGCGGGGATCGCTGCCGGCGCATTTTCACAAGCGCACGCAGGAAATCGTGCACTTGATCCGCGGAGAGGGGATATTTCAACTGGGGACCGAGCGCATTCCGATCCAGACCGGGTCGGTCATGCGGATTTCGCCCGGCCAAGTACATACCTTCACCAATACAGGCCCGGCGCCCGCCGTCTTTTTAGTCGTGACGACGCCCCGGTGGGACGAGCGGGACCGTTTTATGGCGAGGGAGTGAGGTCGTACGCGCTCTCGATCTTGGCTTTCCAATGATCCATATAGGGCGGGAAGCTCAGCGATTCCCGGCCTGCCTGGCCCGCTCGTTTGATCTGCACGAGCGCGTGCGTTTCCTTGGTCAACGCCCCCTCCTTCTTGAGACGATCCACGAGTGACGGCCCCCTGGTTTGCAGCATTTCGGGGTCGACGTTGAACGCGCCGTTTCGAAGTTTCTTCGCGATTTCTTCTTGCGTCGCGTTTCCGACCAGCAGCATGAGGTAGATCGAGTACCAGGCTGCCAGGTGCTCGCGGCGCGTGTCCTTCGTGATTTCCCGATCCGGCCAGTAGTGCGCCGCGTTCAGATACCGGTGGACGATGTCTTCGAAGAACTCCGGCACTTTGTCGATATTGAGGTATTCCCCGTCCTCTTCCTCGGCCAGGATGGAATCAGAGATAATCCCAAGCGCCCAGAGGGAATCCTTGGCCTTCGGGGCGCTTGGAGAGTTGGGACGTTCGAGGACACCTTCGTTAAACAAGATTTGCGCAGTCAGCGACTCGTAGAGGTAGAGAGCGTAGTGGTCCGAGAGATGTTTGGCGACCACTGCGAGCGCGGCCTCGGGCGATCGCGGCGGCGCGGGCTTGGCCTGCTCCTGCGCCCACCCCGGCGCGGCGCACAGGAGAAACGGGACGATGACCTTTGCGAGACAGTATTTGTGAGGGAGCGCCATCGTGTCCAGGATACCTGGCCCTCCGGGAGTGGTCAACCGTCGCAAAACCCTCGGCATAACGGTTGCCTGTAGAAAGCCTTTACTCTAAGCCTGGGGCATTGACATGCCCCCAGGGTATCGTATAAAGGGTGGCCAGTTTGCAACGATTGGAGGTCTTAATATGCCTGATACCTTGGTCTTCGCCGCTCAGATCAAAAAACTGGAGGCCTTTCGCCATGGACAGGCCGACTCCACCGCGTTGGATGAATTCGATGCGGAAACCGAACAGCTCATCCTCAGAACGTTTAGGGAAGACACACACCTCCTGGAAGCCTACGGGCTGGCCATCATGGGAGAAGCCGAAAACATCGTGAACATCCCCCAGCAGGCCCAGGAAGACGCGGCCCAGGATATTCCTCGCATGGCGATCGAGCAGCGCAGACAGGTACTGGAAGCCTGCCTGGCAGAGCTCACTATGGTCGCTGCCCAGCCGAAGCCGAAGACATTGTCGCGCGCGCCGGTAAAGAAGTCGAAGAAAGCTAAGCCTCGTGCCGTCAAGAAGAAGGCGGCGAAAAAAAAGCGCACGGCCAGGGGAAAAGCGAAGAAGCCAGCCACGGCAGCGAAAAAAAAGAGAGCCAAGAGGAGATAAAGTGCCATGTCTAACTTCGTGCGAGTCGCGGGAACAGCCGATGTGGCGCCGGGCGCCGGAATCGTGGCCAGCGTGAACGGAAAGGAGTACGCCGTTTTCAACCTCGACGGTACGTTCCAGGTCATCGACAACACCTGTCTTCACCGCGGAGGCCCGCTCGGCGAGGGAGAGATGGATGGTGACGTCGTCACCTGTCCATGGCACGGCTGGCAGTACAACGTGAAGACCGGCGCCTGCCTGACGAAGCCCGATCTCAAGGTGGGCTGTTACGAAGTCAAAGTGGAAGGTGGGGACGTCAAGATCGCCCTTCCGTGAAGGGTGGTCTGCTTGAGGTCTGGAGGGACACGCGCCAGCTCGTCCTGGCGGCCCAGGTCGCCGCGATCTACGCCGCCGTCCTGATCCCGTTCAAGGTCGGCATCCCCATCATCCCCGGGTTCGTCGAGCTTCGCCCCGCCAACGCGATTCCCGTCGTTGCCTCGCTCCTCTTCGGCCCGGCCGCGGCCTGGGGCGCCGCCTTCGGCAACCTCATCGGGGACCTGTTCGGCACCCTGGGCCCCGGCAGCCTCTTTGGCCTGCTCGGCAACTTCCTCTACGGGTACGTGCCGTACCGCTTGTGGGGCCGGCTTGGCCCGCTCTCATCGGGCTGCCCGCCCGAGCCGCGCGCTCCCCGGCAGATCCTGGAATACGCGCTGATCTGCATCCTGGCCTCGCTGGCCTGCGCGGGCACAATCGGCTGGGGCCTTGACGTCATGCGCCTCCTGCCATTCCAGGTTCTCGCCCCAGCGATCTTCATCAACAACGTGCTGATGTCCTCGGTGCTCGGCCCGCCGCTGCTTCTGTTCCTCTATCCACGCGTCGCCCGGTGGGGACTGCTCTATGCGGGCGGCCCGGGCGATCGGCAAGACGTGCGGGAGCGCCGCCCAGTCCCGGTCGAAGCCCAGTCGGCGCCCGATGGACCGCGCATTACGATTCGCGACCTGCGCTTTGCCTACCGAAGCGCGGCGCGCCCGGCCCTGCATGGCCTCTCGCTGTCCGTCAAGGCCGGCACCCTGACTGCGGTCCTGGGCGGCAGTGGGGCCGGGAAATCCACCCTCTGCTATTGCCTGAACGGCCTCATTCCCCACTATCTGCCCGGCGAGCTCAGCGGCACGGTGCTGATCGATGGAAGGGACACGCGCCAGGCGACTGTTTCGCAGCACGCGCGTTCGGTCGGCTTGCTGTTCCAGGATTTCGAGGCCCAGCTCGTTTCAACGAACGTGGAACGGGAACTGGCGTTCACCCTGGGCAATCTCTGCCCAGATCTATCTCGCGAGGCGGTCGTTGCCCGCATCACAGACACGCTCCGGCTCTTGGGACTGGACGGCTATCGCGCGCGGGATCCGCTCTCCCTGTCTGGCGGCGAGCGGCAGCGGCTGGCCATCGCGTCGGTGCTCGCGCCACGTCCTCCTGTGCTGGTGTTGGACGATCCCACGACCGATCTGGACCCGGCCGGCCGGGCGGCGCTGTACGCGCTTCTCCGAAGACTGGTCGAGACGGGCACCACAGTCGTCCTCACCGATCACGAGACGGAGGACGTGGTCCTGGCCGATCACGCGTGCTTGCTGTCGCAGGGTGGGCTGGTGTGGGACGGCCGGCCGGACCGCCTGCTGCGACGGCCGGTCTTGATGGAGCAATGCGACGTCCGCCCGCTGCCCCTGTCGGCCTTCTTCGCGAGACTGGGGTACCGCGACGAATTGCCGCTCACCACGGAGGAGGCCGTTGCGCTGTTGAAGAACAAGCGCGTCCGGATTGACGAACCGGACGCGGCGGCTTCCACGGACCCGAGTGCGCGGCTGGTGATCGAGGCCCGCGCGGTCGAGTACGCGTATGGCGAGGGCGAGCGGTCGGCGCTCGATGGCGTTGATCTGACGGTGAGGCAGGGGGAGTTCCTTGCCCTCGTCGGCGCGAACGGGTCCGGCAAGACGACGCTCGCCATGCTGTGCAAGGGCCTGCTCGTGCCCACCCGTGGGGAGGTCCGGATTCACGGCGAGGACACGCGCCGGATGACGGCCGGCCGGTTGGCCTCTATGGTCGGCTACGTGTTTCAGAATCCCGATCATCAGATCTTCGCCAACACCGTGTCCGAGGAGATCGCGTTCGGCCCGCGCAATCTGGGCGTGCCGGCTGACGACATTCCCGGACGGGTGCGGGAAGCGCTCGAGGCAGTCGGGCTGGACCTGCCCGGGATCGCCGATGCGGATCCATTCTCGCTGACCAAGGGGGATCGCCAGCGGGTCGCGGTGGCGTCGGTCCTAGCGACCAGGCCGGACATCCTGATCTTCGACGAGCCGACCACTGGGCTGGACTACCGGGAGATTCGGGGAATGATGGCGTTGATCCGCCAGCTCAACCAGGCCGGGCATACGATCGTGATGATCACGCACCTCATGTGGGTGGCGGCCGAATACGCCGCGCGGTGCGTGGTCTTGCAGGCGGGGAGAGTCGTGGCGGATGCCCGAACCCGCACCGTGTTTGCGCAGCCCGAGCGCTTGGAGCCCTTGAGCCTGCGCGTGCCGCAGATCCCGCGGTTCACCCAGCACTACGGCAGGACGCTGTTGACGCCTGAGGAACTGGAATCCTGCTTCCGGATCGCGTGATGGAACTCTTTCTCTATCGAGAGGCCGACACCGTGCTCCACCGACTGGATGCCCGGACGAAGATCTTGAGTCTCCTGGCGATCTTCACCGTGGCCCTCCTGTTCAGCCAGCCCGCCCTGCAGGCGGGCTGGCTGGCTGTCATGCTGGGCCTCGCAGCGCTGGGGCGCTGCCTGCCGAATCTGAAAAAGCTGTGGGCGCTCCTGCTGTTGCTGTTCCTGTACTGCCTCGTCCTCTGGCCGCTGTTCGTGAAGGGCCCGCTCGCGAAGACCGTGGCCTTCAGCCTGTCGATGGGCCTCCGCCTGGACGTGATGGTGATCGCCGGAGTGATCGTCCTGTCCACGACGCGGGTCGAGGATTTCACCGCCGGCTTGCAGCGCCTGGGGTTGCCGGCGCCGATGGCCTTTGCGTGCTCGCTCGCCTTTCGCTGGGTGCCGGCGTTCCTGAGCACGGCGCATGCTGTCGTCCAGGCGCAGCAGGCGCGCGGCCTGGACCTGCAGGGCGGCAACGTCGTGGCCCGGGCCGGGCGCTACGTGCCGCTCATGATCCCCATGATGACGCACGTGATCCGCCAGACCCTGCTGCTGGCGATGGCGTTGGAAGCCAAGGGGTTCGACCCGCGCGCGATTCGCGTGAGCGCCGGCGAGAGTCGCTTCACAGCGACCGATTACGCGGTGCTGGCCGGGCTCGCCGTGCTGCTTCTCTTATGCCTGTGGCTGCGGTGGAACGGGTACGGGGTCGTCGAGGGCGTGGGGTTCTAGCACAAGGCTCCAGTCGATGTCGTGTCCGTCGTGCGTCAGCGAGACGATGTGGTTCTGGAAGCGGAAGTGGCGCACGTGCCAGAGCCGGGAGGCATAATCCATGATGAGATTGTCCGTGTCGAGGATTGCGTGGATGCGGGCCTTCTTAAGGTGCGCGAGGCCCACGCCGACGGCCTTCAGCACGGCCTCTTTCGCCGTCCAGAAGCGGAAGAACGTCTCCCAGGTCCGATCCGCCAGCGCCCACTCGGCTTTCCTCGCGATGTAATCAAGGAGCCCCTCGGTCCGGGGCGTGATCTCCTCGATGTCGATGCCGATGGGCGCGGAGCCCACGACGGCCGCCACGAACCGCGGCTTGTGCGAGAGGGACCAGAAGGTGCCTTGGAAGGGAAGTGGGGTGTTACGGTCGCCCTTCTCCAGCGGCCCGAGCCTGACGCCGCTCGCCTCGCAGCTGCGGGCCAGCGCCTCGCGTGCCCGCCGGCTCTGGGCCTGCAGGCGCGCGCGCCCGCGCAGGCCTTGCTCCTCCGTCGTGAGCGGCAGGATGACGGGATGCAGCTTCATGGCGACGCGCATCTTACCAGATTCTTTGTCCGAGCGCGGAGAGTTTTTTCTCTCAAACCGCAGGGAGGCTGTGCTAAGCTGGCCGTATATGACAGATGAAAGGAGTGGACCATGAAGCGGGTATGGATTGCGGCGATGGCGGCGGCGTTGGTCGTGAGCGGGACGTGGCTGGATGGTCAGGCCGCTGACGAGAAGGCGTCGCAGATCGCGGACGGGATGCAAGTGACCATGGAGTATACGCTCACACTGCCGGACAAGACGGTCGCGGACAGCACCGCCGGCCAGACGCCGTTCTCCTACGTGCACGGCGTCCACCAGATCATTCCCGGCCTGGAGAAGGCGTTGACCGGCCTGAAGGCCGGAGACAAAAAGCGCGTGGCGATACCGGCGGCGGACGCGTATGGCCTCTACGATAAGGCGAAGATCATCACGGTGCCGAAGAAGAACGTGCCACCGGAGGCGAAAGCAGGCACCATGCTTCGATCGGCCTCTGGCCAGCCGGCCAAGGTGCTGGAGATCAAAGGCGACTCGGTGGTGATCGACACCAATCATCCGCTCGCCGGCAAGGATCTCACGTTCGACGTCAACATCCTCAAGGTAGAACCTCCTCCGAAGGCTGCGCCAGAAAAGAAGCCGTGACGCTGAAGAGAACGCTTGCCGTTTGCGCGCTCCTTGTGAGCGCCGTCGTGCCTGCCGCCGACGGTGCGGCTCAACCCATCCGATCCGGCCCGTCGAGTTGCAAGGCCGTGGCGTTGACCTTTGACATGTGTCCGGTGCGCGAGGGAGCCGGGTACGACGCTCCCTTGATCGACATGCTCACGGAGCGACGCATTCCGGCCACGTTCTTTCTGTCAGGCCGGTGGATCACAAAACATGAGGCCGAGGTCAAGACGCTCTTGACCGTCCCCTTCTTTGAAGTCGGAACGCACGGGCAGGTCCACGCCCACCTGCCGACGCTGGACGCGTACCACCAGCGCGCCGAGATCAGCAGGCCGGTCCTCACGCTCCAGAAGCGGTATGGCTATCGCGGGTTGCTGTTCAGGCCGCCGTACGGCGAGTACGATGACACCACTGTAGAGATTGCACAGGCGCTCGGTTTGCAGTTCATTCTCTGGAGTGCTGTCTCCGGGGACCCCGATCCGCGCCTGTCCCCTGAGCGGATGCTCGGGGACCTGCGAACAAAGGTGCGCGGCGGAAGCATCGTCGTCTTTCATGCCAACGGCAAGGGCCTGCACACCCGCGCCGTGGTGGAGGACCTGTCGCAAGAGCTGCTGAAAAAGGGCCTTCAGCCGGTGACCGTCACCGAACTCCTTGGCCGGTGCAACACTTCGGCGGACCATGACCCTACCGCCAGCAACCGTTAGGTCGTACAAGCCGGATGATTTTGCCGCCGTGGTCCGTCTGCTTGGCGATCTGAGTCCCTGGAAAAGACTCGGCTACACCGCGTCGGACTGGGAGCGCCTGTTTGAGACGCCGTTACAGGGGCGGGAGGTGTTCGTCATCGAGACCGGAGGGAGCGTTGTCGGCGTCGGGGTCCTGCGCCAGCGGTTTCTCTTCGGCGACTATCTGGAGCTATTCGCCATCGCGGCATCAGCCCAGGGCCGCGGGTATGGCCGAGCGCTCCTGGCCCATCTGGAGAGCGTGGTCTTTCGCCGGGCCAAGAACCTCTTCGTATGCGTGTCCGACTTCAATCACCTGGCCCGGCGGTTTTACGAGCGGAATGGCTACACGGAAATCGGGCCGATCCTGCATTTGTTGATCCCCGGTTCCTCCGAGATCCTCCTGCGCAAGACCACCGGCCCGGCCAAGTCCGTGTGAGCGCGCACTACAGACCTGCTTGATGCCCCACTGCCACGGGCACCCACTCGCTAGTCGTCGGTCCCGCTCCAAACAGAGCCCAGGGCGAGCCCCAGGTGTAGGTAAACTGGCATTTCCCGGGCATCGGCGGTATCTCAACTGCGACGACCCATTGCGGCGACGTCATGATGATCCAGCGATCGCGTCGCTGGATCTCGATGAGGCAGTTGCTGTGGAGCAGTGCAAAGGTCTGCTCCGTTGAATGAAAAACCGTGCCCGTCACGGCACAGCCTTCCGGCATTGAAGCTGACATGAGCGAGAGTGTAAGAAGCAAGCTCTCCAACATGAATCACCTGCCACCAGTGAGCCCTGTACGCCCGCACGGCAAACGGTCTTCTTAGATACCGCTGATCATAGAGTCGAGACTCGCCCGGAACCATCGGGCGAATCTTGCAATCAAAGTGGGGGAGATACCTGAAAGGCCAACCTTAGTTTAAGGGGTGGGTGGCGCCGAGCGGGGGCCACCCGCCGCCCGGTTGTCATTGCGAGCGAAGCTCGGCAATCTCTGAGTTCGGTATTGCTTCGGGACTATGCCCCTCGCAATGACAGAAGATGGTCCGCGGCAGGACCTGCGATAAGATCAATCAGGTTTCAGCGCCCGCTTCATCACATCCTTGTCGAAGTAGTTCACGGACATCCCTGCATCCAGCACGATTCCTTGGGCGTTGATCCCGGCCGAGCGCTCGCTCAGGAGAAACGCCGCCGCGTTGGCGACTTCCTGCGTCGTCACCCCTTTCTTTCGCAGCGTCAGCTTTTCCGCGTACAGATAGTAATCCGCGTAACCGGGGATGCCAGCCGAGGCGGAGGTCTTGAGCAGCCCGGGGTTGACCGAGTTGAAGCGGACGTTGGAGAACGAACTAAACGATTGGGCCAGGAAGCAGATGGCCGAGTCCAGCGCGGCCTTCACCGGGCCCATGATGCCGTAGTTCTCGGCCGCCATCTTGGTGGTGGAGATGGAGACCACCACCACGGAGGCGTCGCGCGCGAGGTGGTTCTTGAAGGCGTTCGCGATGGCGACGAGGGAGTAGCACGAGATGTCCACGGACTGGAGGAATGCCTTCCGGGTCGTCTCGTGGAAGGGCTTGATCCCGCCTTCGTAATCAAGAAAAGCGATCGAGTGGACGAGCCCGTGGATCGCCGGATGAACTTTCGTGATCTCGCGGGCCATGGCGAGGATCTCCTCGTCGCGTGAGACGTCGCACACGTGAATGTCAGCTTTGGGCAGGAGCTTCGCCACGCTGTCCTGGCGTTCCTTCGACCGGACGACATAGACCACGGCGGCGCCTTCCGCTTCGAGCACCTGACCAATCTGGTAGGCGACGCTCTTCTTGTTGGCCACGCCGAAGACGACGATGGTCTTGCCGTCGAGTCCGAGAAAACTCACGCCAGGCCTCCCATAGTCGGGCCGTCGCCGACGTCCGCCATGGCGACGACGAATTCGGTGCGCAGCACGTTCAGGCCCTCCACGCTGACCGAACCCTTCATGATCAGGGCAGGTCCGACCTCCTCCCGAATCTCTGCCTCGATGACCAGCCTGGCACCCGGGAAGACCGGCCGCCGGAAGCGGGCGTTCTGGATCTTGGTCAGCACCGGGACCCTCCGCGGATCGAGTCCGCCCCGGCCGAAGAGCAACGCCGCGCCCGCCTGGAACACACATTCGCAGATCAGGACGCCCGGCATGAGGGGCCGGCTAGGATAGTGCCCGGCCAGGTACGGCTCATCCGCGTGCAGGGTCTTGACGGCCTTGATGTGGCGGTCGTCTCGCTCGAGGATCTCGTCCAGAAAGAGGAACGGGGGACGGTGGGGGATCAGCGTGAGAATGTCCTCCGTGCGGTGGCTCACGCTACAGCCCTCCGTCCACCGACAGCACCGACCCCGTGATATAGCCGGCCTCGCGGGAGGACAAGAACAGCACGCAGGCCGCGACCTCGTCGGGCGTTCCGAACCGTTTCAGCGGGATTGAGACGAGGTACTCCTTGCGGAGCTTCTCCGAAAGGCCCGCCAGGAATTCCGTATCAATGAACCCCGGCGACACGCAGTTCACCGTGATCCCGCGGGAGGCCACTTCTTTCGACAGCGAACGGGACATCGCAATCTGGCCGGCCTTGGACGCGGCGTAGTTCGCCTGGCCCTCGAACCCGAAGCGGCTGGCGGGCGAGGTGATCGTGATGATGCGGCCGTAGCGGTTCGCCATGAACCGGTGCACGGCCAGCTTGGACATGTAGAAAACGCCGGTGAGGTTGACATCCAACACCTTCTGCCAGTCCTCCGGCCTCATCATTGCCAAGACCGCGTCCTTGCGGATGCCGGAATTGTTGACGAGGACAGAGAAATTCTTGTGCTGCGCGTCGAAGTCCTTGTAGAAGGCTTCTACCTGCGCGTAATCGGCGACGTCGAACTTGCACAGGTGGAGATTCCTGGCGGCCGGTCCCAGGGAGTCTTGGAATTCATCTTTCGCCGCGTCGTTGGCCGTGTAGGTGGCCACAACCGTCGCGCCTGCATCGAGGAATCGCCTGGTGATGGCCCGTCCGATGCCGCGGGTGCCCCCGGTGACGACGACCGTCTGGTCGCGAAAGTTAAACACCGGATTCACTCATGGCCGGGGCCGTTACGTCTTCGGCTGACGGCGATGCCCCTCGCAGCAGGTACTTGTCCACCTCGTTCGCCACGATAACCCCGTAATTGATGGCGCCCAGCCAGCCGGACATGATGATGCCGACGGAGCCCGCGTGAAAGAGCCCGCCCATCTGCTTGGGCAGGTTCTGGCTGATCTTCAAGCCCTCGAACTTGGTGCCGAACGACGCGCCCCCCACGTGACGGGTGTAATACTCGAACGTTCGTGGGGTGGACGCTTCCAGATGGTCGATCTTGGAGGAGACACCGGGGAGATATTTCTCGAGGGTCTCCACCACGCCTTTGATGAGCGTCTCCTTCGCGCGCTTGTAGTCTTCTTCCGACAGCGTGATCCAGTCCTCATAGTTGGCGTTGGTCGAGCAGACGATCGAGTAGCGGTCAGACCCAGGCCGGGTGTCTGGATAGTAGAAGGAATAGGTGCGGCTCGTCACATCGATTGCGTTCAAGGCTTCTGAGTCGAACACCGGGTGGGTCGAGGTGAAGAACAGGTCCCCGACGTAGGGGATGGACTCGCCCTTGCGGATGCCCATGTACACTTGGCAACTGCTGCTGTTGAGGCGGACCGCGGCGGCCTCTCGGAGGAAGTCCGGATCGAAGTGCTCGTCTCCCACCAGTTTGTGGATGGTGGATTTGAGGTTGGCGTTCGACAGGACAGCCTTGGCGCGGATCGTCCGGCCGTTGCAGAGCACGCCGCTCACCCGGCCCTTCTCGACCAACACCTTCTCCACCAGCGCATGGTGACGGAGGTCCACTTTGTTGGCTTTGAGCGTCGCCTTCATCTTCATGATGAGCTTGTCCGTGCCGCCCTGGAAGGTGTAGACCCCCTTGCTCATGAAGTTGGAGAAGACAATCCCGAAGGTGATGGCGGGGTCGTCGAGCGTGGAGCCGTTGGCATAGGCGATCGGCTCCATCAGCAGGCGCCACACGTCGAGGCGGCCGGGAAAGTAGCGCTCGAAGAGTTCGCGAATTGTCAGCTTCTGGTCATCGTAGAAGTTCATGCTGCGGGCGAACTTGAAGAACTCCTCGACCCTCTCCACCGGGATCTTGAAGTGATTGACCAGCTTGTCGGTGAAGTCGGCCTTGTCGAAGGTCGTCGTGAAGGAGAACTGGGGATTGTCGAAGCGGATGCCATTGAGCTGGACGACGGACTCCGCGATGTCGGCCGTCCAGTACTTGCGGCAGGTCTTGACCATGCCGATCGGGAAGCCGTGGAGAGAGATGTCGAAGATGTGCCCGCCTTTCCGCTTGAACCACGTCGCCATGCCGCCGAAGTTGTAGTGGTGCTCCAGCAGCAGGACCGAATAGCCGCAGGTCGCCAGCCGGTTGGCGGCGGTCAAGCCGGCGAGCCCCGAGCCGATGACGATCACGTCGTACGCGGGCTTGACGTCTCTGAGCCAGTCTTGCGCCATTATTTCTGCAGCACATGGAGGTTGGCCATCGAGATGCCGCTCAGCATCGCGCCCACGATTCCCAGGAAGCCCTGGTCGTTCCCGCAGATGAACAGGTTCTCCAGGTGCGTCCGTCCCGTCTTGCGTTTGTTCGGCATGCCGTACACCGCCCCATTCAGATGGCCGGTCCAGTACTTGATGGTCCGAGGCGTGAAGAAGTCCGTGAACACGATGTGGTCCCGGAAATCGGGGATGAATTGTAGCACTTCCCTGTGGATCCTCGGAAGCCATTCCGCCTTTGCCGCCACGTAATCCGCCTCCGGGAGCGTGCTCCAGCCGTCGAAGTTGGCCAGGCAGGTCATGCGGATCATGCTCTTGGGAAGAGGCTTGGTGTAGAGAAAGTTGTCGGAACAGCAGATCACACCGCTCCGCGGGTCCACGAGGTCCTTGGGCACCTCGTAGTGGAAGTCCTTTTCGGTGTTGTAGAACACGATCGTGCTGTTGTGGCCGAGCGATTTCATCGGCGTATCCAGGATGGAGATGATCTCCACGAACGACAGTCGCCCTGCGAGCGGGGCAAGCGGCTCCGGCTCGCCGTCGTCGCAGAGCCGCAGGGTCTCGACGTAGCCGGCGGAGGAGAGAATGGTGTCGGCCGTGAGCGTCTCGCCGTTGTCAAGCTCCACGGAGCGGACGCGCCCGTCCTCGACGTGCAGGGCCTTCACCCCGCACCTCATGCGGACGGTGCCGCCGACCTCCCGCACCTTCCGGCGCAAGACGTTAATGATGCGTCGAACTCCTTCGCGGGGCCGGGCCAGGCCCTCGCAGAAGATGCTCTTGAACATCACAACGAACTGGCCGAATTCCATGTCGTGCTCTGCCGCGTTGCCGTAGATCATCAGCGGGCAGAAGAGCATATCGATCAGCAAGGGATCGGTCAGGAAGCTGGAGACGATCCGCCGGCCGGACATGGGTTTCGCTTCGAGGTCGAGCTCGTCGTACTCCTGGATGCAGCGCACGAGACGGAGGAAATTGTTCTTCTGGGCAGGGAAGTGCTCGATGACCTCCTGGGTGAAGAACTCAAAGTCGTTGTTGAAGCGGAGCGTGATGCCCGGGAACCGGATCTCGGACTGGTACTGGGGCACTAAGGCAAAGTCCTCGAGCGTGAGCCGCAATTGCCGGCAGATCTTCGTGAGAGGGGCGCCGCGGGTCCCCGGTGGCACGTAGTTGGTCATGGCGTGCAGGCCGACGTCGAACTGATAGCCGCCCAGCGCGTAGTAAGAGTTCAGGCCGCCGCCCGCGTAGTGGCGCTCCAGCACGAGCACTCTTTTCTCGAAGTAGGCCAGGCGGATCGCGGCTGCCAGGCCAGACATGCCCGCGCCGATGATGATGACGTCATAGTGAGTCGGAGGCATGGCAGGTGAGGATTATACAGGCTGTCTGAGGGAAAACTCTATGGTTTGTCATTGCGAGGAGCGCAGCGACGAAGCAATCCCATGCGAGATTGCTTCGCGGAGTTTACCCTGAGCCGCGGAGATTGCTTCGGCTTCGCCTCGCAATGACTGAAGGCGAAGGGCGCGCAATGACGGGATTTACTTGTCTTTGAGCTTCGGCGCGAGGTAGGTCACGCAACTGTCCAGGCTGGCCAACTGCCCGTAGTCGGCTTCCGGCACTTCGACGCTGTACCGCTTGCGCAGCTCCATCACGATGTCCAGGAAGTCCATCGAGTCCAGTTCGAGCTGGTCTCGGAGAGGCACGTCGCTCTTCACGTGGGTGAGTTCCTCATCGGGTGCGATCACGCTGATGATCTGAAGGACGGCTTGCCTGATCTGCTCGTTCGTCATATCGAGACTTCCCCGAGGTAGGCCGTTCGCAGTTGGCGAGTGAAAATACACGATTTAAACTCGTTTTACAATAACTACCGAGTTGATGCCCAACATACCGGACGAATTGTTCAGGATATAGTCAACCCTGGGCAGTTTTTTCGGGGTGTTCAGCACCAGATTCGGGACTTCGCACTGGGGGTCCAAGTGGTCCACGTTGATGGTTGGGTGGACGACGCCGTCGTCAAAAGCCGGCAGATTTCCTGCCAATTCCAGGGCCCCGGCGGCCCCCATGGCATGGCCGATGAAGCTCTTCGTGTTGTTGAAGTGCGTCTTGGGGCAGTCGGCAAACACCGTGCGCAGCGCCTGGCACTCCTGGATGTCCCCGAGAGGGGTCGCCGTCGCGTGCGTGCTGACGATGTCGATGTCCTGGGGGGCGATGCCCGCCCGCTTCAGCGCCGTCTGCATGCACTCCACGTGACGCAGGGCGTTGGGGAGCACGAAGTCAGACGCGTCCGAGTTCATATGGTAGCCCACGATCTCGCCGTAGATCCGGGCGCCACGGGCTTCGGCGTGGTCCAGGCGTTCGAGCACGAAGACGCAGCCCCCTTCCGAGCACACGATGCCGTTCCGGTCACGGTCGAAGGGCCGCGAGGCCTTGGTCGGGTCGGAGTGGCTCGCCAGTGCGTTCTGGCTCGCGAAGCTGGCGAAGATGCCGAATGTATGGATGCTCTCTGAGACCCCGCCGGCCAGGGCCACGTCCACCTCGTCCAGCAGCAGCATCTGAGCGCCCTGGATCACGCCGGCGTTCCCCGCGGCGCAGGCGGCGCCGATCGTATAGTGGGGGCCGGTGATCCCCATGTTCAGCGTGACCTCGCCCGCCGGGGAGTTGGCGACCGTGCGGGGGTTGTGGTGGTGGGACCAGAATTTAGTGTCGTAGTTGAACTGGCTGATGTTGTAGATCTCGTTCTCTGTCTCCACGTTGCCGTGCTCGGTGATGCCCAGATAGACCCCGACGCGGTTCTTGTCGAGGGCCGGGACATCGAGCTTGGCGTCCGCCACCGCTTCCTGGCAACAATAGATCGAGATGGAGCCGGCCCTGGTGCCTCGACGGACCTCCTTCTTCATCTGGTACTTGAGGGGATCGTAGGTGCAGACGCCCGCGAGCACTTTGCCCATGTAGCGGGTCTCAAACCAGACGACGCCGGAGACCCCCTTGAGGAGATTCGCCCTGTACTCGGCGAGGGTGTTGCCGTTGGGCGACGTGAGTCCGATGCCGGTGATGACGATGCGGCGGTGGTGGTTCATGTCGCGCGAGTCGTGCAGCCTGCAAAGCTCTTCAAGGTGATCGCCAACCCTTCTTCGGTGCTGATCCGCGGCTCGTACCCGAGTTCCCGCCGCGCCTTGGAAATATCGAAGTAATGCGAGGTGGCCAGTTGATCGGCCAGGAACCGGGTCATCCGCGGTTCCCCCCGCAGCGGCAGCACAGTATAGGCTATTTCCAGGACGGCTCCAACAGTCCTCGCCGTTCGGTAGGTCATTTTCCGTCGGATTCTCGGGAGGCCCAGCCGTTCAAGGATCGTGTTGATCCAGGCCCAGAGCACCACGGGCGCCCCCTGGGAGATGAAGTATGCCTGGCCGTCGATCGGGGCCTGGCCCAGCCGGTCGGCGGCCAGGAGGTGCGCGTCGGCCGCGTTCTCCACATAGACGACGTCGACCTTGTTGGCGCCGTTCCCCACCTGGATCAACTGGTCGTTCTGCCCCCGCTCGATGATTCGCGGAAACAGATGCGGGTCCCCCGGCCCGAAAATCAGATGGGGTCGCACGGAGATCGTCAGGAGACCGTCCGTGCCATTTGCCTTGAGAACGAGCTGCTCGGCCTGGGCCTTGGTGGCCGGATAGGGGCACACGAACTTTTCCCCGTAGGGTGCGCGCTCATCCACGTGTTCCAGATTGCCGCGGGCCGACACGACGCTCGGTGTGCTGGTGTAAATCAGTTTCCGCACGCCGGCTTTCCGGCAGCCGCTCAGCACGTTCTCTGTGCCGATGACGTTAGGACCGTAGTAGGAATCCCACGAGCCCCAGTAGCCCGCCCGCGCTGCGACGTGAAAGACGGTGTCCATCCCGAGGCACGCCAACTGGACGGCCGCTGCGTCCTGAAGGTCGCCGCGGACCGGCTCGACGCCCAACGCTGCCAGATCAGGATAAGGCCGGCGACCCAAGACCCGCACGGTGTCGCCCCGCGCCAGCAGCTTCATCACGATGGACCGGCCGAGAAAACCCCCGCCGCCGGTGACCAGCGCCTTCATTGCACCTGCTCCGCGGCCCACAGGGCCAGCTTGTCCCTGGCGATCTTCACGTTGTGGCGCACGTCCACCGGAAAGGCCCGATGGAACAGAACCGTCGTGATCCCGTCGGTGACCGGATAGGCCGCGCCCAACTGCAGTAGCTCGTCCCTGAATCGGGTGGCCTCGTCAGCCGTCGCGGGGAATTTGCCCGGATGCGGCTCGATGATGATCACCGGGCGTTGGTGCCCCGCAGGCCCGATCCCCACGAGGGCCGAGCGAAACACGCCCGGGTGCTGGTTGAAGATCGCCTCGCAGGGGTCAGTGAAGAGCGTGCTGAAGGCGGTCTGCACGCGGTCCGTCGTGCGCCCGCAATACCAGACCCGGTCCTGCTCGTCCAGGTAGCCAATATCGCCCATGCGGTGCCACCAGGCGTCGCCGTCCTTGATTTTGGCGAGCGCGGTATCCCGTTCGCGCCGAAAATATTCGCGGGTGACGACAGGGCCTTTGACGACCAGCTCGCCGATCTGGCCGCGCGGGAGGACCAGCCGGTCGTCCCAGGCTGGAATCACCTCGTCGGTGATGCGGATCACCCGTAGGGTGATCCCCGGAAACGGCCTGCCGACACAGGTGCCTTGGCCGGCGCGGGTGAGTTCGGCGGTCTTGCGCAGGACTTCACGTGCGGTGATGGAGGAGACAGGCAGAGCTTCCGTCGCGCCGTAGGGCGTATGTGCCTCTGCGGAGTCGGACAGGATGTGGTGGACCCGCTCCAGCACCGTTGGCGACACGGGCGCTCCGGCCATGAGCACGCGCCGGAGAGAGGGCAGCGTGAGGTTCCGCTCCACGCAGTACTGACCCACGCGGTCCCAGATGACAGGCGAGCCGAACGACTGCGAGGCGCTGTACTGTTGGATGGCGGCGACGAACGTGGCGGGATCCACCTGAGCCGGCCGGGTGGGGTCCAAGTCGGGAATGACGACGGTTACTCCCATGGCTACGCTGAAGAGGGCGAAGAGCGGAAAGGCAGCGAGGTCCACCTCGCCTTCTTGGATGCCGTAGAAGTCGCGCAGTTCGCGTACCTGTGCGGCGAACATCCCGTGCTCGTACACGACGCCTTTGGGCGCGCCTGTGCTGCCGGAGGTGAACAGGATTGCGGCTGTGTCACTCGCGTGCGTCGGCGCACAGGCACACATCTGCCAGGAGGCTTCACGAATCCGGGCCAGCGTGGGGCCGCCCCAGAACCACCGCCGCCCGACCGTGACCGCTATCTTCACGCTGCGGAACGCGCGCGGGAAGAAGACGCGGGCCGCGTGCGCGACAGGGACTGCGATGAAGGCTTCGGGTGCGGCCTCCCCGATGCAGCCCAGGAGATTCGCTATGCCCATGCCGGGATCGATCAGCAACGGCACCGCGCCCAGCTTGAAGAGGGCGAAGGTCAGGCTGAAGAAATCCCCGCCCGGTTTCACCATCAACAACGTGCGGGTGCCGCGTCCCACGCCCAGGCGACTCAGCCCCCAGGCGTAGCGATCGCATTCCTCGTTGAGTTGCCGGAACGTCAGGCGAGCACCGGCTTGGGGGTCGATGACCGCCGGCTGGTCAGGGTGCCGGCCGGCCATCACCGGCAAGAGCGCCGCGATGTTGAGCTGGACGGACTCAGTCATAGGTGACGTTATAGAGGCCAATTCAGCCACAGCGTAACAAGCCTTTCGTCATTGCGAGGCGGAGCCGAAGCAATCCCGTTTTAGATTGCTTCGTCGCGGTGCTCCTCGCAATGACAGACATAGCGCCTTGCCGCATCCGTCATGCGATCGGATGCTTGGCGAGGAACTCGCGCACCCAGGGGGTGATGCGTTCGTACGCGTCCTCCACCACGTAGTGGCCGGCGTCCGGCACCAGACGCACCTCCGCCTTCGGGAACTGCGCCTGCCACTCTTTCAGGAAGTCGGGGGTAAAGCACCAGTCCAGTGCGCCCCAGATGATCAGCATCGGATGGTCCTTGAAGAGCACCAGCCCCCTGCCGATCTCCTCCACCAACCGGTAGGTCGGATGCGACGGGCGCAGGGGGATGTCCTGCACGAAGCGCAGGATCGCAACCCGATTCGCGTAGCTGTCGTAGGGGGCGAGATAGCCGGCCTTGACGGCCGGGGTCATGCGCTCGCGTTTGGCGCAGGCCATCGTCGGGGCCAATCCGGCGAAGGCGTTCAGCCCGCGGACCGCCAGCGCGCCGAAGCCGGGCAGCTTGCAGACGTTGATCCGGAACGGAATCCGGGACGCGGGAAACGCCGCGGTGTTGAAGACGACGAACCGCTTAACCCGTTCCGGATGGCGCAGGGCGTAGCCCATGCCGATGGGCCCGCCCCAATCATGCAGGAACAGCGTGAGGCGCTCCAGCTTGAGCGTGTCCAGCAGGGCTTCCAGATTATTGATATGTTGCGCGAGGGTGTACGAGTACGCTTGGGGTTTGTCGGACAGCCCGCAGCCCATGTGGTCGGGCGCGACGACCCGGTGCGTGAGGCTGAACGCGGCGATCAGGGCGCGGTAGTAGAAGGACCAGGTCGGGTTGCCGTGGAGCATGACGAGCGGATCGCCGGACCCTTCATCGACATAGTGGTATTTCCAGCCTGAGAGCGTCAGGTAATGCGAGCGAAACGGGTAGAGATCCCGGAAGGCCACCACACGCCTTACCAGACGACGCCCAGCATCATGCAGTTCAGGCCGCTGCCGATGCCCAGCAAGGCCAGCTTCTCCGCGCGCGTGACAGTCCCCGCTTCGATGCTGAGCGCCATCGTGATCGGCAAGGACGCGGAGCCCACGTTGCCCAGGAACTCGACGGTCGGGTAGTCGATCGTGGGGTCGAGCTTCAGGGTCTCAAAGAGCAGGCGACGGTGCGCTACACCCACCTGGTGACAGAAGGTCTTGGTCACGTCGGCGTCGGTCCAGCCCAACTCCTGCTTGAAATCCTCCCAGGTCCGGCCGGCCAGCGCGCACCCCCGGCGCAGGAGCTCTTCCGACTGGGTGGACATTTCCGGCTGGCTGCTGGAGTCCAGGCCCGTATCCGCGCTGCCGCGGCACAGGTAGTTCTGGTCCGAGTCGGTCCGCACGATGCCGCCGGCGAGCCGATGGCCGCTCTTGGACAGGGAAGCATGCGTCATGACGACGGCGGCCGCGCCGGAGCCGATGGTCAGGGACGCGAAGGCGTCCTTGAATTTCTTGCGGGTCATGGTTTGGTCCGCGAGCAACTGCCGGATCGTCGTCTCGACCAGCGGCTTGCCGTTCTCCCCGGCGACGAGGAGCCCGCGCGTGATCTGCCCCAGCTCGATCATGTTGGCGAGCACTGCCATGCCGTTGAGCATGCCGAGGCAGGCGTTCGAGATGTCGAAAAGCGCGGCCTTGGGCGAGATCTTCAAGCGCTCGTGGACGACCGAGGCGGTCGCGGGCTCGAGGAAGTCCCGTGACACGGAGCAGTTGAGGATGCACTCGATCTCATGGCCGAGGACCCCGGCCTGGTCGAGCGCCTTGCGCCCTGCCAGTGCGGCGGCGTCGCTCGGGTTCACGCCGTCGTCCCAGAACCGCCGCTCCCGGATGCCGCTCATCATCTCCAGCCGCCCGTAGGGGAGTTGGAGGCGGTCGTACAGCGGCGAGAGGCGCGCCTCGATCTCGGCCGAGGTGACCACGTGCTTGGGTAGCTCGTACCCGATGGATTCGATGCAGACGTTGGAATAGCGCATGGATGGGTGTCCGGGGCTATGGTAGAGAAGCCAGAGGAGAGGGTCAAGGATGTTCAGGAAGAGACGTCGGATCTACGGGATCGACAGGGAGGGGCAGGCTTAGACGGCGACGGCGACTCGTTGCCCGGCGCGGAGGTATTTGTCCACGCCGGCGGCCATCTTGCGACCCTCGGCGATGGCCCACACGATCAGCGAGGCGCCGCGCTTGACGTCGCCGCCGGCGAACACGCCTTCCACGCTGGTCATGTAGTTCTCGTCCACCACCACGTTGCCGCGCGCGTCATACTTCACGCCCAGGCTGTCGAGCAGCCCGTTCTTCACCGGGCCGGTGAAGCCCATCGCCAACAGGACGAGGTTCACCTCCATCTCAAACTCGGTGCCGGGCATGGGGATGAACCGGCCGTTCTCGAACGTGACCCGGTGCGCATGCAGCTTCGTGACGTGGCCATTATGCGCGCTGAACCGGGTCGTTGAGACGCTCCACTGGCGGTCGCAGCCTTCCTCATGCGCGTGCGAGGATCGCAGCTGCATCGGCCAGAGCGGCCAGGGGGTGGACTCGGCGCGAGCGGGAGGAGGCTCGGGGAGCAGCTCGAACTGGTGGACTTCGAGGCAGCCCTGCCGGTGGGTCGTGCCCAGGCAGTCGGAGCCGGTGTCGCCGCCGCCGATGATGACGACGCGCTTGCCCTTGGCCGTGATCGGCTCCTCGGTGATGACATCACCGGCGTTGCGCTTGTTCTGCTGGACGAGGTAGTCCATAGCCGGGTGGATGCCCTTCAGTTCGCGTCCCGGCACCGGGAGCTCGCGCGCCAGTTCTGCGCCGAGCGCCAGGCAGACCACGTCGAACTGCCGGCGTAGCTCGTCCGCGCTGATGTCCACGCCGACGTGGATGTTGGTCCGAAACTCCACCCCTTCGGCCTTCATCTGCTCCAGCCGCCGGTCGATCACCCACTTCTCCATCTTGAAGTCAGGGATGCCGTAGCGGAGCAACCCGCCGATGCGATCCGCCTTCTCGAAGACCGTTACGCGGTGGCCGGCGCGCGCGAGCTGCTGCGCAGCGGCGAGGCCGGCTGGCCCGGAGCCTACGACGGCCACGGTCCTGCCGGTGCGGGCGACCGGCAGCACAGGCGCGACCCATCCCTCGTCGAACCCCTTGTCAATGATGTTCCACTCGATGATCCGGATGGACACCGGGTCGCTGTTGATGCCGAGGACGCAGGCGGACTCACAGGGGGCCGGACACAGGCGCCCCGTGAACTCGGGGAAGTTGTTGGTCGCGTGCAGGGCCTTGAGGGCGTCCTTCCACCGGCCCCGGTGGACGAGGTCGTTCCACTCGGGGATCAGGTTCACGACCGGGCAGCCGTGGTTGCTCTGGCAGAAGGGCACGCCGCAATCCATGCACCGCGCGCCCTGGGCCTTGAGCTTGTCCTCGGGAATCGGCTCGTAGAATTCCCTCCAGTCCTGAATGCGCAGTTCGACCGGCCGGCGCTTGGGCCCCTCACGGGCGTATTTCATGAATCCTTTCGGATCAGCCATGGGTCACGAGTTCCTTATCCTTCTGCGCCTGCCCCTTGGCGGCCGCCGCCTTCCGCTCCGCCAGCACTCGTTTGTAATCGATCGGCATGATCTTGACGAACTTCGGTAGCATCGCCTCCCAGGAGTCGAGCACGAGCTTGGCCTTGCGGCTGCCGGTGTACTTATGGTGCGCCTCGATCATGCGTCGCAGGATCTGCTTATCCTCGGCGGTGACGACCTTCTCCAGCTCGACCATGCCCATGTTGCAGCGTGACTCGAACTTGCCGTCCTCGTTCAGGACGAAGGCGATCCCGCCGGACATCCCGGCCGCGAAGTTCCGTCCGGTCCTGCCGAGGACCACGACCACCCCGCCGGTCATGTACTCGCAGCCGTGGTCGCCGGTGCCTTCGATGACAGCCCAGGCGCCGCTGTTGCGCACGGCGAAGCGCTCGCCGGCGGTCCCGTAGAAGTAGCACTCGCCCTGGGTGGCGCCGTAGAGGGAGGTGTTGCCGATCAGGATGGTCTCTTCGGGAACGAACGTGGAGCCCTTGGGAGGATAGACAATGATCTTTCCGCCGCACAGGCCCTTGCCCAGGTAGTCGTTGGACTCGCCCTCGAGTTCCAGCGTCACGCCGCGGGCCAGGAACGCCCCGAACGACTGGCCGGCCGAGCCCGTGAATTTGATGTGGATCGTGTCGGGCGGCAGGCCCTCCAGCCGGTAGCGCTTGGCGATCTCGCTGGAGAGGATCGTCCCAACGGTCCGGTTCACGTTGCGGATGGGGAGGTCCAGCCGGACCGGCTCTTTGCGCTCGATCGCCAGCTTGCACAGCTCAATGAGCTTCCAGTCAATGGCCCGGTCCAGCCCGTGGTCCTGCTTTTCGACACAGTACCGGGGCACCTCCGGGCCGACCTCCGGCCGCTTGAGGATCGCCGCCAGGTCCAGGCCCTTGGCTTTCCAGTGGTCGATCGCCTTCTGGGCCCGGAGCTTGTCGGTGCGGCCGATCATCTCCGCGAACTTCCGGAACCCCATCTTCGCCATCCACTCGCGCACTTCCTCAGCCACGAAGAAGAAGTAGTTCACGACATGCTCCGGCTGGCCGGTGAACTTGGCGCGGAGCACCGGGTCGTGGGTGGCGATCCCCACCGGACAGGTGTTGAGGTGGCATTTGCGCATCATGATGCAGCCTTCGACGATCAGCGGAGCCGTGGAGAAGCCGAACTCCTCGGCGCCGAGCAGCGTGGCGATCACGACATCGCGGCCGGTCTTCATCTGTCCGTCGGTCTCCACCCGGATCCGGCCCCGGAGATTGTTGAGGACCAGGGTCTGCTGGGTCTCGGCCAGGCCCAACTCCCAGGGGATGCCGCCGTATTTAATGGAAGAGAGCGGAGAGGCGCCGGTCCCGCCGGAGTCTCCGCTGATCAGCACCTTGTCGGCCTTCGCCTTAGACACGCCCGCGGCCACGGTCCCGACACCGATTTCCGCCACGAGCTTAACCGAGATGTCCGCCGCCGGATTGGAGTTCTTGAGGTCGTAGATCAACTGTGCCAGGTCTTCGATCGAATAGATGTCGTGGTGCGGCGGCGGGGAGATGAGCTGCACGCCCGGCGTGGCATAGCGCAGCTTGGCGATGGTCTCGTCCACCTTGTGACCGGGCAACTGGCCGCCCTCGCCGGGCTTGGCGCCCTGGGCCATCTTGATCTGCAGTTCCTTGGCGTGGACCAGGTAGTCTGTGGTGACGCCGAAGCGCGCCGAGGCCACCTGCTTGATCGCGCTGTTCTTGGAGTCGCCGTTGGGGAGCGGGACGAAGCGCTCCGGGTCCTCGCCGCCCTCGCCGGTGTTGCTCTTCCCGTCGATGCGGTTCATGGCGATCGCCAGGGTCTCGTGGGCCTCCTTGCTGATCGCGCCGAAGGACATGGCGCCGGTCGTGAAGCGCTTGACGATCTCCTTCGCCGGCTCGACTTCCTCGAGCGGGATGGGCTGGGGGAGGGTCTTGATCTCCAGCAGCCCGCGGATGTTCGACCGGCGCTTGCTCTCGTCGTTCACGAGCGCGGCGAACTCCTTGTAGGTCTTGGGATCGTTGGCCTGCGCGGCGTGCTGGAGCTTGTAGATCGTCTCGGGGTTCCAGTTGTGGTGCTCGCCCTGGACGCGGTAGTGGACCTCGCCGCCGAAGTCGAGCTGGCGGATCGGGGCCGGCTCGTAGGCCACCTTGTGCCGGCGCAGCGTCTCCTCGCCGATCTCGCGGATGCCGATGCCCTCGATCCGGGAGGCCGTGCCGGTGAAGTAGCCATCCACGAGTTCGTGGTTGAGGCCGATGGCCTCGAAGATCTGCGCGCCGCAGTACGACTGCACGGTGGAGATGCCCATCTTCGAGAAGATCTTCAGCAGGCCCTTGTTGATGGCCTTGATAAACTTGGTTTGCGCGGTCGCCGCGTCGAGTCCTTCCGGCAGGTAGCCGTCTCGCTCCATGTCTACGAGGGTCTCGAACACGAGATACGGATTGATCGTGCCGGCGCCGTAGCCGATGAGGCAGGCGAAGTGATGCACGTCTCGCGGCTCGCCGGTCTCAAGGATCAGGCCGACCTCGGTGCGCGTGCACTCGCGCACGAGATGATGGTGGACTGCCGAGATGCCGAGCAGGCTCGGGATCGGCGCCCACTCCTCGTTCACACCCCGGTCGCTCAGGATCAGGAACTTGTAACCGTCCTCGATCGCCTGGGACGCCTGCTGGCAGAGGTCGTCCACGGCCGCACCCAGCCCGTCCGGCCCTTCCGCGACGCGGAACAACAGGCGCAGGGTCTTGCTCTTGAAGTGCGGGTCGGCGATCTGGCGGATTTTTTCCAGATCTGCGTTGGTCAGGATGGGCTGCTGGACCTTGATGCGCCGGCAGGCCTCCGGGGTCTCGGCCATCACGTTCGGTTTGGGGCCGATGTTGGTGACCAGCGACATGACCAGCTCTTCGCGGATCGGGTCGATCGGGGGATTAGTCACCTGCGCGAACAGCTGCTTGAAATACTTGAACAGGAGCTGGGGCCTCTCCGACAGCACGGCCAGCGGCGTGTCGGTGCCCATGGAGGAGACCGGCTCTTCGCCGGCCATGACCATCGGCGTGACGACCATCTTCAGTTCTTCGACCGTGTAGCCGAACGCCTGCTGACGCTGACGGAGCGTCGGGTGGTCTGGCTGCGGCACGTTCAGCGGCTCCGGCAGCTCGTCGAGTGAGACGCGGTACTGGGTCACCCAGGCCCGGTACGGCTTCCG
>VBOD01000038.1 GCA_005877615.1 Nitrospirota bacterium | reverse complement strand
GAGCTTCTCCGCGCCAAGCGCCGCGGCCACGGCGCCGGCGACCAGGTCGGCGTTGATGTTGTACGTGCGCCCGTCTTTGCCGACGCCCATCGGGGCGATGATCGGGATGGCATTGGTGGCTTGGAGGTTCTTCAAGATGGAAGAGTCTACGGCCTGGACGTCGCCGACGAGTCCGTAGTCCTCGTCCTCGCCCCAGGTGCTGAGGTCTGCCCCAAGCTTCTTGGCCCATTCGGCTTTCGTGAAGGGTTTGGCTTGGATGAGCCCGCCGTCCTTGCCGCTCAACCCGACGGCCTTGGCCCCGTGACGGCTGATCAACGACGCGATCTCCTTGTTGATGGTTCCTCCGAGGACCATCTCGACGATTTCCATCGTGGCTTCGTCGGTCACGCGGACGCCCTGGCGGAACTTAGGCTCGATCGCCAGCCGCTTGAGCATCTGGTCGATCTGTGGCCCGCCGCCGTGTACGACGACCGGGCTGAGCCCGACATACTTCATGAGCACGACGTCGGTGGCGAAGCCTTCTTTCAGCGCCGGGTCGGTCATGGCCTTGCCGCCGTACTTCAGCACGACGGTCTTGCCGGCGAAGGCCCGGATGTAAGGCAGGGCCTCCACCAGGACGTTCGCCTTCCTGATCAGCTCGTCCATGCGATTCCTCTAGCGAGAGTGACAAGCCTTAGCAGTGTCATTGCGAGCGAAGCGAAGCAATCTCTTGTCCACTGAATTCTGGATTGCTTCGTCGCACATGCTCCTCGCAATGACAACTTCCGAGAGAGTCCTCGCCTATAGGATGTAGCGGCTCAGATCGTCGTCCTTCACGATGTCCTTCAGGCGGTCACGCACGACCTTGGCGTCGATCGTCAGCTTCCGCTCGGTCAGCTCCGGCGCCGTGAAGGAGATGTCCTCCAGCAACCGCTCCATGATCGTGAAGAGCCGGCGGGCGCCGATGTTCTCCGAGCGCTCGTTGACCTGCACGGCGGTTGCCGCGATCGCCTCGATGCCTTCGCGGGTGAAGTCCAGCGTGACGCCTTCCGTCTCGAGCAGGGCCATGTACTGCTTGATCAGGGCGTTCTGGGGCTCCGTCAAGATGCGGATGAAGTCGTCCTTGGTCAAGGGCTCCAGCTCCACCCGGATCGGGAAGCGGCCCTGCAGTTCCGGGATGAGGTCCGAGGGCTTGGCCACGTGGAACGCGCCGGCGGCGATGAACAGGACGTGGTCCGTCTTGACCGGCCCGTACTTGGTCGTGACCGTGGAGCCCTCGACGATCGGCAGGAGGTCGCGCTGGACGCCCTCGCGGGAGACGTCCGGCCCGATGGTCCGCTCGCGCCCTGCGATCTTGTCGATCTCGTCCAGGAAGATGATGCCGTGCTGTTCCGTCTTAGCGACGGCCTCCTTGACGACGGCCTCCATGTCGATCAGCTTCTGGGCCTCCTCCTGGGTCAGCAGTGCGAGCGCCTCCGGGACCTTCACCGTGCGGCGCTTCTTCTTGCCCGGGAACATGCTGCCCAGCATCTCCTGGAGCTGGTCTTGAATCTGCTCCATGCCGCCGACGTTGGAGATCACGCCGATCGGGACCGCGGCCTTGTCCTTGACCTCGATCTCAACAGACCGGCTGTCCAGCTTGCCCTCGCGCAGGAGGAGGCGGAACTTCGAGCGCGTCGCCTCGTAGCCCTCGCCCGGCGGCGGCTGGTGGGCCTCGAAGCTTGCCTGGTCGAAGATACCGGGCGGCGTCCTCGGCGGGGGTGGGGGAACGAGCAGGTCGAGGAGGCGCTCCTCGGCCTGGGCCTCGGCTTTCTTCTGGATGCGCACGGCGTATTCGGCCTTGACCATGTTCACGGCCTGCTCGATCAGGTCGCGGACCATGGATTCGCAGTCCCGTCCGACGTAGCCGACCTCCGTGAACTTCGAGGCCTCGACCTTGATGAAGGGCGCCTGCGTGAGCTTGGCCAGGCGGCGCGAAATCTCTGTCTTGCCGACCCCGGTCGGCCCGATCATGATGATGTTCTTCGGCATGACTTCGTCGCGGAGGTGCGCGGGCAGCCGCTGGCGCCGCCACCGGGTGCGGAGCGCGATGGCCACCATGCGTTTGGCGTCACGCTGGCCGATCACGTAACGGTCCAGCTCTTCCACGATCTGGCGCGGGGTCAGGCTGTCGGGGCTCGGCGGCTGGTTGGTCTGCTCGTCCATCAGGTCTTTATCCTTTTAATTCTTCGACGGTGATCTCCAGATTCGTATAGATGTCGATGCCCCCGGCGATCTTCATGGATTCCTCCACGACCGCCCGCGCGTCGAGCGTCGAGTAGCGGAGCAGCGCTCGCGCCGCCGCGAGCGCATAGGGACCGCCCGAGCCGATGGCCAGGATGCCGTCTTCCGGCTCGATCACGTCGCCGGTCCCGGAGACGATCAGCGAGTGCTCCTGGTCGGCGATGGCAAGCAGCGCCTCCAGCCGGCGCAACGCCCGGTCCATCCGCCAGTCCTTCGCGAGCTCCACGGCCGCCCGTGTGAGGTTGCCCCGGTACTCCTGCAGCTTGCCCTCGAATTTCTCGAACAGCGTGAAGGCGTCGGCCGTGGCGCCCGCGAACCCCGCGAGGACAGTATCATTATACATGCGCCGCAACTTTTTCGCGTTCTGCTTCATGATCGTGGTGCCGTGCGTCACCTGGCCGTCGGAGCCCATCGCGACGTGGTGGTCCTTGCGCACACAGAGGATCGTCGTGGAGCGGAAGATCATGGGGTCACTCCTTGTCATGCGCCCGCGGATGGGCCTTGTCGTAGGCCTCCATCAGCCGGTCGAGCGCCACGTGTGTGTAGCGCTGGGTCGTGGCCAGCGAGGCGTGGCCGAGCAGCTCCTGGATCGCGCGCAGGTCCGCGCCGCCGTCCAGGAGGTGGGTCGCAAAGGAATGGCGGAGGGTGTGCGGCGTGATCGTCGGGAAGTTCTCGAGGGCCTGGCACGCCGTTGCGACGATCCGCTCCACGCTGCGGGCCGTCAGCCGCCCGCCGCGCCGATTGCGAAACAACGGTCCCCCCCTCGCTCCTTCTTTCCCAACGTACGCCCTTAGCGCCTCCACGGCCTTCATCCCCAGCAGCACGACCCGCTCCTTACGGCCCTTGCCCATCACGGTGGCGGTCCCTGCGTCCAGGTCTACGTCCTCGACGTTCAGGCCCACCAACTCGGCCACCCGCACGCCCGCCGAGTAGAGCACTTCCAGCAGCGCCTGGTCGCGTACCGAGCGTGGCTCGTTGGAGCCGGGGTCGTCCATGAGGCGCTGGGCGTCGTCGGCCGTCAGGACGCGGGGGAGCTTTTGCTCCTGCTTCGGCGTGACCACGGCCGCCGCCGGACTGTGCGGCACGACCCCTTCCCGCGCGAGGTACTTGAAGAGGCTCCGGATGGTCGCCAGCTTGCGCCCGAGGGAACTCTTCGCGTCTCCCACCCCGGCGCGCGCGGCCAGGAAGCCCCGCACCCCATAGGCGTCGACCGCCGTGGGCACGGGCAGCGATCCGTTGTGCGCCGTTTGGAGGAACGCCAGGAACTGGCGCAGGTCGCCTTCGTAGTTGCGCAGCGTGTGCGGGGACGCGCCCCGCTCGACCTGGAGGAACGTCAGGAAAGACCGGACCGCTGTATCCATGCGGCAAAGTCCTCCAAGGCGCGCTGTCCGACCCGGCGTTGCCGCTCCTGCTTGTCGCGGATGCGGGTTGGGAGAGGCGGAAAGAGGCCGTAGTTGGTGTTCATCGGCTGAAAGTGTTTCGAGTCGCTGGTCGTGATGTACTTGAGCAGCGCGCCGTGCGAGGTAGTCTCCGGCGGGACCACGAGCTCTTGGCCCTGCAGGCCGCGGGCGGCGTTGATGCCGGCCAGCCCGCCGGTGGCGGCAGCCTCGGTGTAGCCTTCGACCCCGACGAGCTGGCCCGCCAGAAAGATCCGGCCGGCGCTCTTCAATTGCAGCGTATCCCGGAGCAGCGTCGGCGCGTTGACGAAGGTGTTCCGGTGGACGCTGCCGTAACGCAGAAACTCGGTGTTTTCGAGGCCGGGGATCATCCGGAAGACGCGCTTCTGGGCGCCGTACGTGAGCTTGGTCTGGAACCCGACCAGGTTGTAGCAGGTGCCGTGCCGGTTTTCCATCCGCAGTTGCACCACGGCGTAGGGGCGCGCGTTCGTCCGCGGGTCCACAAGGCCCACCGGCTTCATCGGCCCGAACATCATGGTGTCGCGGCCGCGCTCGGCCATGACCTCGATGGGGATGCAGCCTTCGAAATACGGGATCTTCTCGAACTCCTTGGGGACCACCTTCTCGGCCGCCAGCATCGCCTGGTGGAACGCGTCGTATTCGGCCTCCGTCATCGGGCAGTTGAGGTAGTCCGCGTCGCCCTTGTTGTAGCGCGACGCCTTGAAGACCTTGCTCATGTCGATGCTGTCGGCGTCCACGATCGGCGAGATCGAGTCGTAGAAGTACAGGTGCGTCGCGTTGGTCAGGCGCTTGAGGTGCTCGGCCAGCGCGTCGGAGGTCAGGGGTCCCGTGGCCACGATCGCCAGGCAGTCGGGCGGGACCTCCGACACCGGCTCGCGCAGGATGCGAATGTTCGGGTGGCCCTCGAGGGCCTGCGTGATCTTCTGCGCGAAGAGGTCGCGGTCGACGGCCAGAGCGGCGCCCGCCGGCACCCGCACGTCGTTCGCGACTTTAATAATGAGGGAGCCCAGCCGGCGCATCTCCTCCTTGAGGAGGCCGGGGGCGCTCTGCAGCTCGCCGGAGCCGAGCGAGTTGGAGCAGACCAGTTCGGCCAGATAGCCGGTCTTGTGTGCGGCCGTCTGCTCTTTGGGACGCATCTCGTAGAGGGTGACCTTGGCGCCGCGGTTCGCCGCCTGCCAGGCTGCCTCCGAACCGGCCAGGCCCCCGCCGATGATGACGATATCCTCGCGCATGAGCGCCTCGCTCCGGGGAGAGAGCCGATTCTAGCACACTATTCCTTGTGGCCGCACTCGTCGTTGCGGCAGACAAGGCTGGTGCCAGTCTGCTTGGAGTATTTTTCCACCAGGAACGGCGCGTGGCATTGCGGGCAGGGCTTCGCCACGGGCCGGTCCCAGAGGGCGAAGTCGCACTTGGGGTAGTTCGTGCAGGCGTAGAACGTGCGGCCCTTCTTGCTGCGCTTCTGCGTGAGGTCGCCGCCGTCCTTGGGGCACTTGACGCCCAGCGGAATGGCCTTCGTGGTCTTGCAGGCCGGGTAGGCCGAGCAGGCGAGGAACTTGCCGAACCGGCCGGTCTTGATCACCATCGGCGAGCCGCACTTTTCGCACTTCTCATCGGTCGTCGTATCTTGTTTCGCGACGATCTTGATGGTGCCGTCGGGCAGCTTCTCGAAGTTCTGGGTGTTCTTGCAGGGCGGGTCCTCCTTGTAGCCAGGGCAGGCCAGGAACTTCCCGTTCCGGCCCCACTTGATCACCATCATCCGACCACACTTCTCGCAGGGGATGTTCGTCGGCGGCTCGACCGTGTCCTTGGGGCCGGGGAGGCGCTTGGCTTTTTCGATGTCCTTGCTGAACGGCAGGTAGAAATCGCGTACCGCGGTCACCCAGGGCTTCTCGCCCTCCTCGACCTCGTCCAGTTCCTTCTCCATCAGCGACGTGAAGTCCACATTGAGGATTTCTGGAAACCCCTTGACGAGGAAGTCATTCACGGTGATGCCGGTCTCCGTCGGCACGAAGCGGCCGTCCGCCTTCTCGACGTACCGTCGATCCTGGATCGTGGAAATGATGCTCGCGTAGGTCGAGGGCCGGCCGATCCCTTTCTCCTCCAGTTCGCGGATGAGTAGGGCCTCGTTGTATCGGGGCGGCGGCTGGGTGAAGTGCTGCTTCGGCGTGAGGCCCGGCGCGGCCTGCCCTTCCTGCGCGACGAGGTGTAAGCGCTCGCCTTCGGTAAGGACCGGTAACTGTCGCTCGGCCTCGTCCTCCTCTTCGGTCGCCCGCTCGGCCTTGCGCGCTTGCGCGGCGAGTTCGGCGTCCTTGCCTTCCTGGTACACTGCCAGATGGCCGGCAAACTTGACGACGGTCCCCGTGGCCCGGAACACGTAGGTGTCCGGCGTGTGCTCCAGCGCGCAGTCCACGCGCGTGACCTCCAGTAGCGCCGGGGCCATCTGGGAGGCGAGGAAGCGGTTCCAGATCAGCTTGTAGAGCTGGTAGTGATCGCGGTCCAGGTACGGCCGGATGGACTCGGGATCGCGGCGGGCCGATGTCGGCCGGATCGCCTCGTGGGCTTCCTGGGCGGCCTTCTGGGTCTTGTAGACATTGGGTGTGCTCGGGATGTATTGGGCCCCGAACCGCTCGCGGATGACCTGCCGGGCTTCCTCGGCCGCCTCGCGGGCGATCCTGGTGGAGTCGGTGCGCATGTAGGTGATCAACCCGAGTGGCCCCTCCTTGCCGATGTCCATGCCCTCGTAGAGCTGCTGGGCCAGGGTCATGGTCTTCTTGGGGCTGAAGCGCAGCTTGCGCGCCGCCTCCTGCTGGAGTCGGCTCGTGATGAAGGGCGCCACCGGATTCCGCTTCTTCTCCTTGCGCTCGATGGCTTGCACAACGAAGGTCTTGTCCCGGACCGCCGCCACGATGCGCTCGGCCTCCTGGGCCGTGCGGATGCTCGCCTCTTGGCCGTTGACGCTATGGAGCTTGGTCTCGAAGGGCGGCGGGTGCTTCCCGGCCAGCGTCGCCGCAATGGTCCAGTACTCCTCCGAGCGGAAGGCCTCGCGCTCGCGCTCGCGGTCGCAGATCAACTTGACGGCCACCGACTGCACGCGGCCCATGCTGAGGCCCCGGCGGACCTTCTTCCACAGCAACTGGCTGCCCTGGTAGCCGACGATGCGATCGAGCACGCGCCGGGCCTGTTGGGCGTTGACCAGGTTCATGTCGATCTGCCCGGGGGACAGCAGCGCGCGCTTGATGGCTGACTCTGTGATCTCGTTGAAGAGGACCCGGAAAACCTTGCGGGCTTTGCCTTTCGCCTTGCCGTCAATCGCCTTCCCGTCAATCTCTTGGGCGATGTGCCAGGCGATGGCTTCCCCTTCCCGGTCGGGGTCGGGCGCGAGGTACACCTTGTCGGCCTCCTTCGCCTTCTTCTTGATTTCGGCGAGGACCTGGGCCTTGCCCTTGATGGTCACGTACTGCGGCGTGAAGTTGCGCAGGATGTCCACGCCCAGCTTGTTCTCGGGGAGGTCCTTCACATGGCCGACGGAGGCCATGACGGCGTAGCCGCGGCCCAGGTACTTGGAAATGGTCCGGGCCTTGGTCGGCGACTCGACGATGATTAGCGACTTGGACATGAAACCTCGATAATCGTGTAATCGTTATACGTTAATCGTTAAACGTGCAACAGCCAACATCTGCTATCTCATCGCTTTTTGAGACAGTACTGCTGACCTGGCAACTGGTGGACCAGCGCTTTCAATTCCAAACCGAGAAGGATCCGCGCCACTTCGGCAGCCGGCAGGTGGCTCTGCTCTGTGAGGTCGTCTAGGTGGCTGGGCTCGCGGCCTATCACTCTGAGCACGACCTGTTCCTCTGATGAGAGATCCGGTGGCTTAGGAGCGAACGAGCGTCGCTTGCCAGCGCCTGTAACCATGGAGTCTTGGCTGAGTGGCGTTCTCATTGTTTCCAATTGCGGCAGCAACTCCTCCACGATGTCGTCTACCGTCTCCACCAGCTTCGCGCCCTGCTTCAGCAGGCCGTGTGGGCCCCGGCTCGTCGGGGCGTCGATGGGGCCCGGCACGGCGAAGACCTCGCGGCCCTGCTCCAGCGCGAGTCGCGCGGTGATCAACGAGCCACTGTCCTCGCTGGCCTCGACCACGACGACGCCCAGCGCCAGTCCGCTGATGATCCGGTTCCGGCGCGGGAAGTTCGTTGCGAACGGCGCCGTGCCAGGCGCGAACTCCGTGAGCACGGCGCCGCTCCCCGCGATCTCGGTGCGCAGGGACGCGTGTCCGGACGGGTAGTCCACGTCCAGCCCGCACCCCAATACGGCGACTGTCCGTCCACCCGACGCCAGGGCCGCATGGTGGGCGGCCGCGTCGATGCCACGCGCGAACCCGCTCACGATCGTGAACCCCAGCGCGCTCAGCTCACGGGCGAGGGCGTCGGTGACGCGGAGCCCGTAGGGTGTCGCCTGGCGAGAGCCCACGATTGCCACCGCCTGCCGGTCGCCCGGCTCCATAGAGCCGTCGCAGTAGAGGACTGGCGGCGGATCGGGGATCGTGCGCAGCCACGCCGGATAATGCTCGTCCGCGAGGTCGAGAGTGGCAACGCCTTTCCCTGGCAGAACTGTTGGTCCGCTCGGTTTCATACGTCCAGTCTGTGTCCTGGGTTGCTACCGGAATGCGAGGGTGCCGCGCAGGACTACATCTTCAAAATATCCAAGGCTCCGGTGTTCCGTCAAGTGCGGCGGTCAGATCATCACAATATCGTACTGCTCGATGTGCAGGGTCGGGTCGGGCTTGACGACGACCTTGACGCGCCGTTCGCGCTCGATCTCCGCGAGAGAGTCGGCCTCTTCGTCCGCCAGCAGCGAGGCGACGTTGGGGTGAGCGCCGATGACGACGGTCCGCTCGTCGGGCGTGGGCGACAGCCGCCGGATGTCGCGGAACAGCTCGTAGCAGATCGTGGTCGGGTCCTTGGTGTAGCCGCGCCCCTCGCAGTAGTGGCAGGGCTCCGAGAGCGCGCGGTAGAGGTCCTCCCGCACGCGCTCCCGCGACATCTCCACGAGGCCCAGTTCCGAGATGCGCAGGATGCGTGTCCGGGCCTTGTCATGCGCGAGCGCGTCGTTGAGCGCCTGGAACACCTTCTCCCGGTTGCGCTCGCGTTCCATGTCGATGAAGTCGATGATGATGATGCCGCCGATGCTCCGCAGCTTGAGCTGGTAGGTGATCTCCTTGACCGCCTCCAGGTTGGTCTTCGTGATCGTCTCCTCGAGGTCCCGCTTGCCGACGAAGCGCCCGGTGTTGACGTCGATGACGGTCATCGCTTCCGTGTGGTCGATCACGATGTGCCCGCCCGACTTGAGCCATACCTTGCGCGCGGTGGCCTTGGCGATCTCCGATTCCAGGTCGAAATGGTCGAAGATCGGCTCATCCTTGGTGTAGAGGTGGATGCGGGGCAGCAATTCGGGCAGGTAGCGGCCTACGAACTCCCGGATGGCGTCGTAGTCGGGCTTCGAGTCCACCCACAGGTGCTGGACCTCCTTCGTGAAGTGGTCGCGGACGGTCCTGAAGACCAGGTCCAGGTCGTTGTGCAGCAGGGCCGGTGCCTTCAGGCGGGTCTTCTTCTCCTGGATCTCCTCCCACGTGGCCTGGAGGAATTCGACGTCCGAGCGGAGCTCATCGTCCGTCACCCCCTCGCTGACCGTCCGGACGATGTAGCCTGACCCCGGCTTGCGGAGTTTCAGCATGAGTTGCTTCAGGCGGGCGCGCTCTTCGTCGTTCTCGATCCGGCGCGAGATGCCGATGTGGTCGACGTGCGGCAGGAAGACCAGGTAGCGGCCGGGCAGCGAGATGTACGAGGTCACCCGCGAGCCCTTGGTGCCGATCGGTCCCTTGATGACTTGGACCACGAGCTCCTGGCCCTCTTCCAGGAGCTCCTCGATGGGTTTCGACGTATGACGCTTGGGCTTCGGGACCTCGGCGGCCTTGTCGTCTAGCTCTAGGAGCGTCTCGTCCGCGCCGATCCCGCCGGTGAGCTCGGAGACGTGCATGAACGCCGCCTTGTCCTGGCCGATGTCAATGAAGGCGGCCTGTAGACCGGGCAGGACTTTGACGACCTTGCCCTTATAAACGTTGCCGACGTAGTCCCGGTGCTTGACCCGATCGATGTAGAGGTCCGTCAGGACCTTTCGGTCGAGGACTGCCACGCGGGTTTCCTCCCGCGCGACATTGATGATGATCTCCAACCCCATACCCACTCCTTGGCCGGCGGGTGTAACTGGTGCGGTCGGCGCTTATGTCGTCAACCATGTTCTGTTAGACCCCCATGCCGTCAAAAGGTTTAAGCAATTTTAATAGAACAGTGTCAACCGACGTCGTTTCACATTCAGCAAGAGCCCCAGGGCCGCCATGGAGGTCACGGTGGTGGTCCCGCCGTAGCTCATCAGCGGGAGCGGGATGCCGACGATCGGGAAGATCCCCATCGTCATGCCCACGTTGACCATCAGGCAGAAGCCCACCATCGACAGAATACCGGTCGCCAAGAGCAGCCCTAGCGGGTCCTTGGCCTTGAAGGCGATCTCCGAGGCCAGGAAGATCAAGGTCGCGAAGAGCACGAAGAGCACGAAGACTCCGATGAAGCCCCACTGCTCGGCGAACACCGCGAAGACGAAGTCCGTATGGCCTTCGGGCAGGAACTTGAGCCGGCTCTGCGTGGCCTCGTCGAGGCCCTTGCCGAGCAGGCCACCCGACCCGATCGCGATCCGGGACTGCAGGGCGTGATACCCCCTGCCGCCTGGGTCCGTCGTGGGGTCCCAGAAGGTCAGGATCCGCTCGCGCTGGTAGTCGTGCAGTGACGTCCAGACGAGCTCCCAGGCGAAGGGAAACAGCATGGATGTGAAGAGCACGCCGAGGCCGAGCGCTTTTGCGTGCAGCCCGCCGACCAGGACCATTGTGACGAAGATGAAGGTAAAGCTCATCGCGGTGCCCAGGTCCGGCTGCTTCAGGATCAAGAGGAGCCCAGGGAGGGTGATCAGGCCAGGCACGATCACCCGCTGGATCCAGCCGAAGCGCTGCACGTCGGCGAAGTATTTCGAGAGCACGAGGACCAGCACCAGCTTGGCCACTTCCGACGGCTGGAAGACGACGGGCCCCACGGCGAACCAGCGCTGGGCACCGCGGCTGACGCGGCCTGTGACCAGGACGAGCGCCAGGAGGACCAGGGTGAATCCGTAGAGGATGTAAGCGTGACGGGCGAGCTTGTGGTAGTCGATGGCGACGGCCGCTAGGAACGCCACGAGGCCGATCAGGATCCAGGTCAGCTGTTTGGCATAGAGGGGGGTCTGGCCCTTGGGCGTCGTGCTTGGGGAGACGCTGTAGATGGAGATCACGCCCAAGGCGAGGATCCCCAGCGCCACGAGAACGAACCGCCATTCAAAACTATCCGGCGATCTGGTGTCGATCATCGACGTCCGAGTCCTTCCAGTATTCTTCGATCAGGGCCTTGGCGATCGGCGCGGCGTACGTGCCGCCGTGGCCGGTGTTCTCCACGAGCACGGCGACCGCGATCTTGGGGTCTTCGGCCGGCGCGTAGGCCACGAACCAGGCGTGGTCGCGGAGCTGCTTGGGAATGCCCTCCTCGTCGGTGCTCACCTGGCTGGCCCGCGCGCCCACCGTCTGCGCTGTCCCTGTCTTGCCGGCGATCGAGACGAGCTGGGAGCGCGCCCGGCCGCCGGTGCCGTGCAGGACAACCTCCCGCAGCGCATCCTGCAGGAGATGGAGCGTGCTCTCGTGCAGCGGCACTGGCCCGCGTTCCACCGACGGATACTCCTGGAGCCGCCCGGTCGCACGCTCCCGGACGGCCCGGACCAGCCGCGGCCGGTAGAGCATCCCTCCGTTGGAGACGGCCCCGATCGCGACGGCCATCTGAAGCGGTGTGACGGTTATGTAGCCCTGCCCAATGGAGGCGGAGATGGTCTCGCCGGGGTACCACTGCTCTTTCCGCACACGCTGCTTCCATTCGGTGGAGGGTACGACCCCGGCGCGCTCAGACGGCAGATCGACGCCGGTGGGTTGCCCCAGGCCGAACAGGCGCGCGGTCTCGGCGATCGTGTCGATGCCGAGGCGATGGCCGACGTTGTAGAAGTAGACGTCGCACGAGTGGACCAGCGCGTGGTACATGTCCAGCACGCCGTGTCCGCCCCTCTTCCAGTCCTTGAACACGTGGCCCCTGGAGAAGGGGAACACGCCGGTGCAGCGGACCTGAGTGTCGGCGGACCACTTGTCCGATTCGAGCGCGGCGGAGGCGACCATGATCTTGAACGTGGAGCCGGGCGGATACTGGCCTTGCATGGCCCGGTTGGTCAGCGGGTGGCGCGTATCCGACGCGATCTGCTCCCACAGCGCGGGCGTGAGCCCACGCGAGAGGACATTGGGGTCGTAGGCCGGGCTGCTGGCCATCACCAGCACATCCCCATTCCGGGGATCCAGCGCGACGACCGCGCCGGCTTCGGCGCCCAGGAGTGATTCGGCGAAGCGCTGGAGGCGCAGGTCCAGGCTCAGGTAGAGGTCCTCGCCCGGAGTCTGTTCGACCACCGCCACGGTCTTCCGTTCGTTGCCCCGCGCGTCCACTTCGATGGTCTTCTCGCCGGGCTTTCCCCGGAGCATGCGGTCGTAGGTCTTCTCGACGCCGGCCTTGCCGACGATGCTGCCCTGGACCAGACCCGCGAAGTCCGGCTCCTCCTGCTGCTCGGGCGACACCTCGCCGACGTAGCCCAGGAGGTGGCTCCCCAGAGGCCCATGGACGTAGTTCCGTTGGGACTCCGCCTGGACCCGCAGGCCCGTGAGCTCCAGCCGGTGGCCTTCGAGGAGGGCGGCCTCGCGCAGGGTCAGGCCGGATTTGAGCAGGATCGGGACATATGACTTGGCCTGTTGGATCAGCCGCTTCATGGTCTCGGCGCGGGGAAGCCCGATCAGGTCCTCGAGCGCGGCAGCCAAGCCCTCCCGATCCCGGATGTCCTCGACGGTGAGGTACAGGTTGAAGCTAGGGACGTTGTTGGCCAGCAACTCGCCGTGGCGGTCGAAGATCAGCCCGCGGGCCGGCTTGAGGTCCACCGTGCGGACCCGGTTCTGTTCCGCGAGCTCGTGGTAATAGGTGCCCTGGACGACCTGCAGGTACCAGAGACGTGCCGAGAGCAGCAGCAGGCAGAGCAGCAGGCCGGTGCGCAGGTACAACAGCCGGCGCTGCAGGTTTCTGAAGTCCTCGTGCTGTGTGGTGAACTTACTCATAGCTGAGCGCGCTCTGCGGCGTGCGGGATGCCCGCCCGCGCTGCAGGAGCTTGAACAGGGCGAGGCCCACTAGCGCGTCGTAGCAGGCCTGGGGCAGGATGATGCCACGGGCCGCGAGGAAGAAGCTCGCGCCGGGGCCCGTATAGGCTTTCAGCAGGTACATGACCGTGCCGGAGAGGACCGACAGGCACAAGATCAGGCCGAAGGCGAAGAGCCAGGTCAGGTTGACCAGGTTGCGGCTGGCGAGCCCGGCGATCAGGCCGAGGATCGGCTTGAGGCACAGGTTGCTCCACTGTCCGCCGCCGGAGAACAAGTCCTGGGCGAATCCCATCGCGATTCCCGCCAGCAGCGCGTCCATCTCGCCGCGGTACAGGCCGATCAGGCAGACGGCCACGAGCGCCAGGTCCGGGCGGATGTCGAAGAGACTGATCCGGTCGACGAGGACGACCTGGAGCGGGACGAGGAGCAGGATCAGCGCGGCGTAGCCAAGGACCTTCATCGAGGCTCTCCTGCGGGCTTGACCGGGGCCGCTGGCTGGAAGGAGAACGGGTTGGCGGGGAGCTGCGCACTCTCCCGCGGGGCGGTGATGACGAGCACCTCCTCGATCTTCGTGAAGTCCGCGTCCGGCGCGATCTCGGCGGAGAGGAACAGCTCTGCCTCGCGCCGCTCGATCTTGGTGATGGTGCCGATCGGCAGACCGCGCGGGAACCCGCCCGCCAGGCCGGACGTGACGACCTGGTCGCCGACCTTCACGGTCGAGAGCAGGGGCAGGTACTTGATCTGTGCGAGCCCCTTCTCCGTGCCTTCCACAATGCCCTCGTCCCGCGTACGCTGCACCAGCCCTGTGACTGCGTTGTTCAGGTCGTTGAGGAGCAGCACGATGGCGAAGCGGTCGTAGGCTTTCACGATGCGCCCGACCGCGCCCGCCGGCGTCACCACGCCCATATCGGCGGCTAGGCCGTTCTTGCGGCCCTTGTTGATGACGAGGCTGCGGTACCAGTTCGTGGGGTCCCGGCCGATCACCTGGGCGGCGACGGTGGGATAGGGCAGTTGCTCCTGCAGCTCGAGCAGGTCGTGCAGCCGGGTGGCCGCCACGGCCGTCTCCCGTAGGCGCGCGTTCTCTTCCTGCAGGTGTGCGATATGTTGTCGGAGGGCCCGGTTCTCCTCGCGCCATTGCTGCAGCGCCAAGTACCGGTTCACAGTCGTGTCGATCTTCTGGTTGGCCGCCTCCATGACGCGGAGCGGCACGGCGATGACGGCGGCCATGGGCCGGCCGATTACCATGAGGGATTCTTGGCGGGATTCCGGCAGGAGGAGCAGCGCGACCGCCAGAAAGACGAGCAACAGGAGGACAGCCCGCTTCCCTCCCGCGATCGATTGCAACGAGATCATGTCACCGGCAGGGCCACCCGTTACCGCGAACTGCTGTATTGGGACATCACACTCACTTTGCGAAGCAGATCGAGTTCGTCAAGGATCTTCCCGACGCCCAACACCACGGAGGTGAGGGGGTCGTCCACTGTAATGATCGGCAAGCCCGTTTCCTCCCGCAGGCGCGTGTCCATCCCCCAGAGCATGGACCCCCCGCCCGTCAACACGATCCCGCAGTCGATGATGTCGCCGGCCAGTTCGGGCGGCGTGTTCTCGAGGGCCACCTTGATGGCATTCACGATCGTGCTGATCGGCTCGTAGAGGGCCTCCCGGATCTCGGAATCGTCGATGACAAGCGTCCGGGGAATGCCGGAGATCAGGTCGCGCCCTTTCACCATCATGGTTTTCTTCTCCGCAAACGGATAGGCGGACCCGATCTCCACCTTGACCCGCTCGGCCATGTGATCGCCGATGAGGAGGTTGTACTTCTTCTTCACGTAGTTCATGATGGCGTCGTCCATGCGGTCGCCTGCCACCTTCACTGATTCGCTGTAGACGATCCCGCCCAGCGAGAGAACGGCAATGTCGGTGGTGCCGCCGCCGATGTCCACCACCATGTTGCCCGAGGGCTCCGTGATGGGCAGGCCGGCGCCGATGGCCGCGGCGACGGGCTCCTCGATCAGGTAGACCTCCCGAGCGCCGGCCAGCTCCGCCGAATCACGCACCGCTCGCTGCTCCACCTGCGTGATCCGCGAGGGCACGCCGATGATGATCCGCGGCCGCACGAAGGTGCTGCGGTTGTGTGCCTTCGTGATGAAGTGCCGGAGCATCTTTTCGGCCATCTCGAAGTCGGCAATCACGCCCTCTTTCATCGGCCGGATGGCCATGATGTTACCGGGAGTGCGGCCCAGCATCTTCTTGGCCTCGGCGCCGACGGCCAACACCTTTTCGGTCTTCTTTTCGATGGCCACCACCGACGGCTCGTTGAGCACGATGCCGCGCCCGCGCACGTACACCAGCGTGGTGGCGGTACCGAGGTCGATGGCCAGGTCATTGGAGAACCACCCGAAGATGTCTGAGGCGAGGCTCACGTTACTCCTCCTTTACGATAGGGACTCGACATCGAAGATCTGCTCATCCACGACCTGCGTATGGGCCAGCTCGTCGCCGATCCGCAGGCCCCGCTCGTTGCCGATGATCAGGAGGGACTCGATGCCCAAGACCGCGGCGGCCCCGAGCCAGCCCACAAACGGGATCTGGAAGGCCGCATAGCCGACGGCAAGGGGGACGTTCCGGATGATCGAGTCCCTGAAACCGGCCGGCGCATGCAATTCAGGCACCCAGGCCTGTAGCCCGATGAGACGTTTCCCGATGCTGCGTCCGGAAAAGCCATCTGCCACCAGGACGTACCAGAGGGCTACCCAGAACCCGTACGGCGGTGCCAATTCCCCCACTCCCAACACGATCAACAGGTCCAACGACTTCGCGATGAAACGATGCAAAACTGTTGCCTTGGGAAAGACACGGGCTGGTGCATGGTCCTGTTCCTGTGTGAGAATACCCCCCGTGTCCGGCACGAATCCTGCTCCCACCGCTAGGGGAGGGATTGTAACAGAAAACGCCAAGGAGAACAAATAGTTGAAGGTCATTGCGCCGGCGACCACCTTTGCGTACAATAAATTTGCCCTGTTCTGGAGAGGGAACCTTGCTGAAAGTCATCCGGGAAAGTGCGATCGAGCGCCCCTGGTTCTATCGGACCCTCATGTTCCTGATCGCGGCTGTCTTCGTGGTCACGATGGGATGGTGGGGGTTTGAGGAGAACAAGGAAGACAGCATCGTCCGTGTGGGGGACGACAAGGTGTCGCGCACCGAGTACCTCCAGGCCTACCAGCGGCTGGCCGAACGGTATCGCTATCTGAAACAGGAAGGGGTGATCTCCACCGACATCCCAGAGGACCAGCTCAAGCAGCAGGTGATCAACCAGCTCATCGAAAGCAGTCTGTGGTCGCAGGTCGCGCGCGAGATGGGCGTCGTCGTGACGGTCAACGAGCTGCGGGACTCGATCGTGAAGGTTCCCGCGTTTCTGCACAACGGCCAGTTCGACCCGGAGCTCTACAAGCGCGTCCTGGCCCAGAACCGGCTCACGCCGGAGCAGTTCGAAGCCGCCCAGCAGGCCGAGTTGATGCGGGAGAAGGCGCGGATGTTGGTCCGCGAGTCGGTGGCCCCGACCGCGGATGAACTGGCCATGGCGCAGGCGATCCTGGCCAGCCAGCCGACGCCGGCCGTGCCGATGCAGGACAGCGCGCAGACCGACCGCGCGATCCAGGCCGTGCTGAGCCAAAAACAGCAGCGGGCCCTGATGGCCTATCAGGAAGCCCTCAGGGCGAGGACGCCGATCAGCGTGCGACGCGAGCTGATGTAGGTAGAGGTATGGCTGTCGTAACGGGGGGAGGGGGTAGCGGAGGGCGGAGCTTCGCCATGATGGCCAAGGACATCATGGAGGGCTATATCGCGTTGAATCCCCTGGTGCTGAAGAAACTTGACGCGTCCTCGTTCAAGGACCTCCACATGCACCTTCACAAACTGCAGACGACCATCCGCTCGGCAGGGGTGGACCTCAGCAATCAAGAAGCCCTGCGTGCGCGCAACCAGCGCCTGCAGCGGATACATCAGGCGATGTCTGTCCTGGAGTTTCATGCAAAACAACTGAGAATTGTTCTGGTCTGATCCGGACTCCGGCTGTTCAGGCGGTCCCGGTGGGGCTTCCCGGTCCCTCCGGCTCGTTCGCAGGCTCGGACTCCCGGAGGGTCCCGAACCCTAAGGTGAGCAGCTCCTTTTCATCGGCCAAGGTAAGCGTGTGGCCGCAGCATTCCATGCGTTGCAGCCCCTGGCCTCCATCCATGACCATCAGGCGCAGGCCACATGCGTTGGGATGGCCCTTCTTCTCGTCAATGATGTAGCCGACGCCCTTGGGGCTGAACTTGCGGCCGAACTTGTTGAGACGGGCGGGCACCACGTCCGCTTCCGTCAACTCGTGGCCGCAGCAGACGATCTTCTGGAAGCCCTCCCCCCCGTGCATCACTTTGACGACGAGCCCGCAACTGTCAGGGTAGCGTTTGAACTCGTCGATGATGTCGCCCTTCTTCAAGCCCATGACGGATCCGCTCAGACGCTGGCCTGTTCGGCGGCTTCCTTGATGCTGTGGGCGACCTCTCGGTGCGCTTTGGTGCCGACGCGCTCGGCCGCGTGCTTTGGGTCTGCCGGCGTGTACGGCAGCAGGTAGCGCTCCTTGGCCTCGAGCACCCGCAGCACGGCGTGTTCGAACCGCAGATCTGGGATGTCGCCGTCTTTCACGGCGCGGTAGACGGCGTTCATGGCGGTAGCTTGGCGCTCGGGGTCTTTGCAGACCAGCAGGATGTCCGCGCCGGCGTTCAGCGCGCGGATGGCCGCCGCTTCGATGCTGTAATGGTCCAGGATGGCATGCATCTCCAGATCGTCCGTCAGTACCAGCCCCTTGAACTGGAGCTGGCTGCGGAGCAAGTCGGTCAGGATGGCCGGGGACAGCGTGGCAGGGTGCTCCTGGTCCAAGGCCGGATAGCGGACGTGCGCCGTCATGACGGCCGCGAGGCCGTTCTGGAAGCAGTGCGCGAAGGGCCGCAACTCGATCTCGTGCAGCCGACCGAGCCCGTGGGACACCGTCGGCAGCTCCTTGTGCGAGTCTGCTTCCGTGTCGCCGTGGCCGGGGAAGTGCTTGCCGCAGGCCAGCACGCCGTTGTCCTGCAGCCCGGCGATCACGGCGAGGCCGAGGGTCTCGACCAGCTCGGGATCGGTACCGAACGATCGATCGCCGATGACGGGATTCTGCGGATGGGTGTTCACGTCCAGGACCGGCGACAGGTTCATGTTCACGCCGATCGCGCGCAGCTCCCTGGCGGTCACCTCGGCGAAGCTGTACGCCAGGGAGACAGTCCCGGCCCGGCCCAGGGTGCCCTGCCCCGGAAACACGGTGAAGCCCTTGGGCAGCCGCGCCACCCGGCCGCCTTCCTGATCGATGGCCACCAGCAGGGGCATCTTGGGGGTCAGCTTCTGCAAGGCGTTGGTGAGGCGCGCGGCCTGCTCCGGATCTGTGAGGTTGCGACTGAAGAGGAGCACCCCGCCGGGGTGATAGGCTTTGATGAGCTGGCGCAGATCCTCCGTGAGCTCGGTCCCCTGAAAGCCGAGCATGAAGAGCTGGCCGACCTTCTCTCGGAGCTTCACGGCATCACCATCGTCAGTGACCTTGCGCCGCGGAGGGCCGCGGGCCGTTGGCCCGGTTGCAAAGGAACTGGATCAACAGGCGGACGCCCACGCCCGTCGCGCCCTTTGGGATGTATGCGCGCTCGCGCTCGCTCCAGTCGGTGCTAGCGATGTCGAGGTGGGCCCAGACGCCGTCGCCCGCGAACTTGCTGAGGAAGGCCGCGGCCGTAATGGTCCCGCCGGCGCGCCCGCCTGTATTTTTCACGTCGGCCACGTCGCTCTTGATCTGCTCATAGTATTCTTCCCAGAGCGGCAGTTGCCACACACGCTCGCCGCACCGCTCACCAGCGTCTTTGAGTTCCCCGATCAACCGTTCGTTATTCCCCAGCACGCCGATGGCGTGGTTGCCCAAGGCCACGACGCAGGCGCCGGTCAGCGTCGCGATGTCTATGAGAGCGGCAGGCTTAAAGCGCTGGGCGTATGTCAGGCCGTCGGCGAGGATCAGGCGCCCCTCGGCGTCCGTGTTGATGACTTCGATGGTCTTGCCGGAGAGGCTCCGGAGGACGTCCCCGGGCTTGATCGCGCGCCCACCAGGCATGTTCTCCGTGGCCGGGATCACGGCGACGAGGTTGAGGGGAAGGCGGAGCCGCGAGGCCGCCCGGACTGCCGCCAGGACGGCGGCGCCACCGGTCATGTCGGCCTTCATCTGTTCCATGTTGTCGGCCGGCTTGAGCGAGATCCCGCCCGAATCGAACGTGATCGTCTTGCCGACGAGCGCCACTGGCCGCTCGCCGCGGGGGCCGCCCCGGTATTCCAGGATGATGAACTTGGGCGGCTCGTGGCTGCCCCTGGCGACGCCCAGGATCGCACCCATCCCGAGGCGCTCCATCTGCGGCCGGTCGAGGACTGTGCAACGCACGCCTCGTTCCCGCGCCACTTTCTTCGCCTCGTTCGCGATGTAGGTCGGCGTGACGACATTCGCCGGGTGGTTGCAGAGGTCACGCACGTACGTGGCGGCCTCCCCGACGATCTGCCCCTGCCGGGCCCCTTGCTGCGCCTGGGCCAGCGCAGGCGGATCGCTCATCAGCACGGTCATGCGCCGGACGTCTTTGGCCGTGTCCTTCTGTTCCGTGTGATAGACCGTGAACTGGTAGAGGCCCAGGATCGCGCTTTCGACGAGGGCCTGGGCGACTTCGCGCACGCGGCTGGCGGCGGGCAGCCCGGTCAGGAGTTGGGCTGGGTCCTGCACGGACACGGCAAACGACTCAGCGCCCACAGTGCGGATCGCCTTGGCGGCAGTGGCCGTGGCCTGGCGGAGTTTCTCCAGCGAGGCCTCCTTGGGCTTGCCGAGCCCTACCAGCACCACCCGCTTGGCATGCACACGCTCGCCCGGCGCGACGTGCACGATGGACACCTGATTGGGCTTACCGGTGAACTCGCCGCTCTTGAGGAGGGCGGCCAGCCGCCCCTTGAGCTGCGTATCGAGCGCAGAAGCCCCTCCGGTCAGGCGCGGCTCACCCTCGCAGTGCATCACGACGACGGCGTCAGCTGCTTCCTCCTCCACATGGCCTGTGCGAACCCTGATGTCCATCATGCTCTGGGCTGCACTCCGTCAGACTCCGCGCATCGCGGGATCCCAGATGAACTTGTGCAATTGCAATTGAAGGCGGACGGGCAGCCGGTAGGCCAGCACCCACTCGGCGAGCGTCCGCGGGTCCAGTTCACCGAAGACGGGACTGAGCAGGAGCGTGTGCTTGTCCGTCAGCGCGTGCTCGCGGATCTTTGCGACGGCCCACTCGTAGTCCCCGCGGTCCTTGATCACGAATTTGACCTCGTCCGTCGGCTTGAGCTTCGGGAGGTTGGCCCAGAGGTTCCGGTCTTCCATGCCGCTGCCGGGGCACTTAAGATCCATGATGAGAATGGCCCGCGGGTCCACCGGCGTAATGTCGAGCGCGCCGCTCGTCTCGATCAGCACCGTGTGCCCGCGATCGGCCAGTGCGGTGATGAGCCCATGGACCTCGCTTTGCGCGAGCGGCTCGCCTCCGGTGATCTCGACCAGCCGGCACTCGTGGCGCTCGACTTCGGCGAGGATGCTCTCAAGG
>VBOD01000037.1 GCA_005877615.1 Nitrospirota bacterium | reverse complement strand
AGCGCATTTTGCGGAGCCGGATCGCCATTCTTGACGGCGCGATGGGCACCATGATTCAGGCCCATCGGCTGGATGAGGCGGGCTTTCGCGGACGCCAGTTTGCCAACCACCCGTATGACCTGAAAGGGTGCAACGACCTCCTGTGCCTCACCCGGCCGGAGCTCGTCGAGGCGATCCACCGTCAGTACCTGGACGCCGGTGCCGACATCATCGAGACCAACACGTTTAACTCCACGGCTATTTCCCTGGCGGATTACCATCTGGAACGCGTGGTGTACGACCTGAACGTTGCGGGCGCCCGCGTCGCGCGCAAGGCCGTGAAGAAGGTGACGGCCGCCGACCCGACGCGCCCGCGTTTCGTCGCCGGCGCCATGGGGCCGACCAACCGCACCGCTTCCATGTCGCCCGATGTCAACAATCCCGCTTTCCGCGCGGTGACGTATGACGAACTGGTCGCCGCCTACACGGAGCAGGTTCGGGGGCTGATGGACGGCGGCGTAGATTTACTCCTGTGCGAAACCGTCTTCGACACGCTGAACCTAAAGGCCGCGCTGTTCGCCATCGACCAGCATTTCGAGGCGAAGGGACGGCGCGTGCCGGTCATGGTCTCGGTCACGATCACGGACCGAAGCGGACGCACGCTCTCCGGCCAGACGGTGGAGGCGTTCTGGAATTCGATCGCCCACATGCCGCTGTTGAGCGTCGGGATCAACTGCGCGCTCGGCGCGAAGCAGATGCGGCCTTACCTCGAAGAGTTGGCGAGCGTCGCGCCGGTGTTCATCAGTTGTTACCCGAACGCCGGGCTGCCGAACGCCTTCGGCGGCTTCGACGAGACCCCCGAGATCATGTCGGCCGATCTCCGGGAGTTCGCGGAGCGAGGCTGGCTCAACATCGTGGGCGGGTGTTGCGGGACCACGCCAGCCCACATCAAGGCAGTTGCCGAGGCTGTCCGGAATTGGCCGCCGCATGTCCCGGCGGCCGTCGAGCCGTATACGCGCCTGAGCGGCCTCGAGCCGATGACCATCCGCCCGGACACGAACTTCGTCAACATCGGGGAGCGGACCAACATCACCGGTTCGCCTCAATTCGCCAAGCTGATCCTCGGCGGGGACTACGAAGGCGCGCTCGCCGTAGCCCGGCAGCAAGTGGACGGCGGCGCGCAGATCGTTGACGTGAACATGGACGAGGCCATGCTGGACTCGAAGGAGGCCATGAGCACGTTCCTTCGGCTCATCGCGTCCGAGCCGGACATCGCCCGCGTGCCGATCATGATCGACAGCTCCAAATGGGAGGTGATCGAAGCCGGGCTCAAGTGCGTGCAGGGCAAGGGGATCGTCAACTCGATCAGCCTGAAGGAAGGCGAGCAGGCATTTCTCGAGCGCGCCAAACTGATCCGACGCTACGGGACGGCGGTCGTGGTCATGGCGTTCGACGAGGCGGGGCAGGCCGACACGCTGGACCGCAAGGTCGAGGTCTGCACGCGGGCATACCGGCTTTTGACCGAGAGGATCGGGTTTCCGCCGCAGGACATCATCTTCGATCCGAACATCCTGACCGTCGCCACCGGCATCGAGGAGCACAACAACTACGCCGTGGCCTTCATCGAGGCGACCCGCAGGATCAAGGCGACGCTGCCGTGCTGCAAGGTCAGCGGTGGCGTGAGCAACATCTCGTTCTCGTTCCGCGGCAACAATGCGGTGCGGGAGGCGATGCACTCCGCCTTCCTGTATCACGCGATCCGCGCCGGCCTCGACATGGGGATCGTCAACGCCGGGCAGCTTGCGGTGTACGAGGAGATCCCCAAGGATCTGCTCGAACTTGTGGAGGACGTGCTGCTGAACCGCCGCCCGGACGCCACCGAGCGGCTGGTGGCCTTCGCCGAGACCGTCAAGCAGACAGGCAAGGCGGCTGTGCAGGAGGATGTCTGGCGACAGGGCCCGGTCGAGGAGCGCCTCTCGCACGCGCTGGTGAAGGGCATCGTGGAATACATTGAAGCGGACGTTGAAGAAGCGAGACGGAAGTACGCGAAACCGCTCGAGGTGATCGAAGGCCCGCTAATGGCCGGGATGAACATCGTCGGGGATCTGTTCGGCTCCGGCAAGATGTTCCTGCCACAGGTCGTCAAGAGCGCGCGCGTCATGAAAAAAGCAGTCGCATATCTGCAGCCGTTTATGGAAGCGGAAAAGGAACGCACAGGACGCAGAGAGGCGCAGGGGAAGATCCTCATGGCCACCGTGAAAGGGGACGTGCATGACATTGGCAAAAACATCGTGGGGGTCGTCCTCGGCTGCAACAACTACGAGGTGATCGACCTTGGCGTGATGGTGCCCTGCGAGAAGATCCTCGCGACCGCTCGTGAGCGCCATGTCAATATCATTGGCCTCAGCGGCCTGATCACGCCATCGTTGGACGAGATGGTGCACGTGGCGCGGGAGATGGCCCGGGAAGGCTTCGCGGTGCCGCTTTTGATCGGCGGGGCCACGACGAGCAAAGCGCACACGGCGGTGAAGATCGCGCCCGCGTACGAGCGGCCGGTTGTGCACGTGCTGGACGCGTCCCGTGCGGTGGGCGTCGTGGGCGCGCTCATGAGCCCGGAGCAGCGGGCGACCTTCGCAGATCGCAACCGGCGCGATCAGGAGCAGGTCCGGCACGCGCACAAGGAGCGCGGGGAGAAGGCCTTGCTCACGCTGGCCGAGGCGCGCGAGCGGAGAACGCTGATCGAGTGGCAAGCTGTGGACATTCCAACACCGGCCTTCACCGGCGTGCGTGTGCTCGATCAGTTCCCGCTGGATAAAATTGTCCCGTTCATTGACTGGTCGCCGTTCTTTCATACCTGGGAACTGCGCGGGCGCTACCCCAAGATTTTTGAGGACCCGACCGTCGGCGCGAAGGCCAAGGAGTTGTTCGACGATGCGCAAGCTTTGCTGGACAAGCTTATCCACGGCAAGCTGCTCACGGCACGCGGGGTGTACGGCTTTTTCCCGGCCAACAGCGTGGGTGACGACATCGAACTGTACCGGGACGAATCGCGCGCGTCGGTGCTTATGACCTTTCATACGCTCCGCCAGCAGACGCCGAAGCCTGAGGGGCAATTCAACCGCGCCCTGGCCGATTATATTGCGCCAAAGTCCACGGGCCTCAAGGATTACATGGGCGCGTTCGCGGTCACGAGCGGCATTGGTGTTGAAGCGATCTGCGCGCGTTTTGAGAAGGAGCACGACGACTACAACTCGATCATGACAAAGGCGTTGGCTGACCGGCTGGCGGAGGCCTTCGCCGAGCTGCTGCACAAGAAGGCACGCGAGGAGTGGGGCTACGGCAAGGGGGAGGCGCTCAGCAATGAGGATCTGATCCGGGAGCGCTACCGCGGCATTCGTCCGGCGCCCGGCTACCCAGCCTGCCCGGACCATACCGAAAAGCGGATCCTGTTCGATCTGCTACAGGCGGAGAAGCACGCGGGTATCACGCTGACCGAAACCTTTGCGATGCTGCCGGCCAGCTCGGTCAGCGGCCTCTACTTTGCTCATCCCGAAGCGAAGTATTTCGCGGTCGGCAAGATCGGCCGCGATCAGGTGCTGGACTATGCGCAACGCAAACAAATGGACCTAGGAGCCATCGAGCGCTGGCTTGGGCCAAACCTGAATTACGATCCGGCAGCCATCCCTGCAGCTACGTCCTAGATCCAACCGAACGACGCCGTCTGTTCCTGTGGCCAGCCGCACCCTGTTGTCGGCTAGCCAGTCCACGACAGACGCGAGCTTACCGTTTCAGCAGGCCGAAGATCACGAGGAACACCAGTGTGCCGACGGCACACGACACAAGGGTGACGATGGCTCCCGACCGGAGCCACATGCGGAACGTAATGGGATAGCCGGCGCGCTCGGACAGAGCGATCGTGAGGATGTTAGCGCTGGCCCCGATGGGCGTTGCATTGCCCCCGAAACCCGCGCCAATCGCAAGGGCCCACCATAACGGCTCCATACTTGGTCCTTGTGCCTCCAGCCCCTTGATGATCGGAATCATGGCCACCACGAACGGAATATTGTCCACGATTGCAGACAGCAACGCGGCTACCCAGAGGAGAAGCACAGCAGTCAGCAAGACATGAGACCCGGCGAAACCAGCAATAGCGTGAGCCGCGGCTTTCAACGAGCCTGCTGCTTCCAGCCCGCCGACTGCGATAAAAAGAGAGGTGAAGAATAGAAGCACGTTCCAATCTACTGCCTTGAGAAGGTCCCCGGGATTTGGAAGGAGCCAGGCCATCGCCAAAGCGACGCCAAGAAAGGTGATGACGGCTAACTGGAGATGCAACGTATCTTGGAGCGTGAACAGCGCGAGCATGATGCCCAGCACTACCAATAGCTTGGTCAGACCGGCACCGTCCTTGATCGAGTCACGCGGTCGCATGGACGAGAGGTCCGCCGACTGGCCCGCGCGGACCTGAAGCGCGGCGGCGAACAGCCAGCGAATCGTCCACAGTGTCGGGTAGTAGGCGACGAGCACAACGGGCAGGAGGACGATTAGAAAATCGTTGAACGTGAGCCCTGCGGCAGAGCCGATCAGAACATTCGGGGGATCGCCGATCAATGTCGCGGTTCCTCCAACATTGGACAGGAACGCCTCGCCCATCAGCAAAGGCACGGGGCTGATTTTGAGGTGAGCCGCAACCATGATGGTAACCGGCGCGAGCAGAAGAATGACGGTGGCGTTGTTTAACAGCATGGAAATGATCGTCGTCAGTCCACCCAAGATTGCCAGCAATCGTACCGGGCTGCCTCTGGCTTTCTGGGCGGCGAGGATCGCCAGTGCCTCAACGGCGCCGGTATTTCGGAACATGGCCATGAGCATCATCATGCCGAGGAGCAGACCCAGGGTGTTGAAGTCAATGGCGGCGAGCGCCTGCCCTTGCGTGTAGAACCCCATCGCCAATCCCACGGCGAGCATCACGGCGGCGCCGACCCACACGACGATGGTCCGGTGGACCCAGTCCGTCAGAAGGACGACGATGGTGACGAGAAAGATGAGGCTGGAGACCCAGGCGGCCGCCACGGCTCAGTCGTGGCCTTCCGCCAGCAACCGGTAGGCCTCACGGTACCGTGCGCTCGTTTGCGTGATTACGTCGGCGGGGAGATGAGGCGCGGGCGGCTGCTTGTTCCAGTTGATGGAGGTCAGATAGTCGCGCACGAATTGCTTGTCGAAGCTTGGCTGGGGACGGCCCGGCTCGTACTGGTTGAGCGGCCAGAAACGGGAGGAGTCCGGTGTGAGGACCTCATCAATCAGCATGGGTTGGCCGGACGACGGATCGAGCCCAAACTCCAGTTTCGTGTCGGCGATGATGATGCCTTTGCTTTCGGCATAGGCGGCCGCTCGTGTGTACAGCATCACGCTGACCTCGCGGATGAGCTTGGCCGTGTCCGCTCCGAGCCGGGCTTCCATGTCAGCGAACGGGATGTTGACGTCGTGCATGCCGCGCTCAGCCTTGGTGGAAGGGGTGAAGAGCGGCTCTGGCAGTTTCTGGGATTCGACAAGACCCTTGGGCAAGGGCTGTCCGCAGATCTCGCCGGTTTGCTGATAGTCCGTCCAGCCTGACCCCGAGAGGTAGCCGCGCACGATGCACTCGACGGGGAGGGGGTCGGCCTTCCGGACGAGCATGGTGCGGCCTCCGAGCATGGCACGGTGCGGCTGGCACGACGCGGGAAAATCCGCGGCGTCGACGGAGATGAAATGGTTCCAGAGGACATCTTCGTATTGGGAGAGCCACTGAAACCAGAAGGCCGAGAGCTGGGTCAGGACCATGCCTTTGCCGGGAATGCCGTCCGGCAGCACGACATCAAAAGCGGAGATGCGATCGGTGGCGACGATCAGCAGCGACTCGCCGAGGTCATAGATGTCCCGGACCTTTCCTCGTGCCTTCAACCGTAACCCCTCGAACCGGGTCTCCAGGACAACCGGCCCGTCGAATGCGACCGCCATCTCCACCCCCTCCTTGCGAAATGCGGCCAGCGATTCCAGCCGCGTGCGAAGCTTACGGAGAATCGGGCCTCTAGGCAAGAGAAAACCGCGGCCAATTCTGCTACAATGCGACCAGTGAAACTGGTCAGCAACCCGCCGAATCCCTTTGAGTCCCAGTACCGGGAGCTTCTGGAGCCCCCGCCGTCCGTCAAGGTCCAGATCTACGAAGACGACACTCGATCGATCCTGAGCCACAACGACAGTCCCGATCTAGCGTTCCGATGGAGCGTGAATCCGTACCGGGGCTGTTTCCATGCCTGTGCGTACTGCTATGCGCGCCCGTCTCACGAGTACTTGGGATTCGGGGCGGGTACGGACTTTGAGTCCAAACTGGTAGTCAAGCCGCACGCCGCGGCCCTCTTGCGCGAGGCTTTTCTGAAGCCGTCGTGGACGGGCGAGCTCGTCGTCTTCTCGGGCGTCACCGACTGCTATCAGCCGGTGGAAGCCTCCCTGGGCCTAACCCGCGCCTGCCTCGAAGTCTGCGCCGAGTTTCACAACCCCGTCGCCATCATCACGAAGGCCGCGCTCATCCTGCGCGATCTTGATCTCCTTCGGCGGCTCCATCAAGAGGCCGCGATCCGCGTCTTCCTGAGCATCCCCTTCACCGACGATCCGACGGCCCGGAAGGTGGAGCCCCAGGCGCCTTCCATCACCAAGCGCCTGGCGACGCTGAAGACGATCGCCGAGGCGGGCATTTTCACCGGCGTCTCGATCGCGCCGGTCATCCCGGGACTCAACGACGACCACATGTTCGAGATTCTTCAGAAGGCGCGGGACGCCGGGGCACGGACGGCTTTTTACAGCCTCTTGCGACTGCCCGGCAGCGTTGAGCCTGTCTTTCTTGAGCGGATGGCGGCGGCGTTCCCGGATCGCATCAAAAAGATCACCCACCGCCTGCAGGAAGTGCGGGGCGGCGTACTCAACACCTCGCGGTTTTTCGATCGATACCGCGGGCAGGGCCCCTATGGGGAGATGCTGGACCAGTTGTTCCTGACCGCAAAGCGAAAAGCGGGGTTTCCAGAGGAACAGGACCCACCTCTCCCGTCAACCTTCCGCCGACCTCAGCCGCAGCAGATTGGCCTTTTCGCCTATTAAAATTTAATGGCCTGGTGAGACGGACGCGCGGGGCGTGATCCGCGCTTCAACCTTGGCGGCCAGGGGGCCGGCTTTGAGCGCGGAGAGCAGCACATCGCGTAAGGGGATCTGGCGATCGCGCCTGTCGGTGACTTGGAGGAACATCGTGTAGCCGTCCCCGCCTTCCGCGATGAAATTATCAGCCGCGACTGAGTATCGACGGGCAGGATTCAGGGGCGCTCCGTTCACCTGGACAGAAGTGATCCGGGAGCCGCTGGGAGCTGATGGGTCAAAGACCACGGCCAACCCTGACACCTGTAAGAAGCGTCCGGACGCCTGAGGCAGACGGCTAACACTGTTCTCGAGAGCTGCCTTCAAGGTGGCCCCCGTGACAGTAAAGGTTGTGAGGGAAGAATCGAAGGGGAGCACTTCCATGACTCGTTTCAAGGTGACTGGGCCGGCGGGCATGCTGCTGCGGATCATCCCGGAGTTCACGAGGCCGATCTCGGTCCCGGTGTGTTGGCGCGCCAGATCCGCGAGCAAGTTACCGAGGTTCGTCTCTCTGGTCCGGATGTCGCTGTTTTCCCCTTCGAACGTGTGCGCCGCTTCGCCTATGACCTGATTGGTTTGCTCGTCCAATCGCCGCGCATAGTCCCGAACCAGTTTGGCTATGTCCGAGTCCGAGGAGACCGCCGCAGAGACCGGCAGATTGTGGGCTTCGGCAACCATGATGGTCTTCTCATGGTAGAGAAGATCCAGACGGCCGAGCGTCCGGCCTTGTCGATGGGTCTTCACGAAGACAGGACCGACGCCCGTCAGTTCCACACGGCCCTCGACTGGATTCGTTTGACCCGGGGGGACCAGCCCATCGAAACCCTCGGTGTGTCCACCGATGATGACGTCGAGCCCAGGAACCGCCTTGGCGAGCGCGAGGTCTTCTTCCGTGTCTTGGTGCGTGATCGCGACCAGGATCTCCACACGCTCGCGTAGTTCGCCGACCGCTTGTTTGGCCGCCACAATAGGATCGACGAACTCAACTTCTCGAACGACGGCGCGGTTGAACGTGTCGGGATAGTTTTTCTTCCCGATGAGGCCGATCAGGCCGACCCGCACATGCCCCAGGTGTTTAATGGCATGCCGCTGGCATACGTCGGGGTCCTGAGGCCGCACGTTGGTACAGAGAAACGGGAAGGTTGCCTCCTTGCGAAGGTTTTTCAGATGCCGCGTGCCGAAATCGAAATCATGATTGCCGACGGCGACGGCGTCATAGCTCATCAGGTTCATGGCGGCGATGTCCACCTCGCCGCGGTACACCGAAGACATCGCCGTTCCCATCAAGAGGTCTCCGCTGTCCACGACGAGCAGGTGTTCGACTTCCTGTCGGATCTGTTTGATCAGGGAGGCACGCCGTTCAACTCCCCCGAGTCCGGCGAACAGGCCGTGTTCGATCGGCTGAATGGTGCCGTGATGTTCGCTGGTATGCAGAATCGTGACGGCAACCTGGGCGTAGGCCGGGTCAGCGACGGAGAGCGCGAAAAAGAAAGCCAGGGCGATGAAGGGATGCATCACGAAAGGCAGGTGCTGTTCGCACGGACGGAAACGCTCGGCATCAGTGGCCATGATGGTACTGGCGAGTCCCCGGGCTGTCAAGGCGAGTCTTTCCCCTCCTTGACTGGCCCAGGATGCCGTGGTACGGTCCCGCGCTCCGTATGCATGAACGCGTCATCCAGTGGATCGAGCTCTTCCGACCGTATGTCGATGATTATGGCTATTTGGTCCTCTTTCTGGGTGTCATGGCAGAGAACGCGTCTTTGCCAGTCCCCGGAGAGACCATTTTGATCATCGCCTCGTTCTATTCCCACCACGGACATCTCAATCTGGGCTCTGTCATCCTGCTGGCGACGGTTGGCTGCATCCTGGGCGACAATGTCAGCTTCTATATCGGGCGGCGCCTCGGGCGTCCGTTCATTGAGCAGTATGGCCGCTATCTGCTGATCACGCAGAAACGACTGGCTTATGTGGAACGCTTCTTTCACAAGCATGGGGACAAGACGATTTTCGTCCAGCGCTGGATCACGGGGGTGCGGGTGATCGGGGCATTGGTGGCGGGAACATCCAGGATGCCCTGGGGCCGGTTCTTGCTGTTTAACTGCCTTGGTGCCGTGACCTGGGTCACGGCCATTTCCTTGTTGGCCTACTTCTTTGCCGTGAATCTGCCCCTCCTGCTGATCGTCATGAGCCGCTCTGGCTGGGCGTTGCTTGCTTTGATAGCAGGGGGCGCATTGATCCTCTACCTCAAACGGCGGTTAAGCGTGGACCAAGAGCCGTCGTCCCCTCTCTAAACCTCTCGCCATGTCCTCCTCCGCTAAGTCCACGAAACATTTATTCAAATCCTTGAAATTGGCTTGACAGTATGCCTTCTTCTTCATATACTATGTTGTTTTGATAGATTTTTGGTTCACCCAATCCATTTAGGTTGAGGGGAATAGAGCCGTATTTACTCGGCGGAGGGTTACCGCGTCTTTACCTTTCCCCCGGGAAGCAGTTGGTATGCGCGATCAGGCCTGAATGGCAGGAATCCTCTATCTTGCTTAGGGTATATTTCTTCTCGGACTCCCTTAGGGGGCGAATCGTGGGCAGGTACTCAAGTGGACAACGAGGCCTGACTGTAAATCAGGTGGCTTCGCCTTCCCAGGTTCGAATCCTGGCCTGCCCACCACACCACGCGTGCTGGGCGGGGGACAGTGAACGCTGGTGGGCGTGACGGCGTCACCTGATACAGGGGCTTTTGGAGAGACAGGGAGTCATGACACTGCGACATGGCACGAGCGGGCGTAGCTCAGGGGTAGAGCTCCAGCCTTCCAAGCTGGCTGTCGCGAGTTCAAATCTCGTCGCCCGCTCCATGAACAAGATGTTATTCGTTAAACGTTAATCGTGAATCGGATTGCAAGCTCGGCTCTATGCCTTTGATGCATTTCACGGTTAACGTTTCACGTTTAACGATTAACGACGGGAGCGCCCACGTAGCTCAGTTGGCAGAGCACGTCCTTGGTAAGGACGAGGTCACGCGTTCAATCCGCGTCGTGGGCTCCATTATTAAACCCGCCCACCCCGGGCCTGTCGGGACAGGCCCTTTTCCCGTGGGCTTGCTGGGTCCGGCACTTCGATCACACGAGCCGGGAGACACGAGGCCTCCAGGGGAGGATTAGGGGGACGTTATGGCGAAGGCGAAATACGAGCGGCGCAAGCCGCATGTGAACATTGGGACGATCGGGCATGTGGACCACGGCAAGACGACGCTGACCTCGGCCCTCACGAAGGTGTGTGCGGAGCGGGG
>VBOD01000083.1 GCA_005877615.1 Nitrospirota bacterium | reverse complement strand
ACAAGGATGCCAGTTTCCAGTTGAGGGAGAACAGGATGACCGAGATCCCGATGAGCGTCAGCGATGACATCAACAGCGATTCGATGCCGTCAATGAAGATGCGCTCCACGTGCTCGACGTCGTTGTTGACCCGGTTCATGATCTCGCCGGTGGACCGGTTCTCGTAATAGCTGATGGAGAGACGCTGGAGGGCCGCGAACACTTGGTCACGCAGGTCGAAGATGACGCTCTGCTCCAGGGTGTTGTTGAAGCGGATCCGGAGCGAGGACGCGACGTTCTTGCCGGCGGACGCGAGCAGCAGGGCGGCGATCGCCCAGGGCAGCAGCGAATGATCCTGCCCGACGATGACGTTGTCGATGATGAACTTCCCGACGAGCCAGGGGGGCAGGAGCTCAATGGCGGCCGCCGCCGCGGCGCACGTGAAGGTCAGAACGGCCAGCCGCCGGTACGGCTTGATGAATCGAAGGACGCGAAGCAGGGATTTCACGGAGGGCGTGCCTCTGCCTTAAATGACTTTGGCGTGTTCCGTCCGCCAGTACTTCTCGAATTCTTCCAGTTGGGTGAGCGTGGTGAAATCGGTCATTCGATCGAGAAAGAGCTTGCCCTGCAGGTGGTCAATCTCGTGCTGAATGCAGATGGCATAGAGGCCCGAGGCGTCCAGCTCAACGGTCTTGCCGTCACGATCGAGGTATTTCACCCGCACCCCGACCGGACGTCTTACCTTGCCGCGGAGCCCGTCGACGCTGAGACATCCCTCCCAGCCCTCGGCGGTCACCGGCGAGTGGCCCAGGATCTCCGGGTTGATCAGGATGGTCCGCGGGAAGCCGTGCTCCCCCTGGCACTCCATGACCACGACCTGCTCCGAACGGAACACTTGCGGCGCCGCCAGGCCGATACCCTCGGCCTTGACCATCGCCTCGAGCATGTCGTCAATGAACTCCTGAAAAGCGCGCTTGCCGATTTCCTCCAGGGGAACCGGCTCGGCGACCTGCCGCAACACCGGCGCGCCAAGCTTCGCGATCTTGAGGACCGTCATCGTTCAACTCCTTGACGATGTCTGAGAAAAAGACTCTCGCAGAGCTTATGCTAACACAGACCGCGCGAACGGGACAACGGAGGCAAAAGGGCAAGGCCCGGATAGTCCGGGCCTAGTAACCGAATTTCTCGGGAGGGGGCTGGATCGGCTTATCAGTGGGGGGCATCGGAAAGCCGCCCGGCGGGATCATGACCGGAGGAGGCCCTGTGGGCCGGTCCGGCACAAACTGGAACTTGTCGCGGTTGTCCGCCCACCAGCGCGCCCAGTCCTTGGCCCACGCCACCCGTTCTTCTTTCGTGGACTGAATGAAGTCCTGGCCCTCGACCATCCGGCCGGTGAAGTTCCAGAGCGTGCGGAACGCGCCGTCGGCCACGCTACTGGAGTCGTCGGCCAGCAGGGTGATGAGCAGATCAATCACGGCCTTGTCTTTCACGATCCGGCTCTCAGAGACCACGGCATTTCTGATCATCTCGCTCGGGTCCTTGGCCATAGCCTCCAGCGCGGGCACAGCGTGCGCCGGATCCAACCGGATGGCGACCCGCAGGGCCTTCTCGCGCACCGCCGGTATTTCCTCTTCATTGGCCGCCACCGCGTTGAGGATCGGCACCGCCGCCTTGTCCTTGATCATGGACATCGTTTCGATCGCATTGATCCGAACGCGCCGGCTCGGATGCCGAACCCCTTTGGCGAGGACCGGAATGGCCGGTGGCCCGATGTGGACGAACTCGCCGATGGCCCAGAACTCCTGCTCGCCGTCCAGCAGCGGGATGAGGGCTTCCGCCCGCTTTGTCTCCTCCTCGGTCAGGGCGAGCGCGGCCGGCGCCGGCCCAAGTACCAGGGCCACGCCAAGCGCAAAGACCAGCAAAAAGGGGACAGGTTTAGAAATCATTTGATGATCGTGGTTTCCGTACCGCCCAGCGGGACGCTCCCCGTGCCCCCGTCCATGAGGGTGAACCGAATGTTATCGAAATAGACGACGCCCGCCCCGCGGTTCCAGAGGCCGAGCTTGCCTTTCTTGTACCGTCCAAACTCCCATGCTTCCTCACGGGCCGAGAGGAACCTCTTATTGAGGAACGCTTCGAGGATCGGCCCTCGGATGGACAAGCGCAAGCTCTGCCACGTGCCGGCCTTGGTTTCGACCTGGATCTCCTGGAGGGTCTGCGGCTGGCCGTTGACGACCTTGTCCAAGCGGACCAAGTTCTCCCGCGGACTCAGCCAGACCACGTAGTAGTTGCGATCATCCTGGGCCCGAAAAACCACGCCGCTCCCCTGGCCCTCACCGTCCTGGGCTGCCTTGATCCGCACCGACAGTTCCAGGTTCGCCGCCTCCACTTTCTCCAGAAACAGCACCTGCGGGAATAGGCCCGCCTGGTCCGAGGAAATGTGCGCCAGCACGTTCGGCGGGGACGACGATAGCGGGTCCGCCTTGACTTCCCATCGCCCAGAGCCCACGTTGGACGAGCCGAGAGCGAACCCGGAGGGAAGCTGACCGGGTTGGTCGCGGTCAAACCACCAGTCCTGGAATTGGAAGTCGGCGCGCGCGAGGCCACCCGCCACCAGCACCGCTAGCAAGGCACCGATCGCTCGCATCATCACAGAGAACACTCCTGCCGACGCAGTTGCAAAGCCAGTATACCGTACCGAAACTTGGTAAATCGAGGGAAGCTATTTGACCTTGAGCTCGGTCCAGGCGCGGTCGTAGAGCTTGATCGCCTCGCCGACATCCTTGATCCACTCGAGCCGCGCAACCACCGATGCCGGCGGGTAGATGGCCGGGTTCTGGGCGATCTCCTTGGGCACAAAGAGGCGTGCCTCCTCGCTGGCGCTGGCATATTTTACTTTGGACGTGATGAGGGCGGCCACCTGCGGCTCCAGCAGAAAGTTGATGAAGGCCATCGCCTCATCTTTGTGCGCCGACGACTTGAGGACGCACAGGTTGTCCTGCCAGATCGTCCCGCCTTCCTTGGGGATCACATACTTGATGGACGGCCGCTCGTCCGCCGCCCGCAAGACGGTCCCGCTCCATCCATGGGCCAGGGCGACCTCGCCGGAGACCAGAAGCTGGTCGTAGTTCTCGCTCGTGTAGGTCTTCACCAGAGCCTTCTGCGCCATCAGCCGCGCCTTGGCCGCTTCCAGCTTCGCGGGCTGCGTCGCGTTCAGGGACTCACCGGCCGCGCGCAGGGCCATCCCGAAGACTTCCCGTTCGTCGTTGAGGAGGCTGATCTTGCCCTTGTAGCGCGCATCCCAGAGCGCCTGCCAGCTCTCCGGGGGTGGCTTGACCAGATCAGCGTTGTAACCGATGCCGGTCGTGCCCCAGAGATACGGCAACGAATAGGTGTTCTGTGGATCGTAGTAGAGGCCCTTGAGGTGCTTGTAGACATGGGCGAGGTTTGGGATCTTGGCATGGTCCAGCTCCGCCAGCAGCCCCTGCTTGATGAGGATCGAGACCATGTAGTCCGAGGGAACCACCACATCGTAGCCCGCGGCCCCGCCCTGGAGTTTCGCCAGCAGCTCCTCGTTCGAGCCGAAGGTGTCGGTCACCACCTTGACGCCGAACCGCCGCTCGAACTCCTTGACCACCGACTCCTCGGTGTAGTCCGACCACGTGAACAGATGCAGCGTCACCGGCCTGGCCTTCCCCTGCTCATTCGCACCCGGCGAACACGCCGCCAGCCAAGCGAACATGAAAAAAACAATGATGGTGGCGAAGATTTTCTTGCGGGTAGCGGCGAGCGGGCGCCAGGGCGGAGCGCAGCGACTTGCCGGGGAACCCGTTGCTCCTGTTGCAACGGGTCGAAGGCGGAGCGAGCACGTCTGGGCTGCTCGCCGACAGGACCCGCTCTTCTCTTCGGCTTGCTTCATTTCCTTTGCACCCACGTCGCTGCGGCGACGAGGGCCATGGATACCAGCACCAGGATCGCCGACAGCGCGTTTACCTCCGGCGTCACCGCCGACTTCAGCATGCCATACACCTTGATCGGCAGAGTCGTCGAGCCGACGCCCGCCGTGAAAAAGCTGATGATGAAGTCATCCAGCGAGAGCGTGAAGGCCATCAGCAGCGCGCCGACGATGCCCGGCATCAGCAGCGGCAGCGTCACGCGCTTGAACGCCACCCAGGGCGTCGCCCCGAGGTCACGGGCCGCCTCCTCCAGCCGTGGGTCCAGCTTGCGCAGGCGCGCGCGCACGATCAAGGCCACCACTGGGAAATTGAAGATCGTATGGGCGATGATCATCGTGAGGAGCGAAAGCGGCAGCTTGATCATCACGAAGAAGAGCAGCATCGCCACGCCCATCATGATCTCGGGAATGACGATCGGCATGAGCAGCAGCCCCTCGAAGGCGCCCTGCCAGCGGAACGGCTGCCGCTCCAGCGCCACGGCGGTCAGCACCCCCAGCACGCCGGCCAGCACGGTCGAGACCGTCGCAACGATGAGACTGTTCACCGTGGCGGCCAGCAGGGCCTGGTCCGTGAACAGCTTGGCATACCACTCCAGCGAGAAGCCCTGCCAGCGCGCGGAGAGCTTCGACGCGTTGAACGAGAACACGAACAGGATCGCGATCGGCAGGTAGAGAAACAGCAGGTCGGCGACGCTCGCCGCGACCAACCAGGATCGCGTCTTCATCACAGGCTCCTCGCTCCGCCAGCGCGGAGGTAGTAGAGGACCGCCGCAAGCACTCCCGCCATCAGCACAAACGACAGCGCCGAGCCGAACGGCCAGTCGCGGACCACGAGGTACTGGTGCTGGATCAGGTTGCCGATCATCATGCTCCGCGCCCCGCCCAGCAGGTCCGGCGTCACGTAGGCTCCGAGCGAGGGGATGAAGACCAGCACGCAGCCGGCGATGACGCCCGGCTTGGAAAGCGGGAGCACGACGCGGGTGAATACTTGAAAGGGCCTCGCATAGAGGTCCCACGCGGCCTCGATCAGCGAGGGGTCCAGCCGCTCCAGGGCCGCGTAGAGCGGCAACACCATGAACGGCAGGTACCCATACACCAGCCCGATCAGAACGGCCGCGTCGGTGAACAAAAGGGGCAGCGGCTCATGTGTCAGACCCAGCGCCGAGAGCACCGTACTCAGCAGCCCCTCGGAGCGCAGGATGAACATCCAGGCGTAGGTGCGGACCAAGAAGTTGGTCCAGAACGGAATGATCACGAGGAACAATAAGATTCCCTGCCAGCGCGTGGGCGCGCGCGCGATGACATAGGCCAGCGGAAAGCCCATGAGCAGGCAGATGACCGTCGTGAGGACAGCGAGCCACAGGGAACGCCAGAAGATGCGGAGGTAGAGCGGGTCCGCGATGCTGGTGTAGTTCCCGAGCGTGAAGGCCCACTCGATCCCCCCGTAGGTCCCCCGCGAGGCGAAGCTGACGGCGAAAACGAGGGCCAGCGGGACCCCGAAAAGCAGGATCAGCGTCGCCGCTGGTGGAACGATCAGCCAGGGAAAGGTGGGTTTGGGAGGGGCGTCCGCGGGGGCCCCTCCCAACTGGATGGTACTCATTCAGGGAGCAGCACGGCTTCGGTCGTCCGCCACTTCAGGTAAGCGGACTCGCCGGCATGGAACCGCTTGGCCGTGCCGTCGGCGTTGGGTACCCGCGCCTTCCAGGTCAGGTTGTTGGGGAGCGTCACGAGGTAGTGCATTTCGTTGCCGGAGTAGATGGCCTTGGCGACCCGTACCGCGATCTGGTTCTGATAGCCGTCCGTGGCCGGGTCGCGGGAGAGATGCAGGCGCTCTGGCCGGATCGTCACCAGGACCGGCGTCCCAGCACGCAAACCGGTGCACGCTGGAGCGTGGACCAGGCCGATCCCCTCAACGGCCACCGTGGCCCGCTGCCCCTCGATCGCCTGCACCCGTCCAGGCAGACTGTTGGACACGCCGATAAAGCTGGCCACAAAGGCCGACGCGGGCGCGGTGTAGATTTCTTCGGGCGTGCCGACCTGCAGGAGCCGGCCATGATGCATGACAGCCAGGCGGTCCGACATGGTCAGCGCCTCTTCCTGGTCGTGGGTCACGCAGACGAAGGTGATGCCCACACGCTCCTGCAGCGCCTTCAGCTCGACCTCCATCTCCAGCCGGAGCTGCTTGTCCAGGGCGCCGAGCGGCTCGTCCAGCAGGAGGACCGCGGGATGGTTCACCAGGGCGCGGGCCAGCGCCACCCGCTGCTGCTCCCCGCCTGAGAGCTGGGAGGGCAGGCGGTCCTGTTTCCCGGCCAGCCGCACCATCTCGAGCGCCTCGGCCACGCGCGGGCCGATCTCGGCGGCTTGCAGGCCCTTCATCTCCAGTCCGAAGGCGACATTCTGGGCCACGGTCATGTGGGGGAAGAGGGCGTAATTCTGGAAGACCAGGTTGACCGGGCGGCGATTGGGTGGGACGCCCTGCATGGGCTGTCCTTCGATGATGATCTCTCCGGCGTCCGGCTGTTCGAATCCCGCCAGGAGGCGCAGCGTCGTCGTCTTGCCGGACCCGCTGGGGCCAAGGATCGCGAAGAACTCGCCTTTGCGGATGGTGAGAGAGAGGCGATCCACCGCAAGAGTGTCCCCGTGGCGCTTGGTCACCTCTCGCATGACTATGCTGGCGTCGGTGCTGGCTTCGTCCACTCCTTGCGTCTGCCCTCCGCTGCTGCGAATTCTAGGGTCGCGATTGAAAGGATGTCAATGAGCTGTTACAATCGCTCCCCCATGCTAAACCTCCTCACCATGATTCTGTCCGGCGGGCGGGGCGAGCGCCTCCACCCGCTGACGGCGGACCGCGCCAAGCCCGCCGTCCCCTTCGGCGGCAAATACCGGATCATCGACTTCACCCTCAGCAACTGCATCAACTCCGGGCTGCGCAACATCATCGTCCTGATCCAGTACAAATCCCACTCCCTGGACCGCCACATCCGGCGCGGATGGAACGTCTTCAACCCCGAAGTCGGCGAGTACATCTTCTCCCTGCCGCCCCAGCAGCGCATCAGCCAGGACTGGTACAAGGGGACGGCCGACGCGGTCTTCCAGAACTGGTTCATCGTCGAGGACAAGCAACCCGAGTTCGTCCTGATCCTGGCCGGGGACCACATCTACAAGATGAACTACAAGGAAATGCACAGCTTCCTCCAGCAGACACAGGCCGACGTGGTGGTAGGCGCCATTGAGTATCCGCTGGCTGAAGCCTCGAACTTCGGCGTCATGACCGTGGACGACAACTCGCGGATCATCCGCTGGGACGAGAAGCCCGCCCACCCCACGCCCATGCCGAGCGATCCGACGCGCGCGCTCTGCTCGATGGGCATTTACCTGTTCCGGACCTCGGTCTTGCACGGACATCTGCTGGCGGACGCCGAGCGCGACTCCGCGCACGATTTCGGCAAAGACATCATCCCGAGCATGATCGGCAGCCGCCGCGTGTTCGCGTACAATTTCCGCGACGAGAACCGCAAGGCCGTCAAATACTGGCGCGACGTCGGGACGCTGGACGCATACTGGGAAGCCAACATGGACCTAGTCTCCGTGGACCCGCTGTTCAACCTCTACGACCAGAACTGGCCAATCCGCACCTACCAGGGACAATTCCCGCCGGCAAAGTTCGTCTTCGCCGAGGAGTTCCAGGGTGGCCGCCTGGGGATCGCGCTCGACTCGATTGTGAGCAGCGGGTGCATCATCAGCGGCAGTCGCGTGCAGAACTCTGTTCTCTCCGCGGGCGTCCGCGTCAACGACCGCGCCGTGGTGCTCCAGTCGATCCTGATGGAGAACGTCGTGATCGGCGAGCACACCCGGATCCGCCGCGCCATCATCGACAAAGGCGTGACGATCCCGCCGAAGACCGAGATCGGCTACGACCTGGAGGCCGACCGCAAGCGCTTCACGGTGACCGAGTCCGGCATCGTGGTGATCTCCAAGGGCATGAAGCTCAACGGGTGATAACCCTTCACCATGACAGCTGAGCTGACTGATCACTACGGCCGGACCGAGTTGGTCTTGATGGTGGTGGACCCGCTCCTCCTGTTTGCCTACTGGGAGGTGACGCCCGAGAGCCTGGGCCAGGCCCAGGACGCGCTGGGCGCGGAGATGGTGGGCGCGCGGGCAGTCCTGCGGTTGTACGACATCTCGCTGATCCACTTCGACGGGACCAACGCCCACCACACCTTCGACATCGACATCGGGCTCGAAGCCCGCGGCTGGTACGTCCATCTCTGGACCGCGGAGAAATCCTATTGCGCGGACCTGGGGTTCGTGGCCCGCACCGGCCGGTTCCACGCGATCACCCGCTCGAACATCGTGCACACGCCTCGCGCGGGCGTGTCGGCCCGGGACGAGGAACGCTGGATGCGTGTGCGGTTCATGCGCCGGCGGAAGCCCGACCCCTCGCGGTCGCTGGAGTCCGTCCCTGCCCCACCCTTCCGTGGGCGGCAGTCTCCCGAGGAGCTTCGCGCCCTTCTGGAGCGCCGCTTGCGCGAACAGGCGAGACTCGCGGCTGAATTCGCCAAGGGGACATCACCAGGCTCAATGTCCCAGGGATCACGATGACCACCCAACCGACCGGGTATCTCTGTCTCGTCCTGCACTGCCACCTCCCGTACGTCCGGCATCCCGAACACGAGCACTTCCTGGAGGAGAATTGGCTGTTCGAGGCGATCACCGACACCTACGTCCCGCTCCTGCGGGTCATGAACGGCCTGGTCCGCGACGGCGCCGACTTCCGGCTCACTGCCACGCTTTCGCCCCCACTGATTTCCATGCTAAGGGACCCGATGTTGATCTCCCGCTACGAACGGCACCTGAACCGGCTGATCGAGCTGGCGTCGAAGGAAGTCCACCGGACCTCGCATCAGCCGGAATTCCACCGGCTCGCCACCATGTACCTGGAGCGCTTCCTCCAGACCCGACACGCGTTCACGCAGGAGTGCGGGCGCGACCTCGTCAGCGCCTTCGGGCATTTGCAAGACTTAGGTAAGCTGGAGATCATCACGTGCGGCGCCACGCACGGCTTCTTGCCGCTGCTCAACGTGACGCCGAGCGCCGTCCGCGCGCAACTGCGCGCCGCGGTGGCGCACTATGAGGAGACGTTCGGCCGTCCGCCACACGGCATCTGGCTCCCGGAGTGCGGCTATTATCCCGGCCTCGACGAGGCGCTGCGGGACGTGGGGCTGCAGTTCTTCTTCACCGAGTCCCACGGGCTGCTGTACGCTGACCCACGCCCACGGTACGGCGTGCACGCGCCGGTGTTCTGCCCCACCGGCGTCGCCGCCTTCGCGCGCGATCTCGACTCCTCGAAGCAGGTCTGGAGCGCCGAAGAGGGCTACCCCGGCGATCCGGCCTATCGCGACTACTACCGTGACATTGGCTGGGACCTGGATTACGACTATATCCGGCCCTACATCCAAGTGGACGGCAAGCGGATCAACACCGGCATCAAGTATTTCCGGATCACCGGCAAGACCGACCAAAAGCAGGTGTACGACCGTGCCTGGGCGCTGGAGCGGGCCGCGGATCACGCCGGCAACTTCATGTTCAACCGCGAGCGCCAGGTGGAATGGCTCGCCCCTGTCATGGACCGCCCGCCGATCGTGGTGGCCCCTTATGATGCCGAGCTCTTCGGACACTGGTGGTTCGAGGGGCCGGAGTGGCTGGACTTCCTCTTCCGCAAGCTGCACTTCGACCAGCAGACCGTCAAGCCGATCACGCCCGCCGAATACTTAGAGCGCCACGACGTCAACCAGGTCTGCACGCCCTGCGGCTCGTCCTGGGGGTATAAGGGCTACCACGAGGTCTGGCTGAACGGCGGGAACGACTGGATCTACCGCCACCTGCACACCGCGGCGCGGCGGATGGAGGAATTGACGCGTGCGTTCCCGCAGGCGGAGGGCCTGACGCGGCGCGCTCTCACGCAGGCCGGGCGGGAACTCCTGCTGGCGCAGAGCTCCGACTGGGCCTTCATCATGAAGACGGGGACGATGGTGGAGTATGCCGTGAAGCGCACGAAGGAGCACCTCACGCGGTTCACCAGCCTGTATGAGCAGCTTCGCTCCGGCCGCGTGGATGCCGGCTTTCTCAAAGACCTCGAAGAGAAGGACAATCTCTTTCCCGCCCTGGATTACCGCAACTTCTCGTAGCGGGCTATTTCAGCTTCAGGATCTCCTTGAGTTTCGTCTGCCACTCGCCCGTGATGGTCTTTACATTCCCCTGGTCATCCACCTCGATGGTCACCGGCTCATTGAAGTGGAGGTTCGCCGTCAGTCTCCAATCGGAAGCCTTGAACGTTTTGGTGTCACCAGCGTCGGTCCTGACCGTCACGGTGATATTGCCGATGTTCTCAGCCACAACGTCCACGATGTGCCCCTTGATAGTTCTGGCGACAGCCAGCGACGGCAATGCGAGCAAGCATACAAAAGCAATGATGGCGACAATTGCGACTGATGACATGACGCGCCTTGTTGACTTCATGACATGCCCTCCTTGTAGTCGCTTCGTTTATCCTAAACCGATTAAATTATCAACGTGTCCAGCGACCACCACCCACGATCAGGACTTGGTGAAGCTCGCGTCGGCGCTGATCTGTGGCAGGCAGGCGGGGCAGAGGCAATCGCGGAAGGTCTGGCCGATCGTTGTCAATTGCGACTCATTCAGCCGGACTTGATCGCACCAGCAGGGCTCGCGTCCGCCCCCGCAGGGGAAGGAACATCCGCAGTTGCCGCAGAGTTTATCCAAGGGCGCGCTCGTAGAGCTCGACGTACTGCTTGGCCGAGCGCTGCCAGGTGAAGTCCTGTTTCATCCCTCGCCGCATCAGCGCCTGCCATTCTTCCTTGTCCCGGTACACCTTCAAGGCTAAGAGAATGGTGCTGAGGAGCACTTCCGGCTGTGGGGTCTCGAAGACAAAGCCCGTCGCCTTATTCCCTTTTCCGCCAACAGGCAAGTAGGGGACGACCGTATCA
>VBOD01000082.1 GCA_005877615.1 Nitrospirota bacterium | reverse complement strand
CGCTGAAGGGACCTCAAGGGTTTACCTTAATTGAGTTGATGATCGTGGTGGCGATCATCGGGATCTTGGCGGCCGTTGCGATCCCGAATTTCATGCGGTACCAAGCCAAGGCCAGGCAGGCGGAGGCCAAAGTTGCGCTTGGCGATATCTGGCTGAGAGCTCAGCTCTACAGTGAATTGAACAACGGGTCGTTCGCCGTGGCCAACGTCGCCGATCTTGAATACGTCGTAGCAGGCACGGCGAGGTATTCCTACTGGTATGCCGTCGGCGGCACGCCCACGGCGATCGCCGGGGGGAGTACCGCGTCGATTCCTTGCGATGTGAACAGCGCTCCAGCTGGCGTTGCCGTTTCGGCAGCAGCTTTTACGGCGGGGGCCAGGGGCAACATCGACAGCGATTCGACTTGCGACGATTGGATCATCAATGACCTCAGGAATCTCTCCAATACATTGGATGATGTCGCCAATTAAATGACGCGATCGACAAATTTGAGTCGTCCATGGAAGCAAAATTTGCCAACCCGTTCTGGCCAGGAGCGGACAGGTTTTACCATCTTCTTGATTTCGCTCCCATTTTTGTTCATAGGGGGATGGCACCGGTCTTGCTGATCTTGTATAACAGGAAGCTGATGAAGGTGCGACCGAGGAGTGTACAGGCGCGGTCGTAAAGGAAGGAACTCTCTTAGAAAAAGGAGGACAAGCTGATGATCAGACACATGAAAGGGGATCGGGGCTTTACCCTGATCGAATTGATGATCGTGGTCGCGATCATCGGGATCTTGGCGGCGATCGCCATCCCGAACTTCATGACCTATCAAGCCAAGGCGCGGCAGTCGGAGGCGAAGGTGAATCTGGGCGGTATCTTCACCACCGCCACGTCGTATTTCGCCGAGAACAACACGTTTAGCGTGGCGACGGGAGACACACTCGGCTACAAACCGGCCGGGAGCTCCAAGTACATGTTGTACTACGGTGGCACAGGTAACGCGAACACGATTACCCCGGCCTTCAATGCCGTGGCCGTGCCCTGCAATGCCCAGGCCCCGACGGCTGCACCGATCCCGGCTGGTTCCACCAGCACTTCAACAACCGGGTTTACGGCAGCCGCGATCGGGAACATCGACAACGATAGCACGTGCGACGAGTGGGAAATCAACGATATTAGAAACCTGACCAACGGGCGCAACGACGTATCGTTGTAGGCCTGAACGGCATGGGGCACGTGTGCGAGGGGCCGGGATGGCCCCTCGCCTGTGTCTGAAGGTCTGATAGCAGTTTCGGGTTCGTGATGTGAGGGATGGAACCTGAGCAGCTCCCAGCGGCCCGCCCTTCCTTCCCAGCCTTCGGTTCCCTTGTTGTCCTCGGCGGTCTGACGGTCTTTGCCCCGCTGATCGAGGGCGGGACGACGCACCTGCCGGTTCTGCTCATTCGATTCATCCTGCTCGGTACCGTCACAGCCTGGCTCCTGCTCTCGATGAGAACGGGCCGGATCACCGTCCAGCAGACCCGCGTCTTCTCCGCCATGGTGGTGTTTGTGGGATGGGCAGCGGTCTCCGTTGTCCGTTCCTCCTACCTAGCCCCCAGCCTCCAGTGGCTCATCAGCCTCTGCAGTTACGCCGTCTGTCTGTTCCTGGTCGTGCATCTCGTGCTGTCCGTCCGGGAGGTGCGTCGCCTCGTCACGGTCCTGCTGGGCATGGGAGTGTTCGAGGCCGCGCTCGGCCTCTACCAATTCATGTGGGGCGGCAAGGCCAGGCCGACGGGAACGTTTTTCAACGCCAACTTCTTTGCGAGCTATGAGATGGCGGTCTTTGCGGTGGCGTTCGGGCTGTTGTGTTACCGCCGCCCGACCGAAGGCGTCCGCTGGGAGACGCCGTTGCTATGGCTGGCGGCTGGCGCGGTCGCGGTCGCGTTCATCCTGGCTCAATCGAGAGGCGCGTTGCTGGCCTTCGTGGTAGCCGTCGCGTGTGTCGGCCTCTATCGTTTCGGCAAGCCGTTTCTGGCCGTGATCGTGCTATGCCTCATCGTGGGGGCGATCGTTCAGAATCCGTTGCAGCAGCGGATGCGCACAGTCGGAGCCCAGGATCCGTACGCCTATACCCGCCTTGCGATCTGGAAGAATTCCCTGGAGCGGATCAGTGATCGTCCCTGGGGAGTCGGTCTGGGTCTCTACAAGTACACGTCGTTCCAGTACCGGTTTCCCGTCGACAATGCGATCGCCCGCTATGGTAAACGGGCCGAATCGGCGCATAATGAGTACCTACAGCTAGCCGTGGAGCTGGGGGTGTTGGGGCTGGTGCTCTTTCTGGCGGGAATATCGCTTTTAGGCTGGGAGATTTGGGAGACCCTGCGCCTACCTTTAGAACCCTGGGAGCGAGGGCTGGTCATCGGTTTGTCGGCGGGGATTGTGGGGCTGATGACGCATGCGGCTGTAGACTCGGTGTTTCATGAGCCGGCACTGGTTTTGCTTGCTATACTCTTCGCCGGCATGATCCTAGTGGTGAAGCGCGTGAGACAACCGGGGGGCCCCTCTATCTGGACGGTGCCGTTTCCTTATCATCCCGTCCGGGCGGTCTCGATCGGAGCCGTTGCCGTGCTGTGTATGCTCCTCATAGTCCGGCCGGCGGCGGCCTGGTACGCGTTTGACAAGGCAGAGGACGAAGTGGCGAGCGGCCGAGCGGACAGGGCCTTCGAATGGTTTCAGCGCGCCACGTTCATTGACCCGGGAACGACCGCCTATCGTGACGCGCTGGCGCTGACGGAGGTGCGGCTGTTTCAACAATCGGGCGATCCCCGGTGGTTGCTCCGGGCGGTCGACGAGCTCACGATGGGCTTGGAGCTGAACCCGCTGGATGGGCGCTTCGCCCACCGATTGGGGGCGCTCCACGTGCTGCTGGCCGACCGAGTCGGGCCGGGACCGCAGCAAGACGGCGTGTGGCGCCAAGCGGCTGCCTACTTTGAACGGGCGATGCGATTGGATCCATACTCGCCGTTCAACTATCATGAGCTGGGAAAACTCCGCTGGGCCCAGGGGCGTGAGGAAGACGCAGTGGCCCTGTTCAGGCGGGCGATCAGTTATGAGCCCAATTTCCTGCCGGCCCGTGCCCAGTTGGCCGAGCTCTCCCGGCAGATCGGGCAGAGGGAAGTTGCCGCAGGTGAGTATGAGCAGATCCTCAAGGTAAAAGAACGCTACCGGGGGTGGACGCTCACCGCGTTGGAACGCCAATTCCTGGAGGTGGACACCGAACGGCTGAAGCGAGCATTGTCTAGGGCGGCGCCATGAGCCTGGCAGCACGGATGTCAGCTCTCGGGGCGACCGGCCTCCTCCTCGTCGTGGGACTGCACCTCCTACAGGTCCGCATTGACGCGCAACGGGCGGTCACGCCCAAGCTGCAGCGGTTCATGTACCTGCCTCAGGGGGAATATCTCCGGGGCGCGGTCTTAGGGTACGAGCAGGTGGTGGCCGATCTCCTGTGGATCCAGGCCATTCAGGCGATGGGAGAGCGCAAGGTCACGGAGGAGGCCGGTCACTGGATCTACCGGGCCTTGGACGTCATCACGACATTGGACCCCAAGTTTGTGCGCGTCTATGAGGCCGGCGGCATCGCGCTGGTGACGCTGGTGGTCCTCGCTGAAGAGAGCAACCGGATACTGGAGAAGGGAATGAAGTACAATCCTGACGTCTGGACGCTCCCTTATTTGCTTGGGTTCAATTACTATTTCGAGTTGCATGATGACGCCAAAGCGGCCGACTACATCGCCAGGGCTTCACGACTCCCTGGGGCGCCCGAGTACCTCGCGCGGCTCGCCACCCGGCTCTATGTCTCGGCCAGGGAGCCGCAAGTCGCCATCGACTTTCTTGCCCGGATGTACGAACAAACCTCGGATGAGAACATCAAGCATGTCCTGGAGCAACGGCTGAAGGAGGTGGTGGTGGAGCGGGACCTCCAGCTGCTCGATGAGGCCATCAGCCGGTACCGGAAGCTGCACAAACGCGTGCCGGAGCGTTTGGAGGATTTGGTGGGGCCCGGGCTGCTTCGTGCGTTGCCCCGCGAGCCGTTCGGGGGCCACTACCTTTACGATCCGCAGACGCAGGCCGTGCGCAGCAGTGAGATGAAGGAACGGCTGCAAGTGTACGGCAAGAGGAGAGCGCAGTGAAACCGCTTCGCATCGAGGGGTTGACCAAGGAGTTTCGTCTCGGCCTCGGACGCCAGCGCGTCGTGGCGTTGGATCGCCTGGACCTGGAAGTGGAGCCGGGGGAGATCTTCGGCTTTCTCGGACACAATGGAGCCGGCAAGACCACCACCATCAAGCTGCTTCTGGGCCTGCTCGCCCCGACTGCCGGGCGAGCCTGGATCCTTGACCGACCGATCCAGGACGTGGCCGTGAAACAGCATGTGGGCTTCCTCCCGGAGTCGCCTTATTTCTACGAGTATCTGACGGCGGCGGAGTTCTTGACCTTTTATGGGCAGCTTTTCGGGCTGAGTCGCCAGGCGCTTGCGAAGAAGATCGACGACCTGCTGACGATGGTCAGCTTGGCCGATGCCCGTCATCTCCCGCTGAGAAAATTCTCGAAAGGCATGCTGCAACGGATCGGTCTGGCCCAGGCTCTGGTCAACGACCCGCAAGTCGTCATCTTGGACGAGCCGATGTCGGGGCTGGATCCGATCGGACGGCGGGATGTCCGGGACATCATCCTCCGCCTCAAAGATGAGGGCAAGACGATTTTTTTCAGCACGCACATCCTGCCGGATGTGGAGATGATCTGCGATCGGGTCGGGATTCTGGTGAAGGGACAGCTTCGGGCCGTGGGGGCTGTGCACGAGTTGGTGGGGGCCGCGACCGTGACGTCGGTCGAGATCCTCGTGGAACGACTGGCGGAGGCCGGCGCCCGGGAGGTCGAGCAGTTGGGTGGGACGGTCGTCCGGCGGGGCAATCAAGTGTTGATCAAGCTGGACGATGAACACAAGACGGACCAGGTCGTCGACCTGATCCGTCGGCACGCCGGGCGGCTGGTGTCGCTTGTCCCGCACAAGCGCTCGCTGGAAGACCTTTTCCTGAAAGAGGTGGGAGTGAGGCACGCATGAACCGAATCACTGTGATCGCCCTGAACACGTTTCGCGAGACGCTGCGCGATAAGATCCTCTACAACCTGGTGTTCTTCGGCCTGCTCCTGATCAGCAGTGCGATCCTCCTCAGCACGCTCACCATAGGCGAGCAGGCCAAGATCATTCAAGACATCGGACTGGCAAGCATCAATGTCTTCGGCGTCATCATCGCGATCTTCGTCGGGATCGGCCTGGTCAGCAAGGAGATCGAGAAGCGCACGATCTTTACGATCATCGCGAAACCGGTCCCCCGCTACGTGTTTCTGCTCGGAAAGTACTCGGGCTTGGCGCTCACGCTCCTGGTGAACGTCGGCATCATGGCGGCAGGGTTCTTTCTGACCGTTCTCGTCAGCAAGGCAGGGGTGGACCTTGCGTTGGTGAAGGCAGTCGGTCTGATCTTCATGGAGCTCCTGGTCATCACGGCGGTGGCGGTGATGTTCTCTACGTTCACCACGCCGACCTTGAGCGCGACCTTTACGTTGGCCATCTATGTCATCGGCCATCTCACCGATGATCTGCGGACACTCGGTGCAAAACTGGGCGAAAGCCTGACCAAGGTGATCCTGGACGTGCTCTACTATTCGCTTCCGAACCTCGATTACTTCAACGTCAAGGGGCAGGCCGTGCATGGGTTGCCCATCGAGCCGTCTTACCTCGTCTCCGCGGCGACTTACGGCATCGCCTATACGACGATCCTGCTGATCCTGGCCTGCCTGATCTTCCAGCGCCGGGACTTCAAGTGAGGGCACTACCATGACGATGACAGGGCCGGAACCGCTCCGCGTCGCGGTCGTGGGCGCGGGGGAATGGGGCAAGAACCACGTGCGGATGTTCGCCCAGCTCAAGGGCGCGCGGTTGGTCATGGTGTGTGATCTGGAGGAGCCCCGGCTGGCCGACGTCCGGGCCGCCCATCCCGACGTCCGCGTGACGACCCGCTACGAGGACGTGGTACGGGACCCTGCCGTGGAGGGAGTGGTCATCGCCTCCTTCGCCGCTCAACACTACGACCAGGCGAGACGGGCCCTCGAAGCCGGCAAGCACGTCCTGGTCGAGAAGCCCATGACGCTGGCGCCCGGCGAGGCCGAGGCGTTGGTCCGTGTCGCCCGGCAGAGCGGGCGGTGTCTCATGGTAGGCCATCTCCTCCTGTATCACCCGGCGGTCGTCAAGATGAAACACCTGGTGACGTCCGGTGACGTCGGCGAGCCGTTCTACCTCTATAGCCAGCGCCTGAACCTCGGCCGGGTGCGAAACGATGAAAACGCGCTCTGGAGCTTCGGGCCGCATGATGTGGCTGTGGCGGTGCACCTGTTCGACGCCGAACCGGAAGTGGTCACGGCGAAGGGCGAGGCGTATCTGCAGCCGGGGATCGTGGATGTGGTCTTTGTCACGCTGCACTTTCCGCAACGGAAGATGGCGCATATCCACTTGAGCTGGCTGGACCCCCACAAGACTCGGCGGACGACCCTGGTCGGCAGTCGGAAGATGGTGGTCTTCGACGATATGGAGCCCAACGACAAGATCCGGATCTATGACAAAGGGGTGGACGTCCGGCCCCAGGCCGTGTCGTACGAAGACTACCTGCACGTGCGCTTCGGGGACATCCTGATCCCCCACTTCGGCACGACGGAGCCGCTGCGTCTCGAATGCCAGCATTTCCTGGACTGCGTGCGGACCGGGGCCACCCCGCTCAGCGACGGCGCGCACGGGCTCCGGGTCGTCCGGATCTTGGCCGCCGCGCAGAAGTCGCTGGAACTGGACGGCGCGCCGGTGACGGTGAAGGGATGACTATGGGAGAGGCTTTCTGGGCTCACGAGACGGCCTGCGTGGACGATCCGGGCGCGATCGGAGAGGGAACGCGCGTCTGGCATTTCTCGCATATCGCGAAAGGGGCGTCGGTAGGCCCGCGGTGTTCCATCGGCCAGAACGTCTATATCGCCCACGGCGCCGTCGTGGGCGCCGGCGTCAAAATCCAGAACAACGTCTCGATCTACGAGGGCGTGACACTGGAAGACGGCGTGTTCTGCGGCCCGTCGGTCGTGTTCACGAACGTGATCAATCCGCGCAGTCATATCTCACGGAAGCATGAGTACCGTGCGACGCTGGTCCGGCAGGGGGCTACTGTTGGAGCGAACGCAACCATTCTCTGTGGGCTCACCATCGGGCGTTTCGCGTTTGTGGGAGCGGGTACCGTGGTGACCCGTGATGTTCCGGATTTTGCGCTGGTCACCGGCAACCCGGGTCGGCAGCAGGGATGGATGTGCCGGTGTGGCATCAAATTGAAACTCCCGGTCAAGGGCGGGCGAACGCGCGTGTCCTGCCAGGCCTGCGGGGCCGGTTACCGGCGCTCTCGCGCCGGGCTGGTCGGGGCGGAGGGCGCATGAAGCTCCTGACGGTTGTCGGCGCGCGTCCTCAGTTCATCAAGGCCGCGGTGCTCTCGCGGGCCCTCCCGGCCTTCAACGCAAGCCGTCACCGCGACCACCAGATCCAGGAAGTGATGGTCCACACCGGCCAGCACTATGATGACAACATGTCCGCGGTCTTCTTTCAGGAACTGAACATTCCGGAGTCGGCGCACCACTTGGGTGTGGGGTCCGGCCCCCACGGACGGCAAACCGCTCGGATGCTGGAGCGGCTCGAACCGGTGATGGAGCGTGAGCGGCCAGACCTCGTACTGGTGTATGGCGACACGAATTCCACGCTGGCCGGGAGCCTGACGGCCAGCAAGCTGCGGATCCCCGTGGCTCACGTCGAGGCCGGACTGCGCAGCTACAACCGCGCGATGCCGGAAGAGATCAATCGCGTGGTCACCGACCACCTCTCCGCGCTGCTGTTCTGCCCCACCGACCGCGCGGTGAAGAACCTGAGTTGCGAGGGCATCGTGGCCGGGGTCCACCGGGTAGGGGACGTGATGTACGATTCGCTGCTGTACAACCTTGCCCGGGCCGACCGGCGCGCCGGCGTGCTGGCCGAGCTGGGCCTGCAGCCGGGACAGTACGGCTTGGCCACTATCCATCGTGCCGAAACGACCGATCGTCCCGAGACCCTCACGGGCATCCTGTCAGCCTTCGGGCGACTCGGCCTGCCCATCGTGGTGCCGCTCCACCCGCGCACGCGGGCGGTGCTGGACGCGTCGGGGGTCAGGCACGTCTCCGTGCCGGTCCGCCTGATTGCGCCGGTCTCCTATCATGAGATGCTCGTCCTTGAGCGGCACGCCCGGCTGATCTTGACCGACTCCGGCGGAGTGCAGAAGGAAGCGTTCCTGTTGGGGATTCCCTGCGTCACCCTGCGGAACGAGACCGAGTGGGTGGAAACCCTGGAGGGAAGGTGGAACCGAGTGGCCGGGACGGCCCCTGACGCTGTTGAGGCGGCGGCGCGTGTGGCTCTCGAAGAGGTGCGTCCAGAACGGGGACAGCCCTACGGCGACGGCCATGCCGCGGAAGCGATCCTCGGAATCGTGGCCGACTATTGTCGGAAGGAGCGGTCATGAGCTGCTTTCACATGCTCTTCCGGCACCGTCGCCTGATTTGGAACCTTACTCTTCTGGATTTCAGGCTCCGTTACGCGGGATCTCGCCTCGGCTTGGTGTGGATGCTGCTGGCCCCTCTTTTGATGCTGGGCGCATATTTGTTGTTGTTCGGGGGAATCTTGCAGGTTCGACCCGACCAGAGTTCGACTGGAGTGGAGTATGGTCTCTTGATTGCCTGCGGGCTCTTGCCATGGATTGGATTCTCTGAGGGGGTGACACGCGGGACCGCGTCGGTGCTCGCTCAACGCAACCTCATCAAGAGCCATGTTTTTCCCATGGAACTATTCCCTGTCTCGGCAGTGTGTGCGGGGCTCATCGGCCAGCTCTGCGGCACCCTCCTGCTCCTGGTGCTGCTTGGCCTTCGAGGGATGCTTGGCCCGAACCTGGCAGTATTGCCTTTCCTACTGATCCTCCAGGCATTATTCACCGTTGGCCTGGTTTGGTTCCTCTCCTGTGTCAATATCATTTACCGTGATACCTCGCAGGTCGTCGTCCTCATGATGGTCTTGCTGATGTTTATCTCACCAATCGCATATACACAGGAGATGGCGCCAGCAGGACTCAAACTTGTAGTCGAGCTGAACCCTATTTCTTACCTGATCGAAGGGTATCGCAATGCCTTACTCTACAACCAATTCCCAAACGTAAGGGGATTGGTAATCTTTGGCGGATTGGCGCTTCTGGTCCTGTTGGCCGGCTATCGCTACTTCATGCACCTTCGGCGGGTTTTACCGGACTACGTGTAATGGACACGGCTGCGATTTCAGTAAAAGGCGTCTCGAAGGTGTACAAGCTGTATCGTGGTCGGTCTAAGCGGCTACTGGATTTTTTTAGTCTCGGTTTCGGAGAAGGACGCCACGATGAAGAATTTTGCGCCCTCGACGATGTGAGCTTTGAGATTCCTCAGGGAACGACAGTAGGGATCATCGGCAGAAATGGAGCAGGGAAGAGTACCCTGCTGCGGATTCTCACCGGGAACTCCAGTCCCACCAAAGGGGAAGTGGAGATCAAAGGGAAGGTCTCGGCACTCTTGGAGATCGGGACTGGATTTCATCCGGAGTTGACTGGGCAGCAGAATATCCATGTCAGCGGGGTGTATCTCGGACTGACCCAAGAAGAGATCGACCGGCTCTACACCGACATCGTAGCGTTTTCCGAGTTGGAGGATTTCATCCATCAGCCAGTGAAAACCTATTCTTATGGAATGTACATGCGTCTGGCCTTCTCGGTCTCGACATGCATTAATCCGGATGTCCTCATCATCGATGAGGTTCTGGGGGTCGGTGATGCTTATTTTAGCCGGAAATGCTTCAATCGTATCCGGTCGTTTATGGAGTGTGGGAAAACAGTCCTCATGGCCTCTCATGACCTTCTGGCGCTTCAGCGCTTATGCACACGTCTGTTATGGATTGATCATGGCCGATTAATGATGGATGGTCCTCCGTTGGAGGTGCTCAGAGCATATGCGGCTTCTGTTCGGGAACAAGAGGAAAGGCGGTTCAGAGCGAAGGTGCCCGCCACCCATCATGACGCCTCCTCGCTGCGGGAGAAAGGCTTGATTTATGGGAGTGGTGAGATCCTCATCACAGAAGTGAAATGTTTAAACCATGTCGGTCAGGAACAACATCAATTTAGCGTCGGAGAACCGTTGACCATTCGGATGCGATACAAAACCCGGGTTCCTGTCGTAGACCCTGTCTTTGTCGCTGCTCTTTATCGCATCGATGGCGTTACAATCTGCCAAGCCATTTCCTCGCGGGATGGTGTGAAGTTCGACAAACTAGACGGGCAAGGATTCGTAGACGTTCTTTTCGACCGGCCACTCCTTGGGCCTGGGCAGTACGTCGTCTCGGTCGCTATCTTCCCGTCTCTTGATTTACTCGACCAACTGGGACAGACACCCTACGATCTCCACGATCGACTCTACGGATTCCAAATCGAGCCGTTGGTCGACTGCGCCCTAGACTTAGGCATGGTCCTGCATCCGGTAAGCTGGAGACACAGCCGTGGAGAGTAACGGCTCGCCATATTATGACCAGGCTGAGCTCTGGAGAGAGCCGGCACACTACACGGACGAATGCGTTCGTATCATTGAGTCACTCGCGCCAAGTGATGTCAGGAGTATCCTTGATATCGGGTGTGGAAACGGTGCGATTACGAACCCCTTGACAGCTCGATTTCGCACCATTGGTCTGGATTCGAGCCGTGAGGCTCTCTTGCACCTTCAGGGCGCAAGGCTCTTAGCCGAATCCGCGGCCATCCCATTACGTGACCAATCAGTCGATCTGGTGCTCCTTTCGAATGTTTTAGAGCACCTTCCCGCAGCAGTATTTTCTCATACGGTGAAAGAAGCCATGCGGATTGCTCGGCGATACCTCCTGGTCGTTTCCCCGCATGATGAAAATCTTCAATTCAGTCAGGTCAAATGTGATGATTGCGGTTGTATTTACCATAGGAATTACCATCTTCGTTCGCTGACTCTCGCGGATATAGACCGAGTCTTCGGCCAGGGCTTTGAAATGTCTGCATACACGTTTTGGGGGGAACCCTGGCCGCAATATGATCGCCGCCTCTGGGAGTTAAAACAACATCTGGCTGAGGGCTGGTCTCGGTGGCCGCTGGCTGTCTGCCCTCTCTGTGGGGGAAAGCCAGGGACCAAAGA
>VBOD01000130.1 GCA_005877615.1 Nitrospirota bacterium | reverse complement strand
AGGCCCTGCTGAAGGACCAGCGGGACGCATTCGAGCAAGAGGCTGCCTCCGCGCGAGCCTCGTGGGCGGATCGGATGATGCGGATCGAGGCGCGGGAGGTCGACCTGGAAGAGAAGGAAGAGAAAGTCCGGACTGACGTGGACTGGGTCGCCCGAAGCGACGAGGACCTCAAGCGTCGGGAGAAGGTGGTCGAAGACGCCGGGCAGACGGCTGCCCAGGCGAAATCGAGCGCAGAACGCGTCGCGAACGAGGCCGAACAACGGTTCCTCGAAATCGAGTCTCGGGAGCGGGCCCTCCGCGAAGAGGCGGCGCACGAGGCAATTGAACTCACGAAACATACGGAGGCGTTGAAACAGATCGAATCGGATTTGACTGCGAAACAAGCCGACTTCGCAAAGGAGCGAGCTGCGCAGACCCTGCAACTCCAGGAGACGGAGACGGAGCTCCAGACGAAAGCCCGAACCTTGGATGAGAAGGCCCGCGAGCTCGCGGAGCGGGAGAGCCGAATGGCGACGATGGAGGAAACGTTCCGCGAGAACGACCAACGCGTTCAGCAGGAACGCGCGGACGTCCAGGCGACGGCGAAGCAACTCGAATCCCAGCAACTCGAACTCGCGCAGCTCAAAGACCGCTACGAATCGGAAGCTGCGCGCGTCCGCAGCGAAGCGGAGGGCATGCGGCAATCCGCCGCGGCGAAGGAGGCAGAACTGCACGCGGAGAGGGAGCGGATCGAGCGGGATTCGTCCGCCCTCCAGGATACCCTCGGCGCGAAAGCGAAGGAGATGTCGGTCCGGGAGCGGTCGCTCACGGCGAGAGAGGCGGAACTTCGAGCCGAGGAACAAGAGCTCGAGGCCCGCGGACGAGAACTCGAATCGAAAGAGCGCCAGGCAGAAGCTCACTTGACCGAGATGTCTGCGCAGGCGATGGCGCTCATCCGGCGAGAGCAGGGGCTGGACGCTCGAGGGACCCAGCTCGACGAGACGGTCCGTCGGTTCGAGTCGGAGGCGAAGGAGAAGCGCCGGGAATGGGAGTCGCTCCAGACGAGTTTGCGGTCCCAACAGGCGCAATTCACCACGACATCGGAATCTCGCACCACCGAACTGGCGAAGAAAACCGAAGAACTCGAGGTCCGAGACCGAAGCCAACGGGCGGCGTTCGCCCAGCTCGAGATGGACCGATCGAAACTAGACGCCGAAGTGAAGGGCCAGACGGCCAAGTCGGCGGAAGCGGAGGCTGCTTGGCGACGATCGGAGGCCCGGCTCGCGGAGCTCAAGACAAAGGAAGACGAGCTCCTCCGGGGCCGCCAGTCATTCGAATCGGAGCGCTCCACGTGGTCCGCCCGCCGGACCGAGGAGCTGAAGCAACTCGAGGCGACGCGGGATGCAGCCGCCCAGCAGGCCCAGCAGGCAGAGCGACTCGTCGCGGAGTCCCAGCGGCGGGCTCTAGTCGCGGAAGAAGCGGAGCGGGCCTCGAAACGCCAGGCGGCCGACCTCGCCGCGCAACACGCGCGCCTGGAGAGTCGTCGGTCGGAGGCCGAGAAGGCCGAACGTGACGCCCAGGGACATCTCGCCCAGCTGCAAGAGGCCTCACAGAAGTTGGCCGTGAAAGACATGCAAATTGCCACCGCCCTCAAAGACCTCGAGGCGCGGCAGGTGAAGCTGACGGCATCGGAGAGAGACCTCGGGGCCCTCCAGACGGACTTACGCTCCAAGAAGACCGCCCTGGAGCAAGAATCGGCGCGCATCGTCGCGTCGTCGGATCAACTGATGACCCGCCAGAAGGACTTGGAGTCTCGGACGGCGACCCTCGAAGCGAAAATGGCGCAAGCCTCGACGAAAGAGCAGGCTCTGGCGACGGAACTCCAGCGCGCGGACAACCTCATGGAAGACCTCACGAAGAAGGAGCATGACCTCCGCGCGCGAGACGAGGCCGCGAAGGCCTCCGAAAAGTCCCTGACCGCACGCGAGGCGACACTCGTCGCCCGAGATGCCGAGGTCAGAGACGGAATGCGAAGTCTCGAAAAGCTCCGCAAAGAAATCGACGACCAGCGCGGCGCAGCCGAGGAGGACCGTCGGACCGCGAAGACGACCCGTGAGGAGGCGGAGTCGACCAAGCGGGATGCGGACAAGATCCGCGCTCAAGCCGACGAGATGCAGGCGGAGGTCAACAAGAACCTCCGGTTCCTCCAGAAGAAAGCGCTCGATGTCTTGGATCAGGAGGAGAAAATCCGCGCTCGCGTCGGGACGATCGAAGGGCAGGAGAAGTCTCTCGACACGAGGGGAGAGATCCTCGAAGGGAAGGAACGCGCGCTGGAGGCAGACCAAGCCGCGCTCGATGCCAAGATCGCGAAGCTACAAGGCGAGGTCGACCGACTTCGCGCCCGGCTCACGGACACGGAGAAATCCGGAGGCCCGACGACCGCCGCGATGGACGAGTGGAAGAAAGATGTCGAGAACCGCGTGAAAATCATCCAGAAGAAGGCGATGGACCTGTTGGACCGCGAGGAAAAGCTCCGGAAGAAGGAGGAGGAGCTTCGCGCGCTCGCGAGCCAACTCGGCGTGAACCCGTGACGGACGTCGGAGACGACCCGGACGCGATATCGATTGCGCGGGGCGTCAGCGCGCGGCCTTGCGGATCGCCTGGTCGAAATCCTCGATCAGATCGTCGGTATCCTCGAGGCCCACACTCACCCGCACGAGCCCTTCGGTAATCCCGCTCGTCGCTCGCTCCGACTCCGTCAGGGGACCGTGGGTCATGGACGCGGGGTGCTGCACGAGAGTTTCCGTCCCCCCGAGGCTGACGGCCAGTGTCGCCACCTTCACGGACTCCACGAACCGTCGGCCCGCGCGATGGCCTCCTTTCAGCTCGAAGCTCAGCATCGCGCCGAAGCCGGACATCTGCCTGCGCGCGAGGGCGTGTTGCGGGAACGATTTGAGGCCGGGATAGTGGACGGCGCCAACGGCCCGGTGATTTTCTAGCGACTCGGCGAGCGCCTGGGCACTCGCGCCTTGGGCTTGCATGCGGATCGGGAGCGTCTTCAGCCCGCGTCGAACCAAGAACCCCTCGAACGGGCCGAGCGCAGGTCCCAACATCTTGTACGTGAACCAGATGCGGTCGAACAGGCGAGGGCTCGCCGTGATGACGGCGCCCGCCACGACATCGCTGTGTCCACCCAGGTACTTCGTCGCGCTGTGGAGGACCGCATCGACCCCGAGCTCGATGGGACGTTGATTGATCGGCGATGCAAACGTGTTGTCCGCGAGGGTCGTGGCACGGACGGATTCCGCGGCGTCGACGGCCTCGCGGATGTCGGTGATCATCATCGTCGGGTTCGCCGGGGTCTCGATGTAGACCAACCGGGTGTCGCTCCGGATCGCCTCTTTCCAAGCCCCCGCCTTCCGAGGGTCGACGAAACTCGTCGACACACCGAACCGGGGCAGGAGACGTGTGAAAATTTCCATCGTCGCGGCATAGAGGCTCGCTCCCGCAACCACGTGATCGCCGGAGTCCACGCATGCGAGGATTGCCGACGCGATTGCGCCCATCCCCGATCCGGTCACGAGGGCACGGACGCCGCTCTCGAGGTCGGCGAGAGCCTCTTCCAGTTCGCGCAGGGTCGGATTGCCCCAGCGAGTGTAGTACGCCTCCGGCGCCGTCGCCCTCGCAAACTCGGCGCCTTGACGTGCGGATTCCAGAGCCCACGTCGAACTCGCGTAAATCGGCGTCACAATCGGACCCCGCCTCTTCCCGCGGCGGCCGTGGACCGCACGCGTCCGAGATCCGAGGCGCTTTGCCACGAGCGGGGCACGGTGCGTTCGCCGAAATAGGTTTCGAAGACCGGAGAAAACATGAGGCCGATGAGGACGAAGAGATGCGTGCATCGCGCGATCGAAGTTAAACCGGAAAGGTCAAAAAGGGGGGGTGTATAACAACCCTCCGCCCGGTCGTTGTCTCACGGCCGGGCGACTATGCCTACGGAGGCAACCAGATGTCGCGTGAAGTGGATTTCGCCGCGAAACCGATCGATCCCGACTTCATGAACAAGCCGGACGAATACCCCGAAACAGGGACCCACTTCGACCACAAGGTCTTTGCCGAGGGCATCGCGCGGCCCGATGCCGACGGGAACCCGTATCCAACGAAACTCGGGATCCACGGCCTCCACGTGGCCGTCGACTTCGACGGCTGCGTCGCCGACGGCGTCTGCATGGACGTCTGCCCCGTCGACGTCTTCGAGTGGCTTCTCGCCCCTGGCAAGAAAGGCACGGGGAACGACAAGATCATTGAGAAAGGCGGCGAGGAGTGGGACAAGTATCGATGCGACAAGTCCGACATGATCCGGGAGTCGGACTGCATCGACTGCATGGCGTGCGAGACCGCCTGCCCGACGAAGGTCATCAAAATCAACCCGTAACCAGTACCCGCGTCTCACGGCGGCGAAACAGAGTCCCAGTTCACTCGAGATCGGCTTGCGGTTGGGTCTTCCGCCCAAAAAGCGCGCGCCATGCCCGGCGCAGGGGCTCCGAGACGGCGGTGATTTTCCCCGACCGGATTCCAAGATAGACCAAGCCAACCACGATCCAGTACGCGACGTAGGCCGAGCTCTCCAGGAGGGTCGGCGCCGCACTGTAGCCCACGATGCCGCGCAGGAGATAGCCGGCAACATTCGACGCGTCGTCGGGAAAGGAA
>VBOD01000129.1 GCA_005877615.1 Nitrospirota bacterium | reverse complement strand
ATAAGCTGATGTGGATCAAGGACGAGTCCATCGAGTGGGTGGACGAGAACACCATCCGCTTCCGGTGCCCGCATTGCCAGTCGCTCGTGCGTCGCAGGCTGGTGGAACTCGGCGCGAATGCCGCCGGTCCCATCAAGCCGGCTTGACGCCTCTCCCGACACCCCCTAAGATGGCGCTATGACTGTCCTGTCCGATGGCGACCGCGTCCATTTGGTGGACCGGAAAGGCCGGCAGTACGCGTTCACGCTGAAGGCGGGCGATACCTTCCAGTTGAGCGGAGAGACACTCGCCCACGACGATCTGATCGGCAAGCCCGACGGCACCCTCGTCACCTTGTCCCGCGGGCGCCGCATGCTGGCCCTCCGCCCCACCCTCTCGGAGTACGTGCTGAAGATGCCCCGCGGCGCCCAGGTCCTCTATCCCAAGGACCTCGGGGTGATCCTCCAGTGGGCCGATGTCTATCCCGGCGCACGGGTCTTCGAGGCTGGGACGGGGTCGGGCGCGCTGACTATGGCGCTGCTCCGGGCCGTCGGGGACCGCGGGCATGTCATCAGTTACGAGTCTCGCGAGGATTTTGCCCGGACCGCGATGAAGAACATCGAACGGTATCTCGGTCCCGTCCACAATCTCACGCTCCGGCAACGCAACGCATATGAAGGCATCGAGGAAACGGATCTGGATCGGGTGGTCCTGGATCTCCCCGAGCCCTGGCAGGTGGTCCCTCACGCCGTGACGGCATTGCGGTCGGGCGGGGTCTACTTGAGCTACGTCCCGACGATTCCCCAGGTGATGCAGACCGTGGAGGCGCTGCACCGGGCGCAGGTCTTTGCGATGATCCAGACGTTCGAGACCCTGCTGCGGACCTGGAACATCGAGGGACGCAGCGTGCGGCCGGACTTGCGCATGGTGGCGCACAGCGGCTTCCTCACGGTGGCGCGCATGGTACAGCCCGGCCTAGCTCCTTCCGTCAGACCGGCGGAGGCGGAGGCGGAAGCCGGTGAGGCCGGTCGGCATGCGGAGGGGCCGTGAAGCGCAATCCTATTTCCACGATCGATGGCGGGCTGACCGCCCACTAGGCACGCGTGTGATGCGCCTCTGAGCGCCTGCCTGTTTCCCCTGCCTCTCCGTCATCCGCTCATAATCTTCCTTGCTCGTTCGCAGCTGTCCGTGTATGTAGGAGTCACCATCTCTTTCAAGGGCGCCCTTCATGGCTGAACTAGATTTCCTCCGCGACTTGGTCGTGCTCTTCGGCGCTTCGATCGTGGTCGTGTATGGATTCAACAGGCTCCGGCTCCCCGCCGTCGTCGGCTTCCTCGTCGCAGGCGCGCTGCTGGGCCCGTACGGACTGGACGTTGTGGATGACGTGGCCCGCGTGGAAGTCTTTGCCGAGGTGGGCGTCGTGCTGTTGCTGTTCACCATTGGGGTCGAGTTTTCCCTGGGCCAACTCCGGTCGCTCCGCACGGTCGCCGGCGCTGGGCTCCTCCAGATCGGCTCCGCGATCGTTCTGTCTGCGCTGGCGGCCATCGCCTTCGGCCTGCCGCTCAACCAGGGCGTGTTCTGGGGCTTCCTGGCGGCGATGAGCAGCACGGCGGTCGTGCTCAAGATGGTGACGGAGCGCGGCGAAACCAACTCCCCGCATGGCCGGCTGATCATCGGAATCTTGATCGTGCAGGACCTGGCGGTGGTGCCGATGATGGTCGTGACGCCGGTGTTGGGGGGGCTTGGGGAGGCAGGACTTCTGACGGTTGTGTGGTCGGTCGCCAAGGCAATCCTAGCGGTACTGTTGATTCTCGTGGCAGCGTGGTACCTAGTCCCTCGCCTGCTGGTGGAAGTCGTCCGCAGCCGGAGTCGTGAGTTGTTCGTGATCACCATCATCTTGGTGTGCCTGGGTATCGCCTGGCTCAGCTCGCTGGCGGGCCTGTCTCTCGCGCTCGGCGCGTTCATTGCGGGGCTGATCATCTCCGAATCGGAATACAGCCACCAGGCGATGGCGGAAATTTTGCCCTTCCGGGACAGCTTCAACAGCCTGTTCTTCATCTCAATCGGGATGCTGCTCGATTTGCGGGTCCTGCTGGCCCATCCCGTTCTGGTGATGGGTCTGGTCGTTGCGCTCGTGAGCGGGAAGATGGTGACGACCGTGGGAGCGGCGGTGGTCACTGGCTACTCCTGGCGGGCCGCGGTGCTCACCAGCATCGCCCTGGCTCAGATCGGAGAATTTTCCTTCATCCTCGCCAAGGTCGGTAGGAGCCTCGGGCTTCTGCCCGGCGAGTCGTTCCAGGTGTTTCTGACCGTGTCGGTCCTGACACTGCTCCTCACGCCGTTCCTGCTGCAAGCTTCCCCGCGACTGGCGAGGCGCGCGGAAGCGCTCCAGCGGCTGCGACGCTGGTTACCGGAACGCCAGACTGACCCCCACGAAATCCCGTCCCGCCACCTTCGGGACCATACCATCGTCGCGGGCTACGGAGTAAACGGGCGAAACCTGGTGCAGGTCCTACGGGAGATTGAAATTCCGTTCGTGGTGGTTGATGTGGACGGAGAGACCGTCCGCCAAGAACAAAAGAAGGGGATCCCGATCGTGTTCGGGGATATAACGCATCCACAGGTGCTGCGCCGACTTGGTATCCAGGACGCGCGCGCCTTGGTGCTGGCGATCTCCGACCCGATTGCCACCCGTCGAGCGGTCACGGTGGCGCGCCAACTCAGTCCGGCCATCCACATCATCGCGCGAACCCGCTATTTGCGCGAGATCGAAGACTTGCGCGCGACGGGCGCCGACCAGGTCGTGCCGGAGGAGTTTGAAACCTCGATTGAAATCTTCAGCTTAGTGTTGCAGCACTACCGCATGCCCGCGCGGGTGATCGCCGAGAAGGCGGAACGCATCCGGCAGGAGGGCTATGCGCTGTTTCGCAAAGGACAGCCCGGCCTGAAGGAGATCGTCGCGAAGGAAGTCGACGACCTCTACGTTGACGATTAGAAGCTCCGTCCGGTGATCTTTTCGTAAGCTTCGCGCAGGGTCCCGACTTCCCAAACGGTCAACCGGAGACTTTCCGCCAGCGGACGCACGTCCCAGTCTTTGGTCCGGAGCTGACCTTTGGGGATCAGGACAACTGAAAGGCCGCTTCTGGCTGCCCCCTGGAGTTTTTCCGGGATGTTCCCCACATCTGAGATGCGTCCATCGGGCTCGACCTTGCCGGTCATGGCGACGTTCGCAGGCAACGCGTCGCCGCGCAAGGCGGCGACGATCCCGACCGCCAATGCGGCGCTGGTGCTGGGACCGTCGGTCATATACGCGTTGCTGACGTCCTTGATGGTGACGAGCAAACTCCGGGGATCCTCGCCTAGCGCGCGCGCAGCGGCATCGACCGCCCTCCGCGCGGCGTCTTTCCAGTCTGGACTCAATGCCGAGCCTTTAAATGGTCCTAAGGCGCGCGAGCCTTCGTTGAACTGCACCCGGGGTCCGGAGAGGTCGGGCAGCCGGTCGATTTGCACGGCCAGGTAGTGGGTGGTCCCCACCAGCTTGCCGCCTTGGTCAACCACTCCCAGGGCGGGGATGGAGATAAACACCCGCTGCTCGGCAGCTTCAACTGTCCCTCTGCAGACGACGAGGAGGGATAAGACCGTCAGGAGCAGGGATGTAAGGAGGCGATACGGGTGCATGGAGGTAAAAAGTGTTGCTACTCTATCACACGTCCGCAACGAGGGGAAGGAAGCTACGAATTGGGTAGCGAATACCAGGCCTGCCAATTTGCCCAATTCAATCAATAGATTATGGATATCAACAGGGTTGCCAGGGACGTACCGGTCTGCCTTGACAAGCCCGAGAAGCGCATATTATAGTATCTCCACGCGATGCTAGAGGGGAATCGGGGAGGATGTGGAGGTTTTGTAACTCCTGCCTCCCCGAGGCGTTTTAAGAGCTGGTGATATGTCGACCACAGCAAAGCTTGATCCTCAAGTGGCCTTAGCGGAATTGCAAGCGCGCAAGCCCGATCGGGTCACGATCGTCGTCTTGAGCGGCAATATGGATCGGGTCATGTCTGCGTTCATCATCGCAACCGGCGCGGCGTCGATGGGAATGCAGGTCACGATGTTTTTCACCTTCTGGGGGCTGAATGCCATCCGGAAGCCCGGGGTGTCCAGTAAGGCCGCGGATTGGCTGCGACGTGCGTTTGGATTCCTCAATAGAGGGGGTGCGGACACGTTGCCCTTGTCACGTTTCCACTTCTGGGGTTTGGGGACCCGTATGATGAAACTGGTGATGCGGCGTAACCGCATGCCGGGCGTCCCTGAACTGATGGACATGGCCAAGGACCTTGGCGTGCAGTTCATCGCGTGCACGACGACGCTTGGGCTCATGGGCATCACCAAGGACACCCTGATTAACGGGATCGATCAGTTTGCCGGAGTCTCGACCTATCTTGCCGAAGCGAAGGACGCGCAAGTTAACCTCTTCATCTAGATCGCGCGACGCGTCCCTGCGAACGTAATCTTATGGGCGAACGTAATCCTATGGCGATTCAGTGTGATGTCCACCTCGACACCCTCGGGCTCTTCTGCCCGATGCCGATCATCAAGACCTCCAAGAAGATCAAGGAGCTGGCGGTCGGCCAGGTTCTGCAAGTGGTCTCAGATGATGAAGGGATCAAGAAAGACATGCCGGCCTGGTGCGAAACCACGGGGCATGAATACCTGGGTCTGGAAGAAGAGGTCAGCGGGAATACCACCCATTACAAGACGTATGTGAAGAAAACAAAATAGCCTTCCGGGTGTTTCTTTTTGGGCTAAGCATTTTTCTTTCAAAAATTAATTACTTACAGAACTGACGTCAGCCCCCAACTGCGCCGGATTCTGACTTGTTCCCCTCTCGATCCACAACATTCTCGCAACCCTGAACACAGACATTTCCACAACATATAGACATGAAAATTTTACTATTGCCCAGATATTGTATTTTTTGCTTGACTGGTGTCCAACCACATGGTAATAGACAGCCCGTCGCTGAAAACGGCGTGGCAGCAAGATCGTGTGGGCTGGTTTCCATTCACACAAGCTCTAGGCGGCTACAGTCGGAAGATATGATCACCAGGATTGAGCAGCCGAAGGGATGGAACTCCGGCAACCTGTCCGATGTCCCTCCTGTCAACGGGGTCTACGTCTTACGCGATCAGAACCAGAATATCCTGTTTATCGGTAGCGTAGGGTCCCGCCATCTGCGCGACCGACTGATTGGCCATCTGCAGGTCAACGATGTGCCGGGCGTCCGGTATTTCGAGTGGTATCAGACCGACGGTCCCCGCAGCGCACGGGAGAAGGCGCGGCAGTGGATCGCTCGATATCGGCCACCGTTCGTCCATCGTCGTCGGCGGATCGCAGAGGCGGCGCCGATACTGGGCTAGTTCGTCTGGACGGGCCAGGCAATGGCGCCCGTCCGTTTTTGTTGTGTGGGGCCGTAGCCCCGGTTCAATTGTCGTTGTGCAGGAGGAGGAACGCTCATGAAAGCTGCTGGACACGCGAGCACGCCGAAGGTTGAGTCTGGAGTGAAGGGAGAAGTGACCCTCCGCATCTCGCCGAACGCGGTGCGTGTTCTGAAGAAGCGGTACCTGGCGAAGGACGAGAACGGCAAGGTGTTCGAAACACCGGAAGGGATGTTTCGCCGTGTCGCGCACAACCTGGTGCAGGCGGACGCCCTCTACGGCGCAACGCCAGAGGCAGTGCGCGCGACCGAGGAAGAGTTTTACGCCGTGACGGCCGGCCTGGACTTTCTGCCGAATTCTCCGACCCTCATGAACGCCGGCCGGCCGCTGCAGCAGCTGGCCGCCTGTTTCGTCTTGCCGGTCGAGGACTCGATCACCGGAATCTACGATACGTTGAAACACCAGGCGCTCATCCACCAGACCGGCGGGGGCACGGGGTTTTCGTTCTCCCGGTTGCGGCCCAAAGACGACGTGGTACGGAGCACCGGGGGCGTGGCGTCCGGCCCGGTGTCGTTCATGAAGGTGTACAACCAGTCCACCGAGCACATCAAGCAAGGCGGCACCCGGCGGGGTGCCAATATGGGCATCCTGCGGGTGGACCATCCCGACATTCTGGAGTTCATCACCTGCAAGACCGACACCAAGGAGATCACCAACTTCAACATCAGCGTCGCGGTCACGGATGCGTTCATGAAGGCGGCGCTGAACGGCGAGATGTACGACCTGGTGAACCCACGATCCGGAAAGGTCGTCCGGCAGCTCAACGCGCGCGAGGTGCTGCACAAAATTGCGGAGTGCGCCTGGCGGAACGGCGAGCCGGGGCTCTTCTTCATCGATCAGGCCAACCGGACGAATCCCACGCCACACTACGCGATGATCGAGGCCACCAACCCGTGCGGCGAGCAGCCGCTGCTGCCCTACGAGTCGTGCAATCTCGGGAGCATCAATCTGGAGAACCATCTCACCCGCAC
>VBOD01000081.1 GCA_005877615.1 Nitrospirota bacterium | reverse complement strand
CTCGTCAATCGAATCGAGTGGCTCGTCACATTCGCGTACCTACAGATCGGCCTGGATATCGTGTTTGAAACCGTCCTGGTGGCCATCACCGGCGGCGTGGAAAGCCCCTTCTCGCTGCTCTTCATCCTGTCAATTACGGCCGCCAGTGCGCTGTTGTCCCGCAAGGGCGGACTGGCGGCGGCTTCGATCGCCGGCATCTTCTATGGGGCCATCGTGGACCTGCAGTACTATCGTTCCACCTATCAGGTCACGCTCTTTGCATGGCTGCCGCGGACGGAGCTCCAGGTCCCCGAAATCTTCTACAACCTGTCGCTAAACCTTCTCGGGTTCATCATGGTCGGGTACCTGAGCGGCACCCTGGCGGAGAAGCTGAGAAGCACTGGCGAGCGCCTGGAGGAGAAGGATCGCGACCTCACCGGCTTGCAGGAGTTTCACCAGTTTGTCGTGGAGAGCATCGACAGCGGGCTGTTTACCACCGATCCTGAAGGACGCCTCACGTCATTCAACCGGCGTGCCGAGGAGATCATGGGGTATAGCCAGATGGAGGTCCGGGGGCGGTCCTGGTGGGAGGTCTTCGCCTGGCCGGCTCCGACCGGCCAGAGCAGGATCCCGCCGGCTGGCATGTCGCATCGCCTGGAAGAAGTGGGACGCCGCAAGGACGGAACCCGTCTCATCCTGGCGATGAGCCTGGCTCCCCTCCAGGCTCGGGGGCGGAACGCCGGGATCGTGGGCGTGTTTCAGGACATCACGCCTCTCAAGAAGATGGAGGAGGTAGTGCGGCGCAAACAGTGGCTCGCGACGATCGGTGAGCTGTCGGCTGGCCTCGCCCACGAGATCCGCAACCCCCTGGCGGCGCTCTCCGGCGCCATTCAAGTGATGCGGAAAGATCTGTACACGACCGACGTCAACCGGCCGTTGCTGGACCTCGCGCTCCGCGAGACTGAGCGGCTGAACGGCATCGTGTCAGACTTCCTGCAGTACGCGCGCCCGCGCCCGCTGAACCTCAAACAGTGTGACATTAATGAGCTGGTCCAAGACACGATCCAGCTGCTTGAGCAGACGCCCGAATACGGCGGGCAGATCCGCTTCGTACGGCACTTGTCGCCGGACAGTGTCGCCACAATGGTGGATCCGGACCAGATGCGCCAAGTGTGCTGGAACCTCGGCTTGAACGCCTGCCAGGCGATGGCCGACGGAGGGACCTTGACGGTGGCGACCCGACGGGTGGCCGCACCGGTCGGCGAGGCGGAAGGCGAGTCCGTCGAAATCGTCTTTGAGGACACGGGTCCGGGCATACCGGAGGAGCATCTCCACAAGATCTTTTACCCATTCTTTACGACGAAAGAAGGCGGTACTGGCCTCGGCCTCTCATTGGTGCACCGGATCATGGATGAGCACAAGGGCAGCGTGCAGGTGGAGAGCGTGCTGGGCAAGGGCACGTGTGTGAAATTGACGCTCCCGATTACCGGAACCGTCGTGCAGGAGGTACGGTGATGGTGACTGTGCCGGCCAGGATCCTCGTCGTGGACGATGAGCGAGGCATGCGCGAGGTGCTGAGCACCATCCTCGGACGAACTGGTCACAGTGTGGTCACGGCTGCTGATGGCCAGGAGGCCCTCCAGTTGGTCGGATCGGACATCTTTGATCTCGTCATCACGGATTTGAAAATGCCAGGCCGTCTGGGCGGAATGGAAATCCTCAAGGCCGTGAAGGACATCGCACCGGACACCGTGCTCCTCGTGCTCACGGCGTACGCGACGCTGGAGGTGGGTATCGAAGCGGTAAAGCTGGGCGCCTACGACGTGCTGACCAAGCCCTTCAACAACGAGCATGTGGTGCTTACTGTCAGGAAGGCGTTGGACGCCAAGCGGCTGACCGTCGAAAACCTCTTGCTGAAGCGAGAGTTAAAGGGGCAGGCCTCGTTCGAGAACCTCGTCGGGACCAGCGAGGTCATGCAGAAGGTCTTTGCCCTGATCCGCCGGGTGGCGGAGACCTCCAGCACCGTCCTGATCTGTGGGGAAAGCGGGACGGGTAAAGAACTGGTCGCCCGCGCGATCCACTACAACAGTCCCCGTCGGGACCGCCCCTTCGTCACCGTCAACTGCGGCGCCCTGCCGGAACCCCTGCTTGAGAGCGAGTTGTTCGGCCATATGCGGGGGTCCTTCACCGGTGCGGTGTCCAATAAGGAGGGACTCTTCGAAGTGGCCGACGGCGGCACGCTGTTCCTCGACGAGATTGCAGACGCGCCGCCGGGCATCCAGGTCAAGTTATTGCGGGTGCTGCAGGAACCGGAATTCCGACGAATCGGCGGGACGCACACGATCAAGGTGGACGTGCGGATCCTCGCCGCCACGAACAAGGACTTGGACAAAGCGGTCGCCCAAGGGCTTTTCCGGGAGGATCTCTACTACCGCTTGAACGTGATCCCGATCACACTCCCCTCCCTGCGGTCCCATCCCGACGATATTCCCCTGCTGGTGCAGCATTTCCTCACCGTCTTCGGCCAGCGGGCCAACAAACCGGCGCTGACCGCGGTGCCGGCTGCCATGCGCGCGCTCCAGCAGTATGAATGGCGGGGCAACGTACGGGAGCTGGAGAACGTCCTGGAACGGGTTGTCGCCCTCGTGCCTGGCCCTGAAATTACCGTGAACGATGTTGCCGAATGGGTCCGGGCACCGACACCCAACGGGGAGCCGAAAGTTCCGACAGATATTCCGCCGGAGGGGCTCGACCTGGAATGTCTGATCAACGGCATTGAGCGGGGCCTGCTGGTTCGGGCGTTGGAGCGCAGCGGAGGGGTCAAAAAGGAAGCCGCCCGCCTATTGAAGCTCAACACTCGTTCTCTGCGCTATCGCCTGGACAAGTACGACATCAAGCCCGCGGACGGGGCGAGCGCCGCTCCGGAGGAGGGAGAGGGTGACAAGCCGCAGTATCGAAGTGGCGGCGCCTGGGAAAGTCAACCTCATCCTCCGCGTGTTGGATCGAAGACCCGACGGGTATCACAACCTCTGGTCGGTGATGCACACCTTCGAGCTCGCGGATACCGTGGTCGTGGAGTTCAACGGCCGATCGGGCATCCGGCTGACCTGCGAGGGCGCCGACCTGCCAACCGACTCGGCGAACCTGGCCTATCGTGCGGCAGAACGCGTCCTGGCGCGGGTCCGGCGGCGCAAGGGGCTGCGTCTTCATGTGCGTAAACGGCTGCCGGTGGCAGCCGGCCTTGGTGGCGGGAGCAGCAACGCGGCGGCGACCATCCAGGCGCTGGCAGCCTTGCTGGACACCGGGTGGTCCCGGACCGAGATGGCCCAACTCGGGCAGGAAGTCGGCAGCGACGTGCCGTTCTTCTTTTACAGGCCCACCGCGCTGGTCGAAGGGCGGGGGGAGCGCGTCACCCCGCTGCAATTGGAGGCGGAGCGGTGGCTGCTGTTGGTGAACCCCGGCATCGCGATCTCGACCGCCTGGGCTTACGAGCGCCTGGCAGCGGTTCGGGCGGGACAGGTCGGCAGAATGCCCGGTCGGCTGCCCCGTCTCGCGGTCGATCATGGCGGAGAAGGCCCGCAATTGGTGAAGTGGCACGACATGCTGCCGCTGATCGAGAACGATTTCGCGCCCGTGATGGAACGGGAGTATCCCGTGCTGTGCGAGATCCGGGAACTGCTGCTCATGCGCGGAGCGCAGACAGCCATGCTGGCCGGCAGCGGCGCGACGGTCTTCGGGGTGTTTGGCGACGAGCGGTTGGCTCGGATCGCGGCCGAAGGCCTTGATCGCCGTTCGGGCTGGCAGGTCTGGGTGACCCGGACACAGTGGAATCCGGCGCCGGCCTACCTCGGTTGACAAGCAGAAGAACGATAGATTAGGGTAGCGCGTTCTCCTCCGTGACGAATCACTGGCATTCACCTCGAAGGGAGCCTCAGGGTGCATGAGTTGAAGATGTTCGCCGGGAACTCGAACCCGGCGCTCGTCAAAGAGATTTGCGATTGCCTGGGGATCGGGCAAGGCGACGCGCTCGTTTCCATGTTCAGCGATGGCGAGATCCGGGTGCAGATCAATGAGAACGTCCGCGGGAAGGATGTCTTCCTCTGCCAGTCGTGTTGCGATCCGGTCAATAAGCACTTGATGGAACTCTTGCTCATGCTCGATGCCCTCAAGCGGTCCTCGGCCTACCGGATCACCGCCGTGATCCCGTACTACGGCTACGGCCGCCAGGACCGGAAGGACCAGCCCCGCGTGCCGATCTCCGCCAAGCTGGTGGCGGACTTAATCACCACCGGGGGCGCCGATCGGGTGCTGACGATGGACCTGCATGCGGGGCAGATCCAGGGGTTCTTCAACATCCCGGTGGACCATCTGTATGCATCGCCGGTGTTGCTCGAGTATGTCGGGAAGCGTGGACAGCAGGGCCTCGTCGTCGTTTCGCCGGACGCGGGCGGCGTCGAGCGCGCCCGGGCTTTCGCCAAGCGGTTGCAGGCCAGCCTGGCGATCATCGACAAGCGGCGGGAGGGCCCCAGCGAGTCCCAGGTCATGCACATCATCGGCGAGGTGGCCGGGCGCGACGCCCTGCTGCTGGACGACATGATCGACACGGCCGGCACGATCACCCAGGGCGCGCAGGCCTGCCTCGAGCACGGCGCGCGCCGCGTCTGGTCGGCCTGCACGCATCCGGTCCTCTCGGGGCAGGCCCTGGATCGCTTGAACGCGTCGAGATTGGAGGAAGTGGTGGTCACCAACACGATTCCGCTCAACGGCAAAGACCGCCGGTGTGCCAAGCTGAAGGTGCTCTCCGTCGCATCGTTGCTCGCGGAGGCTATCAAGCGCATCCACGAAGAAGAGTCGGTAAGCTCGCTGTTTGTGTAGGCACGTCCGGGTTCAAGAAAGGGTAGGCGATGCAGGTTGACATGAACGTGGAGACCCGCGAGGCGGTCGGGAAGGGAGTCGCACGCACCTTACGGCAGCGAGGCAAGATTCCGGGTGTCCTCTATGGGCAGGGTGAGTGCATCAGCCTGACGATCGATCCTGCCGAGATCCGCAAGGTGCTTCATTCGGAGTCCGGCTCCAACACTCTCCTCAATGTGCGCATTGCGAAGGGCGGCAAAGAGATACAACGGACCGCGATGCTGCGGGACTACCAATTGGATCCGGTGACCGGGGCGATCCTGCACGCGGACCTCTTCGAGATAGCGATGGACAAGCCGATCCGCGTCCGCGTGCCGGTAGCCGTCACTGACGGGACGCCGGTGGGTGTGGCCGAAGGGGGCATTCTCCAGCACAACATGCGCGAGCTGCTCGTTGAGTGTCTGCCGAGGGAGATCCCGGCGCACATCCTGGTGGACCCGACCCCACTCAAGATCAATCAGGGGATCCATGTCAAGGAGGTGTCTGTTCCCCCCAACGTCCGGATCCTGGACGACCCCGACAGGATGGTGGTCAGCGTCGCCGCGCCGATCTCGGAAGCAAAGCTGGAGGCGTTGCTTGCCACGACGCCGGCTGGCGAAACGGCGGCGGAACCCGAGCTGATCGGCAAGGCGAAAGAGGAAGAAGTGACCGAGGAAGCCGCGGCCGCTGGCGAGAAAGTCGCCGAGAAAGCCGGCGAAAAGGCGGGCGCGAAAGCTGGCGAGAAGGTTGGCGCGAAAGCCCCTGCGGCGCCTGCTGCCGAAGCGAAAGAGGAGAAGAAGGAAGGCAAGGAAGCAAAGGACACAAAGGGGGAGAAGAAGAAGTAGCGGGTGCGACTGATTGTCGGTCTCGGCAACCCTGGTCCGGCCTACGCCGAAACCCGTCACAATGTGGGCTTCTGGGTCGTGGCGGCCGTGGCGGCCGAGGCCGGAATGCGGTTCAGGCGGCACGGCGAAGTCCTGAGGGCCGAGGGACGCTTGGCCGGGCAGGCGGTCACGCTAGCCAAGCCGCAGAGCTACATGAACCGCAGCGGGCCGGTCGTCGCCGCGCTGGTCGGCGATCTCGGCATCGACCTCAGTGAGGTGATCGTCATCCACGACGATCTCGATCTCGACCCCGGTCGCATCCGCATCAAGGCCCGTGGGGGCCACGGTGGCCACCAGGGGGTTCTCTCCATCATCGACGCTCTGGAGTCAGACCGGTTCGCCCGCGTCAAGATCGGGATCGGACGTCCGCCGGACGGCGTGGACCCGGCGGACTACGTGCTGGCTCCTGTGTCCGCCCGCGAGCGGGCGGTGCTGGAGCAGGTGGTCCTGCAGGCCGTGCGGGCGGTGGAGTGTTGGGTCGGCGAAGGCTTGATGGCGGCCATGAACCGATTCAACGTGAAACGGGAATCGTTAGACCGTTAAACGTTATACGTTAATCGTGAGGACCTGCTGAATCTCCAGATGTTTATTCTTCAACGTTTAACGATTAACGAATAACGTCTTCTCCTTTTCTCCGAATACACGATGGCGCTCAATTGCGGCATAATCGGCTTGCCCAACGTGGGCAAATCGACGGTCTTCAACGCCCTGGTGGGCGGCAAGGCGCTGGTCGCCAACTACCCGTTCTCCACCGTCGAGCCCAACGTGGGCGTGGCGGTCATTCCGGATGAACGGCTGGCGAAACTGACACAGATCTTCAAGTCCAGGAAAACCACACCGACGACCATCGAGTTTCGCGACATCGCGGGGCTGGTGCAGGGATCGAGCCTCGGCGAGGGGCTGGGCAATCAGTTTCTGAGTCAGGTCCGTGAAGCGGACGCACTGGTGCACGTGGTACGCGTCTTCGAGAATCCCGACGTGATCCATGTGGCGGGCCCGATGGATCCTGAACGCGACATCGGGCTGATCGAAACCGAGTTGATGCTGGCGGACCTGCAGACGGTGGAGCGGCGGCGGGAGAAACTGGACAAGAAGGTGCGGGCCGGCGAGGCGGGGGCCGCACAGGAGAAAGCGTACGTGGACGCGCTCATCGAGCGGTTGAGCAAAGGTGAATGGATTGGGGCCCAGACGGGCTCTGCGATGGAGCAGACCTGGCTGCGCGAGTACCAGTTGCTGACGGCCAAGCCCATTGTGTTCGCCGTTAACATCGGGGAAGGCCAGGACGGGAGTCCGTCTGTGCGGCGAGTGGAAGAGTTGGCGCGCGCCCGCGGGGCACGGGCCGTAGCGATCTGTGGCGCCGTTGAGGCGGAGGTGGCGGCCTTGCCTCCCACAGAGCGGGCGGACTACTTTCGGGAACTTGGCATGGGCGAAGGAGGCCTGGTCCGGCTGGTCCGCACGGCCTATGAGCTCTTAAACCTCATCACGTTCTTTACCGCTGGGGAGGTCGAGTCCCGTGCCTGGACGATCCGCCAGGGCACGAAGGCCGCGCAGGCTGCCGGGAAGGTCCATTCCGACATGGAACGGGGATTCATTCGGGCGGAAGTCTATCACTACGAGGACCTGATCGCGTGCGGCAGCGAGGCCGGCGTCAGGGAGAAAGGGCTGTTTCGGCTGGAAGGGAGGGACTACGTCGTGAAAGACGGCGACGTCCTGTTCTTCCGGTTCAACGTGTGAGTGGAGGCCGCAGGCAATGGCTCCTGGTTATCCGGCGCTTAACCTTGATTCTAGAGAGGCGCTGTGTTAGGGTGAGCCGCTTTTTTGTTGTCGATCACCCCCTTGCTCCGGACCTAGTTCCGGGGCTTTAGATCCGGGAGGAGGGTTCTGCAGTATGCCACAGCTCTATGAGTCTCTCTTCATCCTGCGCCCCTCGCTTGCCGATGAAGACATCCCCAAGATGCTGGACAAGGTGAAAGCCACGGTGGAAAGGGCCGGTGGGACCGTCGAGCACCTGTCCAACTGGGGCAAGCGGAAGCTGGCCTATGAGATCAAGCAGGAGAAGAAGGGCATCTATGTCCAACTCAACTATCGCGGGAACGGGACCGTTGTCGCCGAAGTGGAACGTCTGTTCCGGTTGGACGATGCCGCGCTCAAGTATCTCACCGTGAAGATCGAGGACAACAAGCTACGTTCCGCCTCGACCGAACCCGCCAAAGAGCCGGAGCATGGCGGGGTTCAATAAAGTCATCCTCATGGGAAACCTCACCCGGGACCCAGAGATCCGGTATGCGCCCAGCGGGACGCCGGTGGCCAATTTCGGGCTGGCGATCAATCGCCGGTACCGGCAAGGTGACGAAACGAAGGAAGAAGTCTGCTTCGTGGACATCGTCGTCTTCGGCAAGCAGGCGGAGACCTGCGGCCAGTACCTCAGCAAGGGGAACGGTGCCCTGGTCGAAGGCCGGCTCCAGATGCGCAAGTTCGAGACGAAGGACGGGCAGAAGGTCACGAAGCACGAGGTGGTGGCGGAGACCGTCCGATTCCTCCCCAAGCGGATGGACCAGGGCACCGAGCTGCCCGTGCGGGAACCGCTCGACGAGGTCCCTCCTCCATCCGAGTCGGACGAGTCGGTCTAGGGACGAGAAGGGAAGAGGATCGTGGAACGAGGACGTTTTCAACGCCGGCGGGTGTGCCGGTTCTGCCATGACAAGATCGCCATTGATTATAAGGATGTCGGCCTGCTCCGGAACTTCCTGACCGAACGGGGCCGGATCATTCCGCGCCGGATGTCGGGCAATTGCCTGGGGCATCAGCGTGAGCTGACGATCGCCATCAAGCGGGCGCGGACGATCGCGCTCGTGGGCTTTGCGGAAGAGCGGTAGTCGCGCGGCGCGGGGCACCGGAGGAGAGCCCACTGCACACGTTAAGGGACATCGCCATGACCCAGATCCCGATTGCGGAGATTCCGGAAGAGGGGTTGTCTCTGTCCTACAGCGAGGATCCGGCCGAGCTCGATCTTGCCGTCTCGGGCGTGCGCTTCCCACAGCCGATCGCGGTGGACCTGGTCCTGGTCAAGGCCGCCCAAGTGATCAGCGCCACGGGGCGCATCGAGGCGTCGGTCATGTGCGAGTGCGTCCGGTGTCTGAGCCCGTTTCTGGTCCGGCTGGACATCCCGGTCGCAACGCAGTTCGTGCCGGCGCGGCCCCTCTTGCCGCCAGGGGAATATCGAATGCCCCCAGAGGAGGCCGAGGATTACCACTACCAGGGCGACGTGGTCGTCCTGGACGATCTCGTCCGGCAAGAAGTGATCCTGGCAGTCCCCTTCAGCCCGCAGTGCCGCGCGGACTGCCGGGGGTTGTGTCCCCAGTGCGGGCAGGACCTCAATGTCGGCACCTGTGCGTGCGCCCCGCCTCCAGATCCCCGGTGGGCGGCGCTGCGTGAATACCTGAAGGGGAAGTAGCGTCCTGGTCGTCCGGGGCACATGAAGGAAGGGTCTCATGCCGAACCCCAAACACAAGCATTCGAAGGCGCGGCGCGACAAGCGGCGGACGGCAAAGGTCAAGATCCGTCCCCAAAGCCTCTCCGTTTGCCCCCAGTGCCACCAACCGAAACTCCCGCACTACACCTGTCTGACGTGCGGGACCTACAAAGGCCAGGAAGTCATCGCCGTCGAAGAAGCTTGACGCGAGGCCCGTGCTCGATATGAAGATCGCATTGGATGCGATGGGTGGCGATCACGCCCCGGCCTCGGAGGTCGAGGGCGCCGCGTTGGCGGTGCGTGAATACGGAGTCGAGGTCGTCCTGGTGGGCGATGACACGCTGCTCAAGGCGGAACTGCGCCGGCAGGGCGTCGGGGATCTGCCGGGCTTGACGGTGCACCACGCCTCCCAGCGGGTCGAGATGCACGAGCAGCCCTCGCAGGTCGTCCGCCGCAAGCGGGACTCCTCGATCTGGGTCGGCACGGAGCTGGTCAAGAAAGGCGAGGCGGTCGCCATCATCAGCGCCGGGAACACGGGCGCCACCGTGGTCACCGCGTTTTTCCTGCTGGGTGTCCTGAAGGGCGTCGAGCGGCCGGCCATCGCGACGCTGCTCCCCACGTTGATGGGCCACACGATCCTCTTGGATGTGGGTGCCACGGTGGACTGCACGCCGTCCCAACTGACCCAGTTCGCGCTCATGGGGCACGAGTACGCCCAACACGTCTTTAACAAAGCGCATCCCACAATCGGTCTGCTCAGTATCGGGGAGGAGGATACCAAAGGGAACGAGGTCACCAAGGAGACGTTCAAGCAACTGAAGGAGAGTCCGCTGAACTTCGTCGGGAACCTCGAAGGGCGTGACGTCTTCACCGGCGCAGCGGACATCGTGGTGTGCGACGGCTTCATCGGGAACGTGGCCCTCAAGATCACCGAAGGCGTGGCCGAGGCCCTGAAAAAAATGCTCTTCAAGGAGATCGCCGCCGGCGCCCTGCTAAGCCGGATGGGCTACGCGCTGCTCAAGCGCGCGTTCAGTCGGTTCAAGCGGCGGATGGATTACGCCGAGGTCGGCGGCGCGCCCCTCCTGGGTGTCAACGGCATCTGCATCATCTGTCATGGCCGGTCTTCGGGCCGGGCCATCAAAAACGCGATCCGCGTGGCCAAGGAGTTCTTCGAGGGACGCGTGAACGAACACATCCAGCGCGATATCGAGGAGAGCGTGGCCCTCTTCGAAGGCAAGAGCAAGGACCCCGCTCGATGAGGGCCCGCATCGTGGCCACCGGGTCCGCCGTCCCACGGCGGATCCTGCGCAACAGCGATCTCGAACGCATGGTCGCCACCTCCGGCGAGTGGATCGTCGGGCGGACCGGGATTCGCGAGCGCCGGGTCGTGGACGACGGCGTGGCCAGTTCCGATCTGGGCACCGACGCCGCTCGCGCGGCGCTGGCGGCGAGCGGGTGGGACCCAGCCGACCTCGACCTCATCCTGGTCGCCACCTGTACCCCTGACATGCCCCTGCCGTCGACGGCCTGCCTCATCCAGCGGAACCTAAAGGCCTCCCGGGCGATCGCGTTTGATCTGGCCGCCGCCTGCTCCGGATTCCTGTACGGCCTCTCGGTGGCCGACCTCTACGTGCGCTCCGGGACATGCCGGCGGGTGTTGCTGGTCGGCACAGAGGTGATGTCCAGCGTGCTCGACTGGACGGATCGGAGCACCTGCATCCTGTTCGGCGACGGGGCCGGCGCGGCCTTGCTGGACCCGTCCGATGACGATCGGGGCATCCTCTCCACCCACCTGCACTCGGACGGCGACCTCTGGGACTTGGTGTGTGTGCCGGGCGGCGGCTCCCGCATGCCGGCGTCGGATGCGATGCTCGCAGGCCGGCACCAGTACGTGAAAATGAAGGGGAGCGAGACCTTCAAGGTGGCCGTCAAGACCTTGGAGGCGACGGCCCGCGAGGCCCTGGAAGCCAACAAGCTGGCCGTCGCGGATGTGGACCTGTTCATTCCCCATCAGGCGAACGTGCGTATCATTCAGGCCGTCATGGAGCGCCTCGGGTTGCCCGAGAACCGGCTCTTCCTGAACATAGACCGCTACGGGAACACCTCGGCAGCGTCGATCCCGCTGGCCTTGGATGAAGCTGTGCGGAGCGGGCGGATCTCGCCCGGTAGTCGGATTCTCATGGTGGCGTTCGGGTCGGGCCTGACGTGGGCATCGGCCGTGGTGAAGTGGTAGGAGGCGAGCAGGTGGTTGGTGCGCAGCCGCTAGAAGGAGCCTGGGCCGTCATCCTAGGGGCGTCCAGCGGGTTTGGCGAGGCCGTTTCGCTGGAGCTCGCCGGTCTCGGGATGCATATCGTGGGCGTGCACCTGGATCGGAAGTCCACGCAGTCGAATGTCGATCGGATCGTCGGCGAGATCAAAAACAAGGGGCGGGAGTCTCTGTTCTTCAACGTGAACGCGGCTGATCCAGAGAAACGCCGCGAGGTCTTGGACTCCGTGCAAGCACGGATCGGACGATCGGGCGCAGAGTCTCCTATTCGGGTCCTGCTGCATTCCCTGGCCTTTGGCACGTTGAAGCCTTTCATCACGGAGGTCGAAGCGGACGCGCTGACCAAGGCCCAGATGGACATGACGCTGGACGTCATGGCGAACAGCCTCGTGTATTGGACCCAGGACCTCGTGCGGCGCAACCTGATGGGCCGGGGCGGACGGATCTTCGCCATGACCAGCGCCGGCGGCGCTCGCGTGTGGAAGACCTACGGCGCGGTCTCCGCCGCCAAGGCGGCCCTAGAGTCGCATGTCCGTCAGTTGACGCTGGAATTGGGCCCGCACGGGATCACGGTCAACGCCATCATGGCGGGGGTGACCGACACTCCGGCCTTACGGAAGATCCCTGGCTCCGACCGCATGATCGAGATGGCGCAGGCCAAGAACCCATCCGGCCGGTTGACGACGCCCCGGGACGTGGCCGCGGCGATTGGGCTGCTGGCCCACCCAAAGGCGCAGTGGGTCACCGGCAACGTGATCTGCGTCGATGGCGGCGAATTTGTTGTAGATTGAGGAGTTAGCTGCTGTCCGGAGGCGGCGAACAGGGGAGTTTTCAGTTGACAACATGGGCGCAATTCCCTCATATGATAGCGCCATGACTCCGGGCATGGCCTTCGTCTTTCCCGGCCAGGGCTCACAGGCCGTGGGGATGGGCCAGGAGTTCTATGACTCCGAACCGGAGGCGCGGGTGCTGTTCGAGCAGGCCGGTCAGGTGCTGGGGTATGACGTGGCTGCCCTGTGCTTGCAGGGACCGGTGGAACAGCTCAACCTCACGGAGTACACGCAACCGGCGTTGTTGACGGTCAGTGTCGTTGCGCTCCGGTTGTTGGAGCGCGCGGGTCTTCGGCCGAGCGCGGTGGCAGGGCACAGCTTGGGGGAGTACACGGCGGTGGTAGCCGCCAAGGGGCTGGCGTTTCCGGATGCTGTGGCCCTAGTCCGCCAGCGTGGGCGCTACATGCAGGCAGCGGTAGAAGCCGGACGAGGCTTGGTGTGCGCCCTCCTGGGCCTGGAGCGCTCCGTCGTCACGGAAGTCTGTCGTGCGGCCTCAGCGTTGGGCGTGGTAGCTCCGGCGAATTTCAACGCGCCAGGCCAGATCGTGATCGCGGGGGAGAAGGCGGCGGTTGAAGAGGCGGCGCGCTTGGCCAAGGCCAAGGGGTGCCGCAAGGTCATCCCCTTGCCGGTCAGTGTGCCGGTGCACACGTCGCTGATGCAGGCGGCGGCTGCACGATTGGCCATGGATGTGGACCGGGTACCGATGCAGAACCTGACTGTGCCGCTGATCAATAACGTTGAGGCCAAGCCGATCTCCAGTGCCGCGGACGTGCGCACGTCGTTGGTGCGGCAACTCGCCTCGTCCGTGTTGTGGGAGGAGTCGGTGCAGACGCTGGTCAAGATGGGGGTCCACACGCTTGTGGAAGTCGGGCCCGGGAAGGTTCTCACCGGGCTGGCCAAGCGGATCGCGCCCGAACTCCGGCTGCTGAACGTGCATGACCGGCCGAGCCTGGCCGCGACGGTCGAGGCGCTGGCCGCCGCACGGCCGTGATGCTGGCCGGGAAAGTCGCGATCGTGACGGGGGCCGCCCAGGGGATCGGGCGCGCCATCGCCGAAGGCTTGGCGCGGGACGGGGCGGATGTGGCGGTGGTGGACCTTGAGGTGACCCGCGCCGAAGAGACGGCGCGGGCGGTGTTGTCGCAGGGACGCCGCGCGCTGGTCATCAAGGCGAACGTGGCGGAATGGGCCGACGTCGCCGCGATGGCCGACCGGGTGCTCACCGAACTCGGGCGCATCGACATCCTGGTGAACAATGCGGGCATCACGCGGGACAGCCTGCTGCTCCGCATGAAGGAAGAAGACTGGAACGCGGTGCTGGACGTCAACCTGAAGGGCACGTTCCATTGCACCAAGGCCGTCCTGCCTGCCATGACCAAGCAGCGGAGCGGCGCCATGGTGAACATCGCCTCGGTGGTGGGCGTCATGGGCAACGCAGGGCAGGCCAATTACGCGGCCTCGAAGGCGGCGGTGATCGGGCTGACGAAGACTGTGGCCCGCGAGTACGCGAGCCGGGGGATTACCGTGAACGCGGTGGCGCCGGGATTCATCGAGACGGCCATGACCGACAAGCTGAGCGGGGAGGTCCGTGAAGCGCTGCTCAAGCAGATCCCGCTGGGCCGGCTCGGAACGGCCAACGATGTGGCCGAGGCCGTGCGGTTTCTGGTCTCCCCGGCGGCGGCGTACATCACGGGGCACGTGCTGCACGTGAACGGCGGAATGATCATGGTGTGAGGCGTTGAGCGGCCTCGCGCAGTGAGTTGCTTGTTGAGGGGAGGGTAGGGAGGTGGCGAAATCTATGGCAGCCATAGAAGAGCGGGTGAAGAAGATCATCGCCGAGCAGTTGGGGGTCGAGGAGGACGATGTGGTCCCAGACGCCAAGTTCGTGGAGGATCTCGGCGCGGACTCCTTGGATACGGTCGAACTGGTGATGGCCTTTGAAGAAGCTTTTGAAATCGAGATTCCGGATGAGAAGGCCGAGAAGATCCTGACCGTGCAGGACGCCGTGGACTTCATCAAAGAGAATATTTAATCCTCTGGACGGTCGGCACGCGCCTGATGGGCAAGGAAATCCGCAAAAGACGGGTCGTCGTCACGGGCCTGGGTCTGATCACGCCGCTCGGCTCGGGCGTGGAGAAGACCTGGAATGCCCTGTGCGCTGGCAAGTCGGGGATCCGGCGGATCACCAAGTTCGATCCGTCGGGGCACGCCTGTCAGATCGCGGGCGAGGTCACGGATTTCGACCCTGCCGACTACATCGAGAAGAAAGAGATCAAGAAAATGGACACCTTCATCCATTACGCCGTCGCCGCGAGCCAGATGGCGGTGGATGATGCCGGGTTCAAAGTCACTCCGGAGAACGCCGATCGGGTCGGGGTCTACATCGGGTCCGGCATCGGCGGGCTGCCCGCCATCGAAGCCTTTCACAAGGTGCTGCTGGAGAAGGGCCCTGACCGCGTCTCCCCATTCTTCATTCCGATGGTCATCATCAACCTTGC
>VBOD01000080.1 GCA_005877615.1 Nitrospirota bacterium | reverse complement strand
TGGCCCAGGTTATCCCAGCCGCTTCCGCGTACTTGAACTGCTTGCCGACATCGTCGTAATCGAGGTAGGTTTCGACGCAGAGCCCTTCGTTTCGTAGTTGTTCAGCCTGTCGCTGGAGGAGGCCTATATCTCCTTCGTCGCAGATAAGCAGGGCCCTAGGCGATGCAGCTACGGCTTGCCCTGCCGTGCGTTCTTGCAGGATAGCAAGAATCCGCTCAAAACCGATCGAGCAACCGACGGCCGGTATTTTCCTCCCGGCAAACTGGCCGATCAGGTCGTCATAGCGGCCACCGCCAAGGATAGAAGCCTTGCTATCTCTGTGCATCACTGCTTCGTACACAGTACCAGTGTAGTAATCCAGCCCCCTGACAACGAGTGGATGGAAAATAATTCGCGACTCCGCGTTAATCCCGCGGAGAGAGTTTATGATCTGGTCCAAGCCCGCGCGTACTTTATTTATCCTTGAAAGGATTGACTGATTGGTGATTTTTTTGAACTGGTCTTCATAGTACGCCGTGGTCTCGCTGAGAAGGATATTATGATCTACGCCGCCCCAAGATGAACGAATCGCCAAATCCCTGACTTTGTGCCAAACATCCGAACCTTTTCCAAGTATATTGCTTAGCTCGAAATCGAATTCTATCGGAGAAATTTTGTCGAATTTATCAAGCAAGACGCAAACGGGATATATTTTTTCGGCGGGTACGTCAAACCCCAGAAGAAGGTCCCTCAAGAGACGTTTATCATTAATGCGGAACCAGTATTGCCCGAGTTTAAGCTCTTTGAGCACCCGTTCCGTGGCCGTAATGATTTCGACCTCATAAGCGGAAGAGGCCCCGCCCACCACATCGATGTCGCATTGGTAGAACTCGCGGAATCGCCCTTTTTGCGGGCGATCGGCGCGCCAGACCGGCCCGATGTGGTAGCGCCGGAATACCTTGGGGATTTTTCCTTGGTGAGTCGCAACAAAACGGGCGAGAGGCACCGTGAGATCGTAGCGAAGGCCGTAGTCTGCCAGTTCGTGGTCTTTCGCCTGGGCCAGCTTCTCGCCCCGCTTCAGGATTTTGAACAGCAGCTTCTCATTCTCTCCGCCCCCCTTGCCTAGCAGGACCGCGAGGTCTTCCATGACCGGGGTGTCGATCGGAAGGTAACCGTAGAGCCGGTAGGTCGAGCTGATGGTTTCCATCAACTGCTGGCGGAGGAGCGCATCCTGGGGCAGCCAGTCGCGCATGCCGGTGGGCGGACCGATCGCCATGGCGGCCTATCCTAGTCGCAAGATGGCGACATATCAAGCCGACAGATGGAAGGCTTCCTTGATGCCGGTGAGGACGAACTGTACGGCGATCGCCGCCAGGATCAAGCCCATGACGCGGGTGAAGATACGCATCCCGGTCTCTTTCAACAGGCGGGTGACTGCGGTCGCGCTGCGAAGCACGACGAAGGCGATCACGACGTTGAGGGCAATGGCCAGCATCAACAGCGCGAATGCCGGCAGGACTTTCGGGGATTTGGCCACCTGGCCGGTGAGGGCGATTACGCTGGAGATAGTGCCGGGGCCGCTCAACAAGGGGATGGCCAGCGGGATGATGGCGATATCCTCGCGCTGGGCCCCTTCGGCGTCTTCTTCAGGCGTGTGGCGGACCCGCGCCGGCCTAGCCTCCATCATGTCGAAGGCGATCTTCAGCAGGAGGAGCCCTGCCACGATGCGAAACGCCTCGATGGTGACGCCGAAGAACTTGAAAATGAGGTTCCCGAACGCGGCGAAGAGCACCAGCACTGCGAAGACGACCAGGACGGCGCGGCTGACCATCGCCGCTCGCTCGGCCTCGGAGCTGTGCGGCGTGATGGACAGGAAGATAGGGACGTTGCCCACCGCGTCCAGCGTGACGAAGAGAGACACGAACGCGGTGACGAAGAACGTCAGCAACGCGTCCATCAGCGGCCAGCCGCCTTGGCCTTGCTGAGCTCGCTGCGCGGATCTTCCGTGGACAACTTGGCGAGATCCTTGTACAACTCACGCTCGCGGGGGCCAATGGACTTCGGGGTTACCAGGACGAAGCGGACGTACTGATCGCCGCGCGTGCCGTCGCGACGGGGAAGCCCCTTGCCTCGTAAGCGCAGGCGCTGGCCTGCTTGGCACCCTGGCGGGATGCGCATCGAGACAGGGCCATCCAGAGTGGGTACCATGACTTCCGCGCCTAGGACGGCCTCCCAGGGCAGCAAAGGAAGATCAAGCTGCAGGTCATCGGGGGACTCCGCGAGGAGCATGAAGAACGGGTGGGACCGGAGACGAATCTTCAGGTAGAGATCGCCGGGGCGAGCCGCTCGCCCGTTCGTGGCGCCCTGACCCTTGAGCCGAATGCGGTCGCCCGGGCGCACCCCCTTCGGCAAAGTGACATCGAGTTGCTTGGGTCGGAGGTGACCTGACGCGTCCCTGGCCGTGAGCGTGACGCGCCTAGTGCCTCCCTGGGCCAACTCCTCCAGAGACAGTTCCAGTTCCGCTTCCAGGTCGGCACCCTGGTTCCTGCTGCCGGCATGTTCGTCCCGATCCCAGCCCCAGGGCGATTGCTCTCTGGAGAACGGACCGCCGCGCCCGCCGAACAGGGCTTCGAAAAAGTCGCTGAAACCGCCAAGGTCTCCGCCGACACCCTCACTCGTCTTCCATGTCCATTCGCTGCTCCGTCCGCTGCCGGGCGGCGGCGTGAAATCCATCCCGTCTTTCCAACGCGATCCGAGTTGGTCGTACTTCTTCCGCTTGGCGGGATCGCCGAGCACCTCGTGGGCCTCGTTGATCTCCTTAAATTTTTCCTCAGCCACTTTCTTCTTCGCCGGCGTGTCTTGCAAATCAGGGTGATACTGGCGCGCGAGCTTGCGGTAGGCATCCCGGATCGCCTTCGCGGTTGCATCACGAGGAACGCCCAGGACCTCGTAGTAATCTCTATATTTGACGCTCATGGGTGCAAGAGTAACCACACCTGCGGCGTTTGTCCAGCCTTGCCTCAGCGTTGTGCGCCTCGCGGACCTTTGCTATAGTGCCGCCTCATGCTTGCGGTGATCACCGGAGCTTCGCGTGGCATCGGAGAGAGCTATGCGCGCCAGCTTGCCGCGCGGGGGTATGCGCTGCTCCTGGCGTCGCGTGACGCCGAGCGGCTCGCTCGCGTCGCGGGAGAGATCCGGGCGGCGCACGCCGTAGCGGTCGAGGAGATCGTCCTCGACCTGGCCCAGGCGGACGGAGCCGAGCGCTTGTACGCCGACGTGCGCCGTCGGCGCACGGAGCCCGTGACCCTCCTGGTCAACAATGCCGGGTTTGGCCTGTACGGGGAATTCGTGGACATGCCGATGCCGCGCATTCAGGAGATGCTTGTTCTGCATCTGCTCACGGTCACCAAGCTGGTCCGCCTGTTCCTCCCGGAGATGCGGGAGCGCCGCAAGGGCGCCATCATCAACGTCGCGTCGGTCGCCGGCTTGCTGCCGCTACCCTATCTCTCCCTGTATGCCGCGACGAAGGCCTTCATGGTGAGCTTGGGGGCCGGCCTGTCCCTGGAGGCGCGAAAGTACGGGGTGGTGATCCAGACCTGCTGCCCTGGCCGGACCGCCACCGACTTTCATGCGACAGCCGGCGTCAAATCCTATTGGGCGCCAGGCGACCAGCAAACGGCGGATGAGGTGGTGTCCGAGTCGCTCGCGGCGTTGGATCGAGGGAGAGACTTCATCGTGACCGGATGGCGCAACCGCCTGCTGACTCGTGTGCAGAAGCTCGTGCCCCTGCGTGTGCTGCTGCGAACCACCGAACGACTGTTGAGGCCAAACAAGCTTCTTACGGGCGGCACGATCGCTCTTGCGGGACTTGCGTGGGCGGCGACAATAGCGATGGCCGCCGATCATCCCAATCCTTTGACGCATGACGGCCCTACAGCCGTAACTGGCAATCCCGCAGCAGACACCACGCTGCCTCCGAGGCTTGGCCGCCCGGGCCGGCTTCTCCTCGGATGCAGCACCCGGCCCGCGCGCGGGCCGGAGAAGGCGGAGGTCTACGCCTCCGCGCGCGACTTCGACGAAGGGCGGCAGAGCTTTTTCCTCAGGCGGCTGGACTCGGCAGGCAAGGAGAGCTTCTATCCACTCCACGGGCACTTTCTGGACGGAGGCCGTTCCGGCGTCTTCATGGTCCACGACGGGAAGGGCGTCAAGGACGGAGACGCCTACCGGATTGACCAGAGCGTCAATATGGGGGTGCTGTTCCTCCGCACGGCAGGCAGTGAGCTACGGGCCGTCCTGGACGTCTTCGCCGAGGAGAGCGGGAACAGGCCAGCCGAGGGAGCAGGGCAACCGCTCGCCGAGTATTCCTGCCGCTGGGCGGAGGAGGGCCGCCGCCTCTCCTCGCAGCGCGAGCACGTGCGGGCACAACCCAACAGCGGAGCAACGCCTCCCAGCCATTGGTACCGCGAATCGGACAGGGTTCTCTTTGCTTGCCGAGCTGAGTCGCGGGCGGGTGAGTATCATTTGGAATTGCGGGGCTCGAAAATCTGGCCTGGCCACCTCGGATTCCTCGTCGTCCGAGCTCCAGGGATGGACCAACCCGTCGGCTACAACGTCCACATGCTGGAGGGTCCGGGGCGGCTGCTGATCCACGCGCATAGCTTCCCGCATCGCACGAAGGCCAGCATGCTCGACACGCTAGAGGAGACCGAAACCGTGATCGGCGGGCTCTTACTGGTCCCGTCGGAGGCGGGGTACACGGGCTGGATCGGCCTTGCGGGAGCGAGCGCCGACCCTTACAACATCTCGTTTTCGCAGGACGCGACAGTCGGAGATTACGCCGCCCAAGGTCGGATTGTGGTGCCTCCGCTGCCGGTCACTTGCCGATAGGCGGGATGTCGCGGCCGGTGGCGTCGCGACTTTGCTCCCAGGGGACAAGGTGATAGGTGATCTCGTCATACCCGACATTGATGCCTTCCGCATCGGACGCGACGACCCGTAGCGTCAGCCGGTCCTTGCCCTTCAGCCACTTCGGAATCGTGTAGTCGCCCTGGAATATGCCCTTAGGGCCCTGGTGGAAGAATTCCATGCGTCCGATCACCTTGTCGTCGACCCGTACTTCTCCGTAGAGTTCCATCTTGCGAGAATCCCAGTTTCCGAAGGGCTCGACGATGCAGTCGCACATCATATTGACCGTTGTGCGGATCGTGACGCCGTCGCCGATCCCTAGGGGCCGGTCTGGGGTTGGCGAGACGATCTGGACTATCAATCCATTGATGTCTAGCACGATCCCGTCGCCGTTGACGTGCTTGCCGGGATAGAGCAAGACGGTTTTGCTGGCGCGCCGCTTGGCACGGGGAAACTTCAGGGGCCCTTCTCCGGCGATCTCAACCAAGGTGGGCTTCGTCAAGTTGAGGGTGGCCGTGAAGGACGCGGACCCTTTCGAGCTGTAAATCTGCTCGACCTGCTGGCGGGGAGTCATCATGATGGATCGAAGATCGCCGCCTAAGCCCGTCTGGACTCCTGAGGCAAGAACGGCACCGGTCTCCAAGTCCTTGATCGTGACGGCCGCCCCGCCAACGGCGTCGCCCAACGCCATCGCGCGGTTCCCCACCACACGGACCATCACCGTGGTGGGAATCCCTGGAGACGGCGCGTCTGCTGCCCAGGCGCCCACAAGGCCTAATACAAGACTGATTGCCCCTGAGCAGAGGATGACGGTGTGTTTCGCCATAATCGACATGTGACCGTTGGGCTACCGGTATCTTACCAAATCGGTCGAAAGGCCAAAGGGGCGAGGGTCAGGACTTGTGGACGGCGTGCTCCTCGATCAGCAGGGGCGGCCGATCGAACCGCTGCCGGACGCGATTGATGGCCTGTAGGATCAAGGGCCGGCTGACAAGCTTGCGCTCGATCGCCCGCTTTCCCGGGAAGTCCATCAGCGACACGCCGATCAGCATCGTTAGCAGCCCCTGTCCAGGCAGGACCAGCATGGCGATCCCGCCCAGCAGCAGGATCCCCCCGACGAGATTCTTCAACACGAGGACGAAGAGTCGGAGGACCAGATGATGGCCCTTCAGCCAGGTCCTCGGATAGCTCTCGCAGAAATAGTCCTGGGGGAGGCGAATCAAGATCCATGGGATGGCGATCACACTGGCCACGAAGCCGACAATGGATAGCAGGAACAGGAATTCAAGGGCTACCGGAGAGACGAGCGAGGTGAAGTCAGGCACTCAGCTACCAAGCGCCCGGTCAAGCTCGTAAATGACCCCGTTCACCGCCTGCTCCAGGGCCACGGCGTGGACCTCGCCAGGAGGGAAGGTCGCGCGGTCGGGATAGATAAAGGCGCTGGTCCGCCCCGGAGAGATGCGCGGGAAGAAGGGCCGCGCGTCCTCGTAGTCGGTTGCCAGGAGCCTGGCCTCTCCGTTGGCCACGACCGAGTACAGGCTCTTGCCGCTGTTCAGGTCTAGGCCGACCAGGGACACCGTGACATAACTGTCCGTTCGGGTCCCGACGGCTCTGCCGTCGCGACCGTAGTGGAGCCACACAGGGCTGATCACCTCGGTCCCTGTCGGCATGATGACCAACACTTGATTGACGTTGAACGAAGCGCTGGCCTTGCGGACCTCGGCCAGCATGTCGCCTTGCGGGGCCGCGATCATCGTGGCGCCAACGATTTCCAGTCGCTTCCCTGCCGCGAACCGGGCCTTGAGTTTATTGACCAGGTTCTGCTGTGACGCTTGGGAGGGAATGGCAGGGCCGGCCGGCGCCAGCCAGACGAGCCCCACTTTGGTCGGTTGAGCGAGCGTCGTGCTTGCTAGCGGGCTTGCTCCAGCCAGGAAGGGATTTGCGGGCGGGGGGTACGCTTCCGGCAGGCCGGCGCAGCCCGTGAAGAGTAATGCGAGGCCGATTACTGAGAAAGCACGGGCGAGTCGAATGGTGCTCATGGCCAAGCCTCCTTAGTACACGACGGCGAATCGTGACTCTATCGTAGCACAACTCAATCCTTACGGTTCTCCTCCAGTTCGCGCAGGCGCCGATCGAGCCCGCGCAGCCGCCAGACCACCCACGTCAAAGCCAAGATGGTCAGCAACAGAATCGCGGCGAGCCCGACCAAGCCAGCCACCAGCACGTGCGGCATGACGCCGGGGGTGTCCATTTCGCCGGCGTGCCCGGCAAGCACGATGTAGGTTAAGAGCATGGACGTTCTAGTCAGAACGGCATGTCATCGTCGGCAAGCCCGAAGTGGTGGCCGATCTCGTGGACCACGGTTTCCCGCACCTCGTGGATGACCTCTTCTTCCGTCTCACACAGACGCAGGATCGGGCCGCGATAGATGTAAATGCGATCCGGCAGTTGTCCGCCGGTATCAAAGAAGGAGCTGCCCTGGATGGAGCGTCCCCAGTACAACCCAAGCAACTCGTCCGCATCTTCGGGCTCAAGGCCGACCGCTTCGAGCGCCTCCATGTTGGGTTCTTCCTGGACTTCGATCGCCACGTTGTCGAGGTAGCGGCGGAAATCCTTGGGCAGGTCCTTCACCGCCCGGGCCACGAGGGCCTCAAAATCCTTATGCGAAAGCCAACTGCGAGACATGGCAATTGAGTCGGGAAGACCAGGTTAATTGACAGACTCACTCTCCCGGCGGGCGAGTTGCAGCTCATGCTCGGTCATGCGTTCATTCTAGCAGAGGGGCCCGGATAAAAAAGGGGAGAGCTCTCGACGAACCCTCCCCGCATTTCTCGATCGGGACGGTTACTTCTTCCGCACCTGAATGCCGTGGGGGTCGGCCTTCTCGACCGTCACATCCTTGCCCTCCTTGTCTTTCTCTTGCACCATCTTGCTGATCGGGGCGATCCCTACGAGCGCGCCACCCCTGCCGTTCCCCTCGACCTTGATGACGCCTACGCCCGGCGTGCTACCCACGGCATTGTTGACCTCTTTGTTATTGCCGGTGAGCGGACTGGGACCGCGCAGCGCGGCGAACACGTAGCTGCCGTCCGGCGCGGCATCCATCAGGTCAGGAGCGGGATCCTTGCTGAGATCCCCCGAGAGCAGGATCGTTCCGATTTTGATGTTCCCGTTGGCGGTGTCGTACGTGTCGATCAGGTTGAGATGCCGGTCGCCCGACCAGAGGTACTTGTTGTTGAGACTGACCATCCCGTGCGAGTCGCCGCCGTCGCGGCCGCCAATCAGCTCCGGCACGCTGCCCTCAGGGAGGGAACCGAGCCCGAAGGCATATACATCATGATTCAGGGGCGTGGCTGGCCATCCCCCACCCGAGTTGAGGTACATATTGGATCCGATCTGGACGCCCCCGCATCCTGCCGGTCTTACGGCGTCTCTCGGAAGTGATCCAGTGTTGGACATGGGGGTCGTCGTGATGTCGAAGATGACCAGCCCGCCACCGCGCGGGGTGACGAAGACGAACTGGCTCTTTTTCTCGATAATCGGACAGATCGGCGCCATGTCCGAAAGCCCCGAGCCCGTTTCCAAGGACGCCAAGGCCACGACGTCGGTGGACGGATTCACTGTGAATTTCTTGTTGGCATAGTCGGTCCAGATGCGGACGAGCTTCTTCTCGGCGATGTTCGCACCGATCGCCAGCTTCATGTCGGCCGCGGGAAACGTCGCGTGGGCGTTCTTGCCCAGGCTCACGCACCCGATCGGCGCACGGTCGGCCGCGTCCAGGAACACGACGTGGCCGCTGGCCACGTAAGAGAGGATGGCGTATTTCCCGTCCTTGGTGAAGAAGATCATGTGGGGCCGTTTCGGGTAGCCCCCGGCTTCCTTGCAAGCCTCGGCGAATTTGTCGCCCAGGTCCACCTTTTCGGCCTTGGCTGACTTCGCGTCCTTCGCGAGGCTCTCGCCGTCATAGATGTAGAGGGTCCCTCCTCCATCTTTCGAGCTATCCGACTGATCAATCACCCACACCTCGTAGGGAGCAGCCGCGGCGGCCGGCGCAGCGGGGGGAGCGGCTGCGGGAGGCGCTGCAGGGGGAGGTGCCGCCGGGGGAGGTGCGGCTTTTTGGGCAAGGGCCGAACCCGAGGAGAGCCCGAGGAGGGCCAGTAGTGGAATAATCCAGATCACAATACGGCGACCGTTTATCATTGTGGCGACCTCCTTGCGCTGACCTCAACCCTAAAGTGTTAAGAGTAATCCGATAAGCTCGGCTCTGCATAGGTTCGCGCAGCTCCGGACCTTGGGCGGGCTGTATGGTAGTCGGGTGGACAGGTTCTGTCAACGGCGAAATGGCTGGTCTATTTCACGACAATTTGGGCCCGCATGCTATGGCCCGGCAGGTCACAGATGTAGTGGAACGTGCCGGCGGCCTTAGGGGTGAACCTTAACTCGACCCTCCCATGGGGAGGAATCAGGACGCGGACAAACCCGGTCTCATTGAATTCGGGGGCGCCGTTCCCGCTTACTTGGACGTTGGTGCGCTGCAGGAGCAGCAGGGGGACGAAGGAGTGCAGATCCTCATCGTCGTTACGGATGACCAGCGTGGCCGGCTCTCCCTGCGGCAAGGTCAGCGTCTCCGGGGTGAATGCCCGTTTGCTGGCGACAATCTCAACCGGGGCTGATGGCGCTGCCGCCCCCGCGATGAAGGATCCCAGGAGGCCGAACAGCAGCACGAAAGGGACGAGGGCGCGGAGCCGCCTCATTTGGCTTTCGCGAAGATGCGGATCGGGGTGCCGGCGAAGTCGAACTGCTCCCGCAGATAGTTCTCGAGATACCGCAAGTAGGGCGCTCCGATCTCCTCCGGGTGCTTGCAGAAGAGGACGAACGTGGGCGGTTTGGCGGCGACCTGGGTGATATATGCCGATTTGACGGGCTTCCCCTTGCGGATCGGCAAAGGATTCGCCGCGATCGCGTCCTGGAAGATCCGATTGAGCTGCGCCGTCGGCACGCGGTGCGCGAAGGCCTTGAGGGCCCGGTTGATGACCGGAAAGACTCCCGCAACGGTCTTGAACTCGAGGGCTGAGCCGTAGAGCACCGATGCCCACGTGAGGAAGGCGAAGCGGCGGCGCAGCTCGGCCTCGTACTTCGCCTTGGCGTCCCGGTCGTCGGCGCGCAGGTCCCACTTGTTCACCAGGAGCACGCAGGCCCGGCCTCCACGCAGGGCCAGGCCGGCGATCTTGGTGTCCTGCTCCGTCACCCCTTCAATCCCGTCCAAGATCAGGACGGCCAGGTCGGCCCGGCCCAGTGCCCGCATGGCGCGTGCGACGCTGTAGCGCTCCACCCCCGGATCGATCTTCCCGCGCCGGCGGATGCCGGCCGTGTCAATGAAGAGGTATGCAGCATTCTTGTAACGAACCAGCGTGTCGATGGCGTCGCGGGTCGTGCCCGGCACCTCGCTGACCACCAGGCGCGGTTCTCCCAGCAGGGTGTTGATGAAGGTGGACTTGCCTACGTTGGGGCGCCCCACGACGGCGACCTTGGGAATTTCCTCGGTCGCCGCGCCCTCTGTGGCTGCCGGGAGCAGGGGATAGAGGGCGTCCAGCAATTCCGCGACGCCGGTGCCGTGCTCGGCGGAGAGCGGGTAGAGCGGCGCCATCCCTAGCACGTAGAAGTCGCTGATGAGTGGATCGGATTTGGGTGTGTCGATCTTGTTGATCGCGACGAAGACGGGCTTCTTCACGCCCCGCAGCAGGTCGGCGATCTCCTGGTCGAGTGGAGTCAAGCCTTCGCGCCCGTCCATCAGGAAGATCAGGGCGTCCGCTTCCGCGATGGCGCGGCGGGACTGCTCGCGGATCAAGCTGAACATCTGCTCGTCGGCGGACGGGACCAGCCCGCCGGTGTCCACCAACTGGAACCGCCTCCCTCGGTACTCGCTCTCGGCGTAGTGGCGGTCGCGTGTCACGCCAGGGAAGTCCTTGACGATGGCCTGGCGTCGGCCCAGGACACGGTTGAACAGTGTGGACTTGCCCACGTTCGGGCGGCCGATGATGGCGACGGTGAACATGCGGGCCACGCTATCACGCTGTCCGAGGTCTTGACAACATCTTGTCGCCTACATCTCCGGGGTCCTGCCGCTGCGGACCTCCGCCGTGCTCCGAAAAACTGCGCGCGTCGGAGGGCCTCCCCTCCGCGTCACCCCTGCGCTTCCGGCGACATCGAATCAAGCGGGTGGCGCCGCATGGGACCCTGGCGGAGCGGAAGAGCCTACAGCCGAGTCTGCGGGGCTGCGACGGCGAAAGGATCTGAGCTGGTGACCCGTTGTATTGAAAGAGCAACAGGTGCCCCGGTGATGCGGCGACAGGACCCGCTTTCTCTGTGTATAATGCCGGCATGTGCACTGTTGTCCACCCCGCGCCAGACTGGGCCACGATCCGGACCGTCCTGCTGGATATGGATGGGACGCTGCTCGACAGGTCCTTTGACGACCATTTCTACCTGGAGGCGCTGCCGGCGCACTACGCGGCGGCGAACCGGATGCCAGTGGAGGCGGCGCGCGAGCGGCTGGTGGCGCTCTACCGCGCCGTGGAGGGTGAGCTGGATTGGACTGACGTAGACTACTGGACCCGCACGCTGGAGCTCGACGTGCCGGCCATCAAGGACTCGCTGCGGCACCGGATCGCGCCGCATCCCGACAGCCTGGCCTTTCTCACGTTCCTGCGCAAGCGGATGATCCCTGTCCATCTGGTCACGAACGCGCATCCCAAGACGTTGGCCATCAAGATGGCCCAGACCGGCCTGGAGGCGTACCTCGACCGTGCCATCACTGCGTTCGACGTCGGCTGCCTCAAATCCAAGGTGGACTACTGGGTCAAGTCGGAGGTGATTCTGGGATTCGATCCAGCCGCCACGCTCTATGTAGATGACGATGAGGCCGCGCTGCTGTCGGCCGAGACGCACGGGATTCGGCACCTCTATCATCGCGCAAAGTCCAGCTCCACCGCGCCGCCCCAAGCATCATCGAAGTACCGCTCGATCGAGACCTTCCACGTCCTGATGAAATAAAACCGGTAGGGGCACGGCATGCCGTGCCCCTACACATGATTCGTCCATCGTCTTCGTAGGGGCGCACCTACGTGTGCGCCCAAATTTTGGATGGTCACGCGGGCCATGGGCGGACACACAGGTCCGCCCCTACGTCGGATTCACGGCAAATCCACGCCGCGTTCTTCTCCCTCCACGTGCACGCCGTAGGGGGGGAGCGTCGTGAGGCGAGGGTCGTCCACCGGGCCGCCGACGGTGAAGTGGTAGAGTGACTGGAAGGCGAGGTCCTTGAAGCCAAAGACCTGGTGCACCGGGTCGTCGAAGAAGCAGCCGATGCCCGTCGCCCGCACCCCTGCCGCTTCGGCCTCTAGATACAGAACCTGCCCGATCACGCCCGTTTCCCAGAACAGCCGCCGATAGAACCATGGCCCGTGGTTGAACAGGGCCTCCTGATACTCGGCGATCATCCCCAGGGAAAAGGCGCCGTCTCCGGCGATGTCCTGAAAACAACTCACCTGGGAAGCCAGCCGCTTCGCGTCGCCGTGCTCCAGCAGGTACAGCGGCAGACCAGGAGGGCACCCAGGCGGCGTGGTCCAGGCGAATTGCTCGTGCATGGCGCGCTTGAGCTTGTCCGCCTTCCCTGGGTCGCGGGCCAGCACGTACAGGCCGGGGTCAAGGCCGTTCACTCGATGGACGAACAGGCCCAGGTGGATGATCGGGTCCCACGGCAAAGCGTCCCAGGGCATGGGACGCCGGATCACTTCAAGCTCGGGGCGGGGCATGACCCGCGCGAGCATCTTGTAGAACGTGTCCGCCGGGATCGAGGTCTTCCCGTCGCAAGCTAGGAGGCTTCGGCGCTGATGGATGATGCGGCCAGCGGAGGGATCGGCGGTAGAGGAGATGGGCTCACGAGGCGCCTCTGGCGGGTCAAACCAATCGAGGCCGTGCCATTCAATGCTGTGTTTCCGCGACGCGGCCGCCACGTCATCGATGATCTCCCAGAGCACGGGGTCGTCAGGGCTCAGCCGGTTCGCCTTCCCGTACCACCGTTGTTTCGTCATCTCGAACGCTAGGGCCGGATCGAGGAAGAG
>VBOD01000079.1 GCA_005877615.1 Nitrospirota bacterium | reverse complement strand
CAGGCTGAAGATCCGCATCCGGATCCAGGCGCGGTTTACGGATAGTGGTTTTAACTCGGCGTACAACACGGTCGGGGATCCGAAGAATTATCCGAACGTGTCCTCGGCCGGTGTGATCTCAGCCACAAAACATGCCGAAGATCTTGCCTTCTTTGGCGTGCACCGGACGCGGCTGGTGTTTGAAGGATTCGCTTTCAGCCCGGACGTTAATTACTTTGTGCAGTTCCGGAACGACACGGCCGATGCCACAAATCAATTGGGAGGGTCGCGTTCGACGACCCAGCTCTACGACGCCTATCTAACCTTGAAGCAGATCCCATGGGCCAATCTCCGCGTAGGGCAGTACCGCACCCATTTCGGGCGGCAGGAGTTTATGTCTTCGGCGCTCTTGCAGTTTGTGGATCGGGGCTTTGTCGCTGAGGCCTTTGTACCGAACGCGATCGACCGTCGTGATCAGGGCGTGACGATTTTCAGCGACCAGGAAAAGCATCCTGTCAATTATGCCTTCGGCGTGTTCAATGGCGTCGGCATCAATCTGAACAGGCTTAGCCTGAGCACGCCGGGCAATGCCAATGAATTGATGTATGTCGGCCGTATCACGGCTGATCTGATGGGAAAACCAGGCTATCCGGAAGGAGACCTGGCGTACTCGCTAACGCCGCAAATGGCAATGGGGGTGAGCTACGGATACAACGCTGGCCTGCAGACGAACACCACCGGAGTCGGCAGCAATAATCAGATCTCCACGGCGATCGCATCCTTGGGCAATGGGCGGCTGCTCAATCAAGGGGTAGTGGACATTGGGACGACCGGCGTGGATTTCGTCTTGAAGTACAGGGCCTTCTCACTTCAAGGTGAGAGCTTCGTCCGGAACGTGGACACGCACGATCATTCGAAGCGGATCGGCAACGCGACCGGGTTCTACGTCCAAACCGGGTATTTTGTGGTGCCACGGACGATCGAGGTCGTGGGGCGGTACAGTGTGATGGACCCCGACACACGGCTCGGGCACGATTTGCTCACCTCCGCCGTAGGCGGGCTGAACTGGTATTTCAGCGGGCACGAACACAAATTGCAGTTTGACTTCGGCGTGATCACCACGCGGCTGAACGGCGCGGACAGCGTCAACGGCGGCGTCATCGGCGGCAACGTCACCTTGATCGAGAACCGCGCGCGCCTCCAGTACACGATCGTGTTTTAGCCCGGACTATCCATGAATACCTACTGCGTCGCCCGATCCTCTCGCCCGGCGGGTCTCTTCTCGCTAGGCCTCCTCGACGTACTGCTGCGAGTACGCCTGCGTCGTCCTCACTTGCGAGGAGCCCCGGCGGGCTTCGGTCTCAGCCGCCTCGCTACGGCATCCATGGAATAGTCCGGGCTAGCGGGACAGATTTCAGAGGCAGCGTCGCGGGGCGCCCTGCGCGCTGACTGGGGTCAGCCAGACGTAGTCCGCAATCGACTGGGCCAGGAGCGTGCGGATTTCATCCTGTCGCTTGGGCTCATATGACATGAGGTACAGGGTGCGTTGTCGAAGAGAGCCGTTCTGCCTTCGGAGGACGCGGTTAGGAACCGGCAGCCGGTACTGGATATGGCCGCCGCCAGTGTAACTGACCACCGGTCCAACACCGGGCGCGCGACGGTTGAGATAGTCGGAGATCGTCTTGGCCATGCCTTCGTCCCGAAACACGGCAGCCTCGTACATGCGCTGGTAGGCTTCTTCGGAGAGGCCGCTATGGCAGGCCCGGAGCTGTGACACGATGATCTCGCGATAGGCGGGCTCGTCGGAAAGGACTTCATCGCGCATCTGCCAGCGCAGCATCCCGGGATCCTTCAAGGCGCTGGAGAGTCCTTCTTTCGCCACCCGGCGCACGAGCGGCTTGGGCGGGTTCAAGGCGAGCACAGGCAGGTGATGGGAGCGGGCGAAGTCGATGAGCGGCGCATAGTCGTTGTAACTGCCACCCCAGTTCTCCTTCCAGCGAGCTTCTTGGAGAAACAGATCGGGCGCCATGTCCGGTTCCGCCAAATAGTGATCCAGACCGGCCTGCCCATCCCATCCGAACATCTCCAAGCCCAGCGCCGGCTTCTGGTTGCGGTCGATGAGCGCCTGCAGGATGCGCAGGGCGGCTTCAATATGCGAGCGATGACTGTGCTCCTCGCCAATGTAGATCACGTCCACGTTCGCCAAGTCGGTGAGCAGATCCGTGAAACTGATCGGTCGGTCGGCCTTCACTTCCACGATCTGCCATTCTTGAAACGGCTGGGCATTATCTTCGGCCGGCAGGGTCTGACCCAGACAGGCGCCCAGCCATCCGGCGAGCGCGAGCGAGGCGAGTCGAAAGGGGCGGCCCATCACGGTTGGTTGTACCTAACACACTGGCCACCGGGCAACTAGTCCGATATCTTGACATCGCTGCCCCATCAGGCTGTGTTTTTATTTGCATTTCCCTACAAGATATGGTAGAGGCTTTCCTCCAAGGGCGAATTCTACGGACAGCGCCCCTAGGTAAAGCAGGAAGCCTATGTATTTGATGCGGTTGGAGATGCGAGGGTTTAAGTCCTTCGTGGAGGCTCAGGTGAGCTTCCAACCCGGGATCACGGCCGTCGTCGGGCCGAACGGGGTTGGCAAGAGCAACATCCTCGATGCGGTCCTCTGGGTCCTGGGCGAGCAGAGCACCAAGGCCCTGCGCAGCGAACGGATGGAGGACATCATCTTCAACGGGACCGAGACCCGTCAGCCTCTGGGCATGACCGAAGTCTCCCTCATCCTCGGCGATGTTGATGGAACGTCACACGGCAACGGCAACGGCAACGGTGATGGGGAGGCCGCGCCACTGCCGTTTGCGCTCGGGGAATGTCAAGAGGTGATGGTGACGCGCCGGCTGTTCCGCGACGGCGTGAGCGAGTACTTCATCAATAAGGCGCCCTGCCGCTTGAAAGACATCCGCAGCCTGCTGCTCGACACGCGCGCTGGCAGCAAAGGGCATACGGCCATCGAGCAGGGCCGGATTGATCGTGTGCTGAAGGCGTCGCCGGTCGAGCGGCGCGAGTTGATCGAAGAGACAGCCGGGATCATCCGCTACAAGAAACAAAAGGCCGAGGCGTTACGGAAGCTGGAGGCCACCAATCAGAACCTCCTACGCGTCCGCGACATTATTAATGAGGTCAGGCGCCAGTTGGGGGCCCTGGAGCGGCAGGCGCGGGCAGCCGAACAGTTTCAGGCGCTCCGGCAGGAAGTCCGGCGTCTCGAGCTCACTGTCCTCCTCCACGATTACCAGGCGGTGCTCCACGAGCGCGAGGAAGCCGACCGGGTCCTGGGCGAGCTCGCCCTGCGTGAAAGCGCCGAGGCCGCTGGGGTCGCGCGCCTTGCGAACGAGGTGGAGACCCACCAGCTCGGCGTGACGGAGGGGGAGGCGACACTGACCGGGCTGCGCGAGCAGGTCGCCCAGGCGGAGGCGAAGTTGGCGCAGGCCGTCGCCACGCTCGAGTTGCTGGCCCAGCGTGCGTCCCTGCTCGACGAGCAGCGGGCCCGCGTGCAGGCCGATATCGAGCGCCTCAAGCAAGAGCAGCAGGAGTCAACCGATCACCGCGCCCGCCTCAGCGCCCGCCTCGCGCAGTTGACCAAGGAACTCGCTCTCCGGTCCGGTGTCGCCGCGGAGTCCGAGGCGGTGCTGGCCGAAGCCGTGCGGCGTCATCACGACAATCAGGCCGCGCTCGATGCCGCGCGGAAAGCCGTCATGGATCAGGCGATCGCCGCCACTGACTCGAACAATCGACTGGCCAGCGATCGGGCTCGCGCGGCGGAACTCCGCCGGCGGATCGAGCGCGTGGAGCAGGAGCGGTTCCAGGCCGTTTCGAAGCTGGAGTTGGCCTCGACCGTGCTCGCAGCCTATATTGAGCGGCGCCGAAAGCTCGAAGCCCAACTGGCGAAGGCTCAGAGCACCCGAGCGAGTTTCACGGAAGAAGTCGTGCGCGTCCGAGGCCAGCTTGACGAGGCTGAGCAACGGCTGGCTTGTCTACAGGAAGAAAAAGCGGTGGCGGTCGGCCGTCAGAAGGTCTTGCAGGCGGTGGCGCGCGATGTGGTGGGAGGGGACCCCGGCGCTGCAGCCAGCCTGAAAGGCACCGTGGCCCAGGTTCTCTCCGTCCCTCAAGTCTATGAGCGTGCCATCGAGGCAGTCCTGGGCCATCGCCTGCTGGGCCGGCTCGTCGAAGGACCATCGGAAGCGGTCAAGGCCCTGCGGGTGCTCAAGGCGCAGGGAATGAACGGCGGGACGTTCGTGCCCAAGCGACCGCGCGTTTGGGGGGCGCGTGCGTCCGCTCGCTGGCAGGGTGCTGGTGTTGTGGGGCCGGCGCGGGATCTGGTGACCCCTCGCGTGGGACACGAGGACCTCGTCGCCCATCTGCTGGCTGGCGTGGTGGTGGTGGAGGCGCTGGAGAAGGCGCATGGCCTGTGGCAGTCCATGACGGAGGACCGGCAGGCGTTGCTGGTGACGCTGGACGGCGAAGTCCTCACGCCTGACGGTATCGTCAGTGGAGGCCCGGCGGGAGTGGCGGCAGGGGCCATGAGCCGCGAGCGGGAACTCCGGGATCTGACTGCGAGGATGACAGAACTGGAGCAGGAGCTGCTCGCCACGCAGACGAACCGCGATGCATTCCAGGCCGTCCTGGCCACGAAGACGCAACGGGTGGAGTCGCTGGAGGCGGAGATCCACACGCTGGAGATGGCGCTGGTCGGCGAACGGAAGGATGAGCAGCGGGGTGAGCAGGACGTCGCCCGGTGGAATCATACGATCGCACTGTTCCAGTCCGAGCGGGAAGAGGCTGAGGCCGAGCTGGGCGTCTTTGCCGGGGCCGACCAGGCAGTCGTGGACGACCTCCGGCGCTTGGACCGCGAACGAGCCGAGACCGAACAGTCCTTGCTGGTGCAACAGGACGCGGTCACTGCCGCTCAGGCGGAGGTCGAGAGGCGACAGGCGGCTGTGGCAGATCTTCGCGTGGAGGTCGCCGGGCTGCAGGATCGCCTCGACCAGGCGCGGAACGAGAAGACGCGCCTCGAAGCTGCCGCGGCGCTTCATCAAGGCCGGCTCTCTGAGTTGGAGACGGAGAGGCTCAAGCTAAAAGCCGCTGGGACCGCCGCCCTGGACGAGCGTCGCCAAGTCGAGGCGAGCGTGCCCGCCCTCAACGCGGCCATCCGGGATGTCCGCCAGCGGCTGGTGGGGGCCCAGGAATCGCAGACGAGTCGCGTCGCCCAGGTCCGCGCACGTGAAGCCGAGTGGACGCGGCTTCGGCATGCCCTGGCCGAGGTGCACAAACAGCAAGAGGCGATCCGTCTGCGCCGCGTGGAGGCCCAGACCCGGTTGGAAGGCTTCGAGGCGATGCTGACGGGCACCTATGCCCTCGATTTCGAGGAGGCCGCGGCCGAAGTCGGCACGACCGACACGGAGAAGATCGAGACGATCAAGGGCGCTCTGGCGCAGGGGCGCCGGCGGCTATCCGAATTGGGACCCGTCAACGTGATGGCCATCGATGAGCATCGCGAGATGGAGGAGCGCCTCCGCTTCCTGACGGCGCAGGACCAAGACCTGACCCAGTCCGTCGCCTCGCTGAAATCCATCATCACCCGCATTAACCGCACCACGAGACACTTGTTCATGGAGACGTTTCAGAACCTCCAGGTGAAGTTCAACGAGATGTTCCAGACATTCTTCGGGGGTGGACGTGCCGAGCTGATTCTGATGGAGGATGCGGAAACGAACGAGCCGGGCGTGGACATCGTGGCCCAGCCTCCCGGCAAGCGGCTGAAGAACATCGCGATGCTGTCGGGCGGGGAGCGGGCGCTGACCGCGATGGCGCTCATCTTCGCGAGCTTTCTGATCCGCCCCACGCCGTTCTGCGTCCTCGATGAGATTGACGCACCACTGGACGAGGAGAACACCCTGCGATTCACGCGGGTGCTGCGCGAACTGGCCTCGCGGACCCAGTTCATCGTCATCACGCACTGCAAGCAGACGATGGAAATGGCGGACGCGCTCTACGGGGTCACGATGGAAGAGCCCGGCGTCTCTTCCATGATCTCCGTCCGCCTCAACAAGCTCCTCGCGCCGACGTACTAGCCGTCGCGTTCGAGCCGTATGCGGAACAATGCCCTTATCTTTTCAAACCGGGCGGCCTGCGGTACTCTAGATCTAGCTTCGTGGACAGCCGACACACGACGGTCATGGAGGATTACCGATGGGGCTGATGCATTGTCCTAAGTGTAGAAAGAACCTGGTTCAGCAGTCTCCACGCCATGGCTGGATCGAGGCTCTTTTGAGCATCTTCTGCATCTATCCCTTTCGCTGCCAACTCTGCACGCACCGATTCCTCGCCTTTCAATGGTGGTGGGACCGTTTCGTCAGCTACTACGGCCGTCGGGAGTATGTACGGATTCCGGTTCGGTTCCAACTGACCTTCTCCGGCCAGCAGGTGTCAGGTGAGGGAACCGTGGTCAACCTGTCTAGACTGGGTTGCACGATAGAGACTCCCACCCCGATCCCCCACGGCGAGCTTCTGCGTCTCAGGATCCTTAAGTCTGACGGTCAACCACTGTTTGAGATTGAAGCTGCAGCGGTTCGATTCGTTATGGATAAGGCGATTGGGGTGGAGTTTGTCCGCATCCAAGAGAGAGAAATGGAACGGCTTGCGCGAGCCATCGTGAACCTTTACACCGGGCGGCACATCTAACTGCGTTTCTCTTCTTCCTTTCAATCTGGAGCGTCGACCGTCACGAAGAGCCGCACGCGGTAGTGGGTGCCCAGCCTGCCGGCTGGTATCTCGACGAGCGTGCGGTACGGAATGCCGGGTGGAAGTTGGACGCGAAACTCGCGTTCGTGATGAATCACCCCGGTCTGCTGGCAGAAGCCGCAGGGGAAGGGCCACTGTTCCCCCGTCCCGCTGCATGCCGGACACAGATAGCGGATCGGCAGGGGTAGCCAGATGGTCGCGCCTTCTGCCGCATCGGCCGGAGAGAGCGACACCGCAAAGTCGAGGCTGTCGAACGCCGGCCCTTCCCAGCCCGGGCCGAAGAACGATTCAGCCGAGAAGCGTCGGAAGGGGGGCTCCTGAGGAATCGGGCCGAAGTGCGGCGGCCGTGTTCTCGACGATGATCTCCTGGTGACGATGATCGGTTCTGAATCTGAGTAACGCCGGGCGAGGCTATCGTTGTAGCGCTTCCGCTTCTCTGGATCGGACAGGACCGTGTACGCGTTCAGGATTTCCTGAAACTTTGGCGTGCCTCGTTGGCCCGCATGATCCGGATGGTAGCGCTTGGCTAATTTCCGAAACGCCTCCCGAATGCCGCGCAGGCTTTCCGTGCGCGTGACCCCGAGGGTTGAATAGAGGTCTTTGGGCATTGTGTCTCCCAGCCGATACGATTAAAACACCCGCCAGAGCGAGCTTGTCAAGGGAAGAGCAAGCGACCGTTCCCTCAGTCAGAAACCCTCTGAAAATTAAGATGGTTCCGTCGGGCCTGTGCTTGACACTCTGTGGCCCGTCTGCTATATACTGGCCCCTCAATGCGTCCCCATTGGCCTTCCTCAGAAGCCATCAGGCGGACGATTCTAATCACGCTCGACCCAAGGACATCCAAGGACATCATGAAGCGGTTGCTCGGTCTGTTGACCAACTGGTCGGAGAAAATTTTGTCTGTGGCGCCGGAGCATGTTCAGCGACAGGCCCGGCAGAAGGCCAAGCGGCTTCTCCGGCTTGTCGGTGGCAACCCCAACCTTTTTCTGTCTGATCCGGCCGTCCAGCGGCCTCACGATCCAGGACAGGGTTCCGGCCAGAGCGTCGCTCACAAAGGCGATGCCGTTGACGAGGCCATCAAGCGAAGCCAACAGTGGCTGTTGCAGCGCCAGGCGGAGGCAGGGTACTGGGCCTATGAACTGGAAGCCGACACGACGCTGACTGCCGAGTACCTCATGCTGCGCCGGTTCCTGGGCCTCGTGGATCCAGAGAAACAGCGAAAGGCCGTGCGCTACCTGATTGACGCCCAGGTGCTTGAAGGCGGGTGGCCGATCTACTACGGTGGGCCGCCCGAGATCAGCGCGTCGGTGAAGGCCTACTTCGCGTTGAAGCTCTGCGGCGTGTCGGCCGCCGAGCCCTTTATGGAGAAGGCCCGCACGATGATCCTGAGCAAAGGCGGCGTTGTCGGGGCGAACGTGTTCACGAAGATCGCGCTGGCGCTTTTGGACCAGTATGACTGGCGCGGGATCCCGTCGATGCCAGTGGAGATCGTCCTGCTGCCGCCCCGGTTCCTCTTCAGTCTGTACGCCCTCTCCTATTGGTCCCGGACGGTGCTGACGCCGTTGCTGATCATCTTCCACTACAAGCCCATCTGTCGGATTCCGAAAGAGCAGGGCATCGACGAGCTGTACTTGACGGCACGCGAGTGGGTCAACTTCCGGTGCGAGCCCCCGTTCCGCAAGGATCACCGCTGGCTCACCTGGCGTAACTTCTTCATCACGCTGGATGGCGTCCTGAGGTTCTACGAGCGGGTCGTCCCGCAGGGACTCCGCAAGAAAGCCGTTGCACGCGCCGCGCAATGGATGCTCAAGCGGATGGAGGGTGACGGCGGGTTGGGAGCCATCTATCCGGCGATGGCCAACTCGGTCGTGGCGCTGCGTTGCCTGGGGTACGAGGTAGATCACCCGCTGGTGCGCAAGGCCTTGCGCGAGATCGAGGCGCTGGAGGTACACGAGGGGGACGCCATGCACCTGCAGCCCTGCTTTTCTCCGGTCTGGGACACCCCCTTGACCATGAACGCCCTGATCGAGAGCGGGCTCCCGCAAGATCACCCGGCGCTGGTGAAGGCCGCCCGCTGGACCCTCTCCCAGCAGTGCCGGAAGGTCGGCGACTGGATCGTGTCGTCGCCGACGGCCGAGCCGGGTGGTTGGTCTTTCCAGTTCGAGAACGAGTTCTATCCGGACAACGATGATACGGCCGTGGTGGTGATGGCGCTCTCGAAGATCAAGATGCCGGAATGGGACGCCCAGCGGGACGGCATGCGGCGCGGGATGCGCTGGACGCTGGCCATGCAGGGCAGCGACGGCGGGTGGGGCGCGTATGACAAGGACAACAACAGGATGTTCTTGAACCAGATTCCCTTCGCGGACCACCGGGCGCTGCTTGATCCCAGCACGGCCGACCTCGCGGGGCGCGAACTGGAAATGCTGGGGGCGCTGGGGTTCGACCTGAGGCATCCGGCGGCCGTGCGGGCGCTGCGCTTTCTGTGGAAGAACCAAGAGGCCGACGGGTCCTGGTACGGGCGGTGGGGCGTCAATTACGTCTATGGGACTTGGTCCGTGCTCGCCGGGTTGAAGGCGATCGGCGAGGACATGCAGGCCAGGTACGTCCGCCGGGCGGTGGCGTGGCTCGTCTCGAAGCAGAATCCGGACGGCGGGTGGGGCGAGTCCTGTCGCTCATACGCCGAGGCCGACGCGCATGGGGTGGGCGAAAGCACGCCGTCCCAGACCGCATGGGCGCTGCTCGCGCTCCTCTGCGCCGGCGAGGTGGACTCGCTCAGCGTGTTGCGCGGCGTGAACTACCTGCTCCGGCAGCAGGACGCCCAAGGTTTCTGGTCTGAATGCAAGCACACCGGCACGGGGTTTCCGCGCGTCTTCTATCTGCGCTACCACGGCTACTGCCAGTACTTCCCCTTCTGGGCCTTGTCCATGTACCGGTCGCTCAAGACTCGCGGGCGGAGCCGCGCGGACGAGAACCGGGAGCAGAATCGTCAGCACGGCCGGTTCCGCTTCGAGGCATAGCCGATGCGACGCCTCGCCGTGCTGGCCGCTTCCGCGCGCGAGTTGGCGCCAGTTGAGAGTGTGTTCGGTTTGTTCGGTCAGAGACAACGTGACCACCTTGGATCGTTCCCCCATCAAGTCGGGCAGGTTGGGGGTTTGGAACTCCATCTGATTGAGACTGGTGTTGGTCCCGAACGCGCGCGGAAGGCCAGTGAGATGGCTTTGCTCGCACTCGCGCCGGATGCGCTGCTCTCGACAGGGTATGCGGGCGCTCTTGGGATTGCGGCTGTGGGAGAAGTTATCCTCGGCACCACTGTCGTTGATTGGACCGAGGAAGAATCTCATACAGCGATTCAGGCGGACCCTGCTTGGCTCGGGAGCGCGAGGGTGGCCGCCCGCAACGCTGGGACAGAATGGACCCAGGGGCCCCTTGTCACCGTGAAGCACGTGGTCTGGCGAGCTAGCGAGAAGCAGGCGCTCGGAGGAGTCAGCGGAGCCATTGCGGTCGATATGGAAAGTGCCGTTATCGCCAAAGCGGCCGCCACGGCCGGCATTCCGTTTCTCGTGGTTCGCGCCATATCAGATCGAGTGGGAGACGATCTGCCTATGGATTTCAACCTGTGGTTCTCACCGTTCGGGTCATTTCGCTGTCTTCTCAAGGTCGTGAAGCACCCGTCCATTCTTTATGGACTCTATGAGATGAAGCGCCATGCGGACAAGGCCTCGGAAAGTCTAAGAAGGTTCTTCTGCGCGTTGGTCCCCGTGCTCGAATCACAGCTTCCGTCTCCTGATGCGGAAGTGACCCTGACGATGGGAGCGCACTGATGGTCGCCTCTGCCGTCGCCGGCTTCGGTCGGACCACCTTGGGGCTCGTCGGCGAGATGGGCCGCATGATGGTCTTCCTGATCAGCACGGTGGCCTGGATGGTGCGGCCCCCATTCCGGTTCCTGCAGGTGCTGAAGCAGATCCACTTCATCGGGGTGAAATCCCTCTTCGTGATCGTGCTGACGGGCGCCTTTACCGGGATGGTGTTGGGGTTGCAGGGGTACTACTCGCTGCGGAAGTTCGGCGCGGAAGGGTGGCTGGGCTCGGCCGTGGCCCTGAGCATCATCCGGGAACTGGGGCCGGTGCTGTCGGCGCTGATGGTGACGGGGCGGGCGGGCTCAGCCATGACGGCGGAGATCGGCATCATGCGCATCACCGAGCAGATCGACGCGCTGGACACGATGGCGGTGAACCCCATGCAGTACCTGATCGCGCCCAAAGTGCTGGCCAGCGTTCTCATCATGCCCATGCTCTGCTCGATCTTCGACCTCATCGGCATTTACGGCGGTTATCTGGTCGGCGTCGAACTGCTGGGGGTGAGCTCGGGCGCCTATACCAGCTCGATGGAATCCAGCGTGGAGTGGAAGGACGTCTACGGCGGTTTTCTCAAGGCCATCAGCTTCGGCGTCATCGTGTCCTGGGTCTGCACGTATAAAGGGTACAATACAACGATGAGCGCCGAAGGATTGGGAACCGCCACGACCGAGGCGGTGGTGCTGTCCTCCGTGCTCATCCTCATCTGGGACTATTTCGTGACCTCGGTCTTAATGTGAGTCCTATGAAAACGCCGCTCGGCCAAGAATTCGCGGCTACGAAAGCCGCAGGCGCTGCATCCACGCCGGTGATTCGTCTCAGAGGGGTGGAAAAGACGCTCGGGGGGCAGCCAGTCCTGCAAGGAGTGAATCTGGATGTGCCCCGGGGGAAGGTCACCACGGTGATCGGCAAGAGCGGCGGCGGCAAGAGTGTATTGCTCAAGCACATGATCGGGCTTCTGAAGCCGGATCGTGGGCAGGTGCTGGTGGACGAGGTCGATATCACGAGGCTGGGCTCGCATGAGCTGAACGAGGTGCGGAAGAAATTTGCGATGCTGTTCCAGAGCGCGGCGCTGTTCGACTCGCTCAACGTTTTTGAAAACGTTGCCTTTCCCCTGCGGGAGAAGACAAAAATGAAAGAAGCGGAGATCGAACGGAAGGTCCTTGAGATGCTGGAGGCGGTCGGACTCACAGGCATGGGGCACAAGTTCCCCGCGGAACTCAGCGGCGGCATGCGGAAGCGGGCCGGGTTGGCCCGTGCGCTCGTCATGGGTCCGGAAATCATCCTGTTCGACGAGCCCACCACCGGCCTGGATCCCCTCCTGGCGCGAACCATCAATGATCTGATCGTCGAGACCCAGCGGAAGTTCGGGTTCACGGCCGTCATGGTGAGCCACGAGATCCCCGAAATCTTCGGTATCTCGGATTACGTCGCGATGCTGTTGGACGGGGTGATCGTCGAAATGGCGCCGTCGGAAGAGTTCCAGCGGACCCGACATCCCGCCGTGCGGGAGTTCATTGCTGTCGGGCCCAGGCCCGAAGTTGTCACCTCCGGGGAGTCCAGGAGGCCCGGTACCCATGCATGACACGAAGCTGGAACTCATCGTCGGGGTCTTCGTCCTGGTCGGCATCGCCGCCTTGGCGTACATGGCGATCAAGCTCGGCAAGCTGGAAGTCATCGGGGGCGGGAATCAGATTGAGGTCCAAGCCGAATTCGATTCCGTCGCGGGGCTCAAGCCGGGCGCGTCCGTGGAGATCGCGGGTGTGCAGGTCGGCCATGTGAAGCGGATCGGGCTGAAGGACGACCGGGCGCTTGTGGTGCTGTCTCTCCATCCTGGCGTGAAGATTTACGGCGATGCCATCGCGGCGATCAAGACACGCGGGCTGATCGGCGACAAGTACGTGTCGATCTCGCCCGGCGGGTCGCAGAAAGAGCTGCCGCCGGGAAGCAAGATCCGCGACACCGAATCAGGCGTGGATCTGGAATCGTTGATCGGAGAGTTTATTCATGGCAACGTCAAGTGAGGCCGTCGTCTGGTCTGTCATGCTGACAGTGCAAGAGGAGATGCGTAATGCAACGGTATAAAAATTTCTGGGCTGCTCTCCTGATCAGTGGTTTGGTAGGGGGAGGGATGCTCAGCACGACGGCATGGGCAGGGCCTCCCACCGATGCTGTCAGGAAGTCCATCGATGAGGTGGTGCGTATTCTCGAGGACCCGGCGTGGAAGAAACCCGAGAAGAAGGAAGAGCGACGGAAGCTGCTGGAGCAGACGATCGCCCAGAGATTCAATTTTCTCGAAATGTCGCGGCGGGCCCTGGGAGCCGAGTGGAACAAACGGACGCCTGAGGAGCAGAAAGATTTTGCGGCCTCCTTCCAGACCCTCTTGGCCAACACGTATTTAGGGAGAATCGAGAACTACACTGGGGAAAAGGTGCAATACCTCAAAGAGATCGTCGATGGCGAGTACGCGGAAGTCTATACGAAGATCGACAACGGCAAAACCGCGCTGGACATCATCTATAAGATGGAGATGGCGTCGGGAGACTGGCGCGTCTATGATGTGGTGGTAGAGGGCACCGGCCTCGTCCAGAACTATCGCGAACAGTTCAAAAGGATCATCCGCAAGGATTCGTTTGCCGAGCTGACCAAGCAGCTTCGGGAGAAGGCAGAGCACATCAAAGCCCCTGCCGGCGACGATTCGGCCCGGAGCCGATGAGTTCAGGTGGCACGTCGCCTTCGCCGTGCCGGGCTCGTGGCGCTGTGCGCCATGGCACCGGCTCTGCTGTCCCCATCTCCAGCGTCCGCCGAAGAGCGATCCTATTTCGTGATCCCGGCCGTTGCGACGTCGAAGAATGACGGCGTGGACGTCGGGGTGATCGTCCCGTACATTTTCGCAGACGAAGAGCAGCGCGTCACCCAGATCATCGCGCCGATGTTCATTCACAACGAGTTTGTGGGCGCGCGTGCGACGATCAATATCTACCAGTATCCGACGCGGGGCCAGGAGTACAAGCTCATCGCATCGTACACAGAGAAGACCGAGCGGAAGTTCCTCTACAGCTATCGGAATCTCTTCCTGCCGGGAGGCCGCTTTAGCCTGGAGACGAACGTCGGGTTCTTCAAGAACGCAACGGCGCGGTTCTTCGGCATCGGCAGCCAGACCGCGCCAGCCCAGGAGACCAACTACACCGACCGCGAGCTGCTCGGCCATATCACGACAGGGTTCTATGTAGGACCGGCCCAGCGGGTGCTCTGGACCGAGCGGATCCGCAACGTCGAGATCCAGCCGGGCGTGGTGCCGGACCTCCCCTTCACGCAATCGGTGTTTCCCGTGGTCAAAGGGACGGGCGGGGGGACGGTGTGGGGCCACAAGCTGGCTTACTTGAACGACACACGAGACGACTCAGTGACGCCCACGATCGGGCACTACTTTTCGATGTTTGCGGAGCTGGCGCAGACCCTCACGGCCAGTACGAATACGATATTCAGTCGGTATGGGATTGAATACCGGGTGCTGCTTCCGAACGCCACCAAGCAGTACACCTTCGTCTTTAGAGGCAGACTGGAAGCCACGGTCGGCGGCGATGAGGTTCCCTTCTTCGAACGGAGCAGTTTGGGGGGGCAGAACACCTTGCGCGCCTTCGGCGTGGGCCGGTTTGTTGACAATCACTCCCTTGTCTTTAACTTTGAAGAGCGGATTCAATTGTTTCACTTGCGGATCTTCGGAACCATAGCCGAAGTGGAGACGGCCCCTTTCCTCGATATCGGCAAGGTGACCAACACGTTCCGATACAGGGCCTTCTCCCAGTACGAAGCCAATCCCGGGATCGGGTTTCGGGCGATCTCACGTCCCAATGTGGTGGGCCGGGTGGATTTTGCGACGGGCAATGAGGGGCAAGCCGTCTTCGCGGGGCTGGACTTTCCCTTCTAGCACAGACCTAGATAGGCGAAAGGAGCAGAAATGAGACGGCTGCCGCTGGCGTGGGTGCTCATGCACATCGTAATGGTGATGGCCTTTGCTTCTGACGCCCAAGCGGAGGATTCACCCCAGGCCCGCGCGATCGTGCGCGCTGGCACGATCGAAGCTGGGCTTGCGGCAGGTTATGTTCAAGGGAATGAGGCGTTCACTTCTATCTCGAGCAACCGCAGCGCCCTCTATGTCCTTCCACGAATCGGAATGGTGCTGACCCCCGAGGTCGGCAGAGGGTTCTTCGCGGGGAACCTGGAACTCCTTTTTGAACCGTTGTACGCTCATTACTTCAAGCCGTTTGGGGCGTCAGCAGCCGGCGGCTCCTTCGTGTTTAAATACAATTTCCTCTCGTTCGGGCGGTGGATGCCCTATTGGGATCTCGGTCTGGGCATGCTGTGGACAAATCTGGCTCCGCGTATTCCGGAGCAAAGTACGCAGGTTAACTTCGTCACGGAGAGCGGTCCAGGCCTCCACTACTTCGTGACGGAGAGAGTCGCCCTGACGATCGGCGTTCGTTTCCATCACATCTCGAATGCAGACATCGGCGACCGCAATCTCGGACTGAATTCAACCCTCGCCTACGCCGGAATTTCGGTGTTTGGGCCGCGATTCATCGAGCGGATTCCTTGACTCTCAGGCATCGCTGTGTGAGAATGGCTCGATTTTTTGGAGGGATTTTAAGAGATGTCAATATTAGAGTCTATTGACAGCCCGGCCGATTTGAAACGGGTGCCGGTTGATCAACTGCCTCTGTTGGCCGAGGAGATCCGCGAGCAGATCATCTCGGTGACGTCCGCTGTCGGGGGGCATTTGTCTTCGAATCTCGGCGTGGTGGAGATCACCTTGGCGTTGCACTACCTGCTGGACACGCCCAAGGACAAGATCGTGTGGGACACCAGCAACCAGGCGTACGCTCACAAGCTGCTGACGGGCCGGCGCGAGCACTTCCATACGTTGCGGCAGTACGGTGGGCTCAGCGGCTTCTGCAAGCGCGAAGAGAGCATCTACGACACGTTCAATGCGGGGCACGCCGGCACGGGGGTCTCGGCGGCGATCGGCATGGCGGCGGCACGGGACCTCGCGGAGCAACACCACAAGGTGGTCTGCGTCGTGGGCGACGGGGCGATGACCTCCGGCATGACCTTGGAAGCCATGCAGCACGTCGGCGGCCTGCAGAAGGACCTGCTGGTCATTCTCAACGACAACCAGATGTCCATCTCCCGGAACGTGGGGTCGCTCTCGGCCTATTTGAATCGCACCTTCACGGGCGAGTTCGTCACCCATATTCGGGAGGAAGCCAAGCATCTGCTCAAAGCGATCCCGCGGGTCGGCGACCAACTGACAAGGCTCGCCCACCGGGCCGAGGAATTGGCCAAGGGGCTCGTTCTTCCGGGAGTTCTCTTCGAGGAACTGGGCTTTCGCTATGTTGGGCCGATCGACGGACACAACTTTGAGCATCTCCTGCCGACCCTCGAAAACGTGCTTAAACTGAAAAGGCCGGCGCTGCTTCACGTGATCACCAAGAAGGGCAAGGGGTATGAGCCGGCTGTGAAGGACGCAGTCTGGTTCCATGCCTGTTCGCCGTTCATTCGGGAGACGGGCCAGCCCGCTAAACCCAGCACGAAGCCATCCTATACGGCGGTGGCCATCAAGACGCTGTGCCGGCTGGCTCGCGAAGACCGGCGCATTGTCGCCATCACGGCGGCCATGTGCGAAGGGACGGGGTTGACCGCCTTCCAAAAGGAGTTCCCGGACCGGTTTCACGACGTGGGTATCGCCGAGCAGCACGCGCTGACCTTCGCGGCCGGCTTGGCGACGCAGGGTGCGCGGCCGGTCGTGGCGATGTATTCCACCTTCCTGCAGCGCGCCTTCGATCAGGTGGTGCACGACGTGGCAACCCAGAACTTGCCGGTGACGATCCTGATCGATCGAGGCGGGTTGGTGGCTGAGGACGGGACGACCCACCACGGGGCCTTCGATTACGCCTACCTGCGTCACGTCCCGAACATGGTGGTGATGGCGCCCAAGGACGAGAACGAGCTGCAGCACATGGTGAAGACGTGCCTGAGCTACGAAGGGCCGGCCTCCGTGCGGTACTCCCGCGGGAGCGCGTGGGGCGTGCCCATGGACGTCGCGCCCAAGGCCCTGCCGCTCGGCCGGGCGGAACTGCTGCGGGAGGGGTATGATGTGGCGGTGGTCGCCATTGGCATCACGGCCCTTCCGGCGCTGGAGGCGGCCGAGCGGCTGGCGGACGAGGGGATCTCAGCCGCCGTCGTCAACGCCCGGTTCGTCAAGCCGCTCGATCATGCCTTGATCGCACAGGTGGCCCGTCAGGTGAAGTGCCTGGTGACGGTGGAAGAAGGCTGCCGCATGGGTGGATTCGGTTCGGCGGTGCTGGAGGCGCTGTCGGACCAGGGGATCGTGCACATGCCGACCAGAGTGCTGGGGCTGCCCGACAAGTACGTCGAGCAGGGGCCGCAAGATCTCCTGCGCGTCCAGTATGGGCTGACGGCGGACGGCATTTATGAGGAAGCCAAGGCCCTCTACACGATGACGGTTCTGGGAGTGGAGCGCCAGTAGTCATGTTCATCAAGCGACGCAAGACGAGACAGATCCGGGTGGGGAGCGTCCCCATTGGGGGCGGGGCCCCGATCGTGGTCCAGTCCATGACGACGCCCGATACCGCCGACGTGAAGGCCACCGTCGAGCAGATCCACCAGTTGGAGCATGCCGGCTGCGAGATCGCGCGGGTGACGGTCAACACGCCGGAGGCGGCCAAGGCGCTCCCGGCCATCAAGAAACAGACGACGATTCCCATCATCGCCGACATCCATTTCGATCACCGGCTGGCGCTCAGGGCGGCCGAGGTGGTGGACTGCGTGCGGATCAACCCAGGCAACATCGGCGCCTGGTGGAAGGTGGAAGAAGTCGTCAAGGCCGTGCGGGAGCGGAACATCCCGTTGCGGATCGGCGTGAATGGCGGCTCGCTGGAGCGGGAACTTCTGGCCAAGTACGGCTATCCCACGTCCGAGGCGCTGGCGGAATCGGCCCTGAACGCCGTGCACGCGCTGGAGGACATCGGGTTCACCAACATGAAGGTGTCGCTCAAGGCCTCGGACGTGCACTTGATGGTGGACGCGTACCGCCTGTTCGCCCTGCAGTCCGACTACCCCTTGCACCTCGGCGTCACGGAAGCGGGCACGCTGCTGACCGGGTCCGTCAAATCAGCGATCGGCATCGGGATGCTCCTGGCCGATGGGATCGGGGATACGATCCGCGTCTCACTGGCGGCCGATCCGGTGGAAGAGGTCAAAGTCGGCTTCGAGATTCTGAAGACCCTCGAACTGCGTCACCGCGGGGTGAACGTCATCGCCTGTCCGACCTGCGGCCGCGTGGAGATCGACGTCGTCAAGCTGGCCAATGAGATCGAGAAGCGGCTCGGCCATGTCCGCGTGCCGCTGACGGTGTCGGTGCTGGGCTGCGTCGTCAACGGGATCGGCGAGGGCAAGGAAGCCGACATCGGCATCGCCGGCGGGGAGGGCCACGGGATCCTGTTCAAAGAAGGCAAGCTGGTCCGGAAGGTGAAATCGGAAGAGTTGATGGAGACACTGCTGGCCGAGATCGAGATCATGGCCAAGGAACGGGAGGCCGCGTCCTCCGGCAACGGGAACAACGGCCGCGAAGGGCAGCCTGAGACCACGTCACCCAAGACCGCTCCCGCGCAATCTACTTCGGCGAAGAAGGACATCCCCATCATCAGGAAGGTTTGAGCCGGACCGCGCGATCCGGTTATAATCCCTCTCGACAAGGCGCCGTACCCAAGTGGCTAAGGGAGCAGTCTGCAAAACTGCGATGCGGCGGTTCGATCCCGCCCGGCGCCTCCACTCCGAACTTGCACAGGGACGGGCTGGTTTTCTGTCTTCAGAAAAGCTGGCTGTTCCCTTTTTCATCGCAGTTCAGGCGGGGCGGGTTAGAGGGGCTAAGGAGGATCGTCCATCTTCAGCCATATGACTCAGGGGAAAATAAAGTGGTAAGAACGGAGAATGAAATTTCCGCCTGGGTTAACTTTAGCTGCTCAGTGGTGACACCCTAGCCCCACACAATAATTCGCTCCGATCATACAACTATTCCTATCGCCCAAAGGTGTGTTTTCTTGCGGCTGGCACTACCCGTTCAGAGCAAGAGTGACCTGCCGGTCCCCTGCCTCATTCGGCGAGCACTGGGCGCAATGCCTCGAACCAGCGTTCGATTTCGGCGAGCTCCACGGGGACCCACTCGGCGCCGTCGTGCAGCCAGGCCATGGCGGCCCAGGCCACCCGGTTCGCGATGCGCGCGTACTCCGCGGTCTCAAACAAGACGTTGAGCTCCCGTTCTGCGGGCAGTCGCCAGCCCACCAGGGCCACCGCTTGGCGGTAGCGACTTAGGATCCATGGCCGCTCGGCTGGTGAAAATCTCATGAGGAACGTCGAGAGGTCGTAACTGAACGGCCCGATCCCCACATGATCCCAGTCGATGAGCCGCACACTGGTGCCGTTCCCGATGACCGTCACGAACGCGTTCGCTCGCCACAGGTCGCCGTGCAGGAGCGTGTCCGGTCCCCCCGCTTCCTTCAGGACCTGTGCCCTCCGGGGAGCGTCCGTGAGCGCGGGGTACAGCCGATCGAGCAGACGGTCTCGTAGCGCCATCGTCTTTGCCGACGGCTGGAGGGCGGCCCGGGGCAGCGCTTCGAGACCCCGGATGGCATCGGCGACGTTTGACATGAAAAAGGACAAGCCCAGGTCCTTGCTGTGGTGGCGAACCTCCGGCAGCAGCGGGTGCCCAGCGGCGCGTATGTGCAGCTCGGCCACCAGTTCGATGGCCGATTCGGCGCGCGAGCGATCCGGGCACCGGTCGAGGGTCTCGTCGCCGAGATCCTCATAGATCTGCCACACCCAGCGGCCCTGCCGCTCCGCCGCCGTGGCCAGCAAGGGGGCACAGCGGTCTCCCAGCCCGATGGCCGGGAGCCAACGTTCGGCGACCAGCCGGTTGAGATGCGCGATCGCCGGCTCGCTGCGCTTGAGGATCAAGGAGCGTGGCCCAGGGCCCGGCTCGAGTTGCAGCCGGTACACGCGACGCTTGAGCTGTGTCAGGGCGATCGTCGGCCCGGCGGCCTCGGCGCTCCCCAGGAGCGCCTGCAGGGCTTCGAGCAACTCGGTAGCACCGGGCTCGCCGCTGCGTTCCAGCGCGTGGCGAAGCTCTGTGGTGTGATCGATGGCCGGGTTCATATCGCTACGCTGGATGGCCCACACGCTCGGCCAGGGCCTGCTCGAGCACACGCCCCACGATGCGACGGGCATCGAAGTATTCCTCGGCCAGCGCGCGCGCCAGACGGCAGTGGCGCTCGTAGTCGGACTCCACCTGGGCCAGCGCGCGCACCGCCTCGTCCATGTTCCGGAACCGGAAGAGGCCGTCGGCATCGGGCAAAAAGCGGCTGGGACCCGTGTGCTGCACCACGGCCGGCTTCCCGCTGGCCAGATAGCAGGCAGTGCGGTCGCTGACCCAACCGGTCGCCAGTTTGACGTAAGTTGGCTTGGCGCAACTGAACTCACCTCTCGATCGCTTGATGTAGGAGCGGTACTGCTCAGGCGTCGCGCTGACATCCCAGGCCTCACGAATCTTCCAGCCCAGGGTTTCCAGACAGGCACGCCATTCCTCGTAGTAGCGTCCGAGGCAGATTGCCTGCTCGAGGGGGACCGGGGTGTGAGCCGGCAGTTGCGCGTACTCCAAGAATGCGGCAAGCTTATCTCCGCTGACCTGCTCGCCGCCCAAGCGGACTGACCCGCCCCACCAGTGGGCCACAGTAGTGTAGGGCGCGCTGGACGCTGCCCGAACGGGCGGCCATTCGGGGAGGAACACCGGCGGCGGCGTGTAGTGCCACCGCAGGCCGCAGTCGGGAAACGGCGCCGCTGACGTGCCCACCGCCTCCCCGACCGTGAAATAGATGTCATGCGGCGCCACATTCAGCTCGCCTGTGGTCATCCAGGTCTGCAGCAGCCCTGGGTCAGTGTCGACGAATGCGGAGCGTCGGAAGCGGCGCACCACGGGTGAGGGTAAGGAGTGCCACAGGTTCAGCAGCAGGTCGGCCTCAGCAGCAGCGTCCAGGTCCAGGCAGCCCTCGACAAGGTCGCGCGGAAGCGGCTTGTCGTTCAACGGGAAGAGCGCGATCGCGTCCGCGAAGCCATAGGGCTCCAGTCGCTCCTTCAGGGTGGCAACGCACTCACGCACATCGGTGCCGTGCCGCCGGCGGCGCGAGTTCGCCCTGTCGTTAAGGTCAACGCCCTCCAACCAGATGACGCGGCATCCGTCGGCGCGTAGGGCGAGGGCCCAATTCAGATACACCCAGAAATGGCCGCCGCCCCGCGGGTACTCGATCGTCTGCGCCGGGGCGAGGCAGATTGTGACGCTCACCAGACTCCCTCCGTTGGCACCGCCTCAGTGGGGACAGCCGACTCGAACAGCGGCTGTCCTCGTGCTGCACGCTTAGCCGCAGCGTATAGGTACGACGCCAGATGCGACGGCCCGTCCGGGACGCCCCTGCACCCGGGGATGCTGCACATGTCGACGACGTAAGGCTTCCCCTCGCTCTCGATGATGTCGACGCTGTAGAGGTCGATGCCGAACGCCTGCCCGCAGCGCACGACGATCTCGCGCAATTCTGCCGTGGGTGTGAACGGCTCGCCGTGCTTCTCCGCGTCGGTCCGGGCAGGGAAAACTTTCTTGACGCCGAACACCCTGCCGCCGATCACGTACATCTTCCGGTCGCGGCCCTGGGGCGGGTGGTAGCGCTGGGCGAAGACGGGATCCTTGCCGGCCGGCACGGCCGCGAGCTCGGCGACGCTCCGGACGACGCGAATGCCAAAGCCATCGGACCCTTGATACGGCTTGACAACGAGCGGTCCCCCGCCCAGGAGCGACTCGAGCCGCTCGGGGCGGGAAGCGACATAGGTGTCTGGCGTGGGTACCCCTGCCGATTGGAGAATCCTGGAGGTGATGATCTTATCGCGTAGCGCCACGGTCACCGGATACGGATTCACAATCACGGCGCCCTGGGCATGCAGCGCACCGGCGA
>VBOD01000078.1 GCA_005877615.1 Nitrospirota bacterium | reverse complement strand
AGCAATCCGAAGCCGATGTCTTTGTGGGGCAGGCCATCCTGGCCTACGATGACAGGCGGTACGAAGAGGCGCTCGGGCTGCTCCGAAAGGCGCTGAAATTAGACCCGGCTCATGTAGACGCCCTCTATTACACCGGCTTGGTCTATCTGGCCCAGAAGAACCCGACTCTAGCCGTCCAGAACTTCGAAAAGGCTCGTGAGAAGAACCCCACCAACCTGTCTATCCTCTATCAGCTTGGGGTCGCTTACTTCGCGCTTGAGCAATACGAGAAAGCAAGTCCTCTGCTTGAGCAGATCTTTCGCGAGCAGCCACAGTTGGAAGCGCTGGGCTACTACGTGGGCGTCATGCGTTACCGGCGAGACGACTATCAAGGTGCCCTCAACGCCTTCAAGACCGGAACATCGGCGGATCCCACGATCCAACAGCTCACGAGATTTTACACAGGGCTCACGCTGGGATTCTTGGGCTTGCCCGAGCGGGCGGCTGCTGAGGTGGAAGAAGCGCTCAAGATTCAGCCCGGTTCACCACAGACGGGCCCGGCTGATCGTATCCGGGAAACCATCGTCACCGCTCGGGAACGCGAGGGTCGCTTACGGGCAGAAGTCCGTCTCGGGTTCTTCTATGACGACAATGTATCTCTCAACCCCCAACCCAGCAATGATCCGAGGGCGGAGAGCCTTCGAACACGGAAGAGCCGCGCTCCCGGCGAGCTGGCGACAGCACGCCTGGATTATTCTTGGCTACGGAATGGTCCCTGGGAGGCCACCGCCACCTATTCTTTCCTTCATATCCAGCCATACGATCACGGTCTTTTGCGCTTCGGCAAAATTCAGGACCACCTGGGTGAACTGGGAGGCTTCTATCGGGGCGTCGTCGGGGCCCTGCCCTTTCAGCTCGGAACCCAGTACACCTATGACTATCTCCTGCTCGACGACGCCCCGTTTCTGGAACGCCACACGATCACCTGGTTCGGCGCACTCATTGAGAATCCGGGCAACCTGACGACACTCGTGGGGCGGCTACAATTCAAGAACTTCTTCCAGGATGCTGCCACCACGCCGGTGGACAACCGAGACGCCAGGAACTGGATGGTGGGCTTTGTGCACGCCTTTCGCTTCGGGGCCGATAAGCACTTGCTTCGGTTCGGCTATCAATTCGACCTCGAGGACGCCGAGGGGAGCAACTTCAGTTACACGGGGCACCGGAGTCTAGCCGGAGGCCAATATACCACCCCGTGGGGAGGCACTCGCCTGCGCTATGATTACGAAATCCACTTTCGCGCCTACACCGTCAGGCGAAAAGACACCGAGCAGTTCCATTTCTTCAGAATAGAGAAGCCCTTGCCGAATAACCTGACGCTCTCTGCGGAGTACCAGGGCGACTTCAGCGAGTCCAACCTCGCCGTCTTCGACTTTCATCGGAATGTCTTCTCGCTGATTCTCACCTGGACGTATTGAAAGTATCTCCCAACTGGAAGCCACGAACCATTAGGCTTACTTGATCAGCAGGAGAATGGCGTTCTGCGTGTTTGCTTGGATCGCGGTAATTGTCAACGAGGCGCGTGGGACCCCGTCGTTGAAGGCAACAGACCCTCAGCGGCGTGTCGGCCCCGTCGTCGCGATGATGGAAGCTGAAGGCGAAGGACCCCTAGAGGGTGTCGGCCCCGTCGTCGCGGTGATGGAAGCTGAAGGCGAAGGCCCACCAGAGGAGGTCGCGGCTGTCGTCGCGGTGACTGGTTCGGATTCCGTAATCGAAAGCGAAGGGACCTGGGAGGGTTTCGGCTCCTTCACTTTTGGGATCGGTTTGGCGTCTTGGTTTGTCGCTTCCTGTAACTGGTACTCGGCTATTTCCTGCGTTGCCGGCTTAGAAGCGAGTGCCTTTGCAAGCGCCTGGGTCTTATACTGCTCTATTTCCTTCACCGCCTGTTTCATCTCATCCGGGATCTCAGTGTGCTGATAGGAGGGCTTGAGGTCTTGGACAATCTGATCTACCGCTGAAGGCGGAATCGAGGTGATCGGTCCCACACCATTCCCTCTGACAGTGACGTGTTGGAAGGCGTTCACAAAAACGGCGGCAGAAGGCGCGCCGCTGGGAATCACTTCAACAGAACCTTTGAGGACATAGACCTCTGTCGTGAAAGCCGGCGTGACTTCGACGACCAGCACTGTGCCGCGGATCCCTACGACGGCATTGTGGGTGCGCACCTCGATGGGTTCGCCCGGCTTCATCCGTGAGCGGGTAACGGCCAGACTCACTTTTCCCATCGCCAAATCCACGATGGAAGGACGGCCTGGCTCGTCGGTGATCGTCAGTTCCGACAGCTCCCTGACGGTGACCAGAGCCTTGTCTCCCATGAGCACTCGGACAATCGAGCGCTCCTGCGTGCTGATACGGTCCCGGTAGAACAGCTCGTCCCGAAACTTAAGCGGCAATACTTGCTGGGGTATAGCGGACCTGACAACGGTCGCTTGTCCCATGAGGGTGATCACAATACCGACTCCGCGCAGTGCCTCGGCCCAGCTCAGAGAAGGCCAGAGGGCGGACAGGAGAAGCAGGACGGCTATGAACTTATACAGCCCGCTTTGTCTCATGTGTGCGTCCCTCTTTCATTTTTCGAGTGGTGTGTTGTCCACTCCGGACACGGAACGAGAAATCGCTGATCAGTTTTTCGTTTGTAAGCAATAACTTGTAAGCAATAAGAGTGCCCTGTTTAGGAAGCCAAGGATGTTTTCCTGACAGGAAGCTATGCTAAGTCTCGCAGAATCGCAGGGAAAAACACGTTCCTACCAGGCAAGCTCTCTTGAGACAACTTGGGAAATCCTTTTCGGTCGCTTCGGGCTGTGCTCCTATTAAGAAGGATAGCTTCCTTATCGAATCAGATAGGTTCGTGCCTGGAGCGCGCCGTGCTGCTCGACAGGACGTACAGGCCATTCCAGACCTCTCGGGACATGAAGCTGGCCGCCTGTCTGCGAGAAAACCGAAGGCTGGGTTAGGCAGTTCGACCTTGTCATCGGTTCTGGATAATAAATCGCTCAATAATCGTTCGGTCATCAGACTTAAGATAGAGGATGGTGAAGCCTGCTTTATCCTCACGGCTCCACGCCACTTTTGCGATGACGTCAACGGTCTGAGCGCCTCCGAACAGCTCAAGGCGAAGAGGCAGGATTTTCCCCTTTTCGAATTCCTTCGGGAGATGCTCGACGAGTAACCCGCTCTCGCTCAGCTCGCTCACGGTAGCGTGAACTCTTGCGTTATCCTCGACGATATCGACAGCGGCCTTCACCGCCACACGCTCCCCCTTGCGCAAGTCTGCCTCAGCGACCTCGTAAATTCTGACCGGAATCTCCCTGCCTTTGGCCTTCACCTCTCCGAGATACCGCGTCAGGAACTGGTCTTTGATCTCCGCATGGGTGGACTCGCTGATGATGATGGAGACTTTGAAATCCTTGGTGATGCTTTCGAGGTGGGAGGCCAGGTTGATGGTGTCCCCGATGGCTGTGTACTCTAGACGTTGTTCCGCTCCGATGGTCCCCACAACAGCATCACCAGTATGAATGCCGACCCCGTATCGAAGGTCCGTGCCGTACTTCGACAGAATGCGGGCTGCCAGCGGCCTGAGGCGCTCTTGAAAAGCGAGTGCGGTCCGCACGGCTTGCGCCGCGTGGTCCCGCTGATCGAATGGCACGTTGTAGAGCGCCATGATGGCGTCGCCGATGTACTTGTCAACCGTGCCACCGTGCTGGAACACTACGTCTGTCATGACCGTGAGATATTCACGGAGGAAGGTCACCACTTCCTCGGGAGACATCTTCTCTGACATCGCCGAAAACCCACGGATGTCAGAAAACAGGATTGTGAGTCGCCGACGGGAGCTTGCCAGACTCGCATCATCTTTTTGCCGGATGATCTCTGACACCACGTCAGGCGAGAAGTAGTGCGAGAGTCTGCGCGTCTCACTCTGCACCTTAATGAAGTTCTCCACGACGGTCGCACCGTAGCTCAATAACAAGGCAACAGGGACTGGAGCGATGTCCAACCAGAGCCTGGTCCACAAAAACGCCGCATGGGCTGCAACGGCATACCCGGAGGCCAACCCTACAATCGCGAAGAGCGCAGCAAGCGGACGGAGACGGTCCGTGATCCAGACCCCCAGAAAACAAACGGCCAAGGTGAGGATAATGCTTACCCAGAGAGGCGACCTTCTAAGCCAGCTGCCCTGAAAAAGCGTCTCAAGCATGTTGGCGTGTATCTCCACTCCCGGCATTTCACCGCTCGTGGCGAACGGCGTGGGGAAGACGTCATGAAGGATCGGACTCGTTGCCCCCAGCAGGACGATCGCGCCTGCGAACACATCGGGCTTTATCTCACCATTCAAAACTTGGTAGTACGGAATCGTCGCGAATGATTGTGGTCCACCCTGGTAGTTAACGAGAAAGGAATCTTTTCCCGGGAGAGGCGCCGCTTGAAGCCCAGCTTTGACCGCAAGCTGGTACAGTTGAAGATCGAAGCTGGCAATCTTCTTTCCTTGGAACTGACGGACGAGCGATGCCGATCGCACAAAGGCGTCTTCGTCCTGATTGAAATTGACAAATCCATGAGCGGCTGCCCGCTCGCGAATGATGGGAATCGGGGCATTGAGATCGTGTTTGATGGAATGCGCGCCCTTGGTTTGGGCGAGCGCAGCCGCCAACACTACATTGCCGGCACGTCCGATCGCTTCGGCCAGGGCTTGGTCATCTTTCCTGCCCCTGGAGGAGGGCTCCGGAAACACGATGTCGAAGCCGATGGCAGCCGGCTTGCCTTGGCTCACTATATCCAAAAACTGTCCGTGTAGCGCCCGGGGCCATGGCCATTGAAGGTTCAGTTCGTCGAAGGAGTCTTCTCCAATCGAAACGATGATGATGGGCGATTTCGGCTGGATCGGACCACGCAGGTGGAACATGACGTCGTAGGCCCATCGCTCGATCCCTTCCATCAACCCCAGGACGGACGCGAGCATCACCACGGCTCCGAACAGAGCGCCACGCCTCCAGAGCCATGTTGACTTTTGGGACCAGGCGGTCATTGCGTGATGCGCCTTGTGACAGCGAGCTAAGCCGTACGCCTAGTGATCGCTCCCGATCTCCTGCGGGGCGAGGCTCTCGCTCTCCACGATCCGTGACGGCTCGTTGTGGTCGAGCGTCCTCAACGAATACACCACCACCGGCTTGTCCTTGCCCTTGACCTTGACCGTGCCGAGGCCTTGGATCAGAACGTGCCCGAGCGGAGCTCGATTGTCGGGGTGGCCCTGGGCCGTGAGGAGGGGTTTGATGCACTCCAGCGTGTATTCCGTGATCATGATCGGGGCCTTGAATTTCCGGGTCAAGCCCTCGACCCGCGCGGCGAGATTGACGTGATCGCCGATCATCGTGTAGTCCATCTTTTTCCCTTCGGCGCCCATGTTCCCGACGAGAGCTTCTCCAGTATTGATCCCGATTCCGTTGTCCAGCGGGACTTTCCCTTCCGCGCGCCACTTTGCCTGGAGTTCCTCCAGCCGCTTCCGCATATGCAGGGCGCACTTGACCGCCAGTTCCGCGTGATCAGGCTGGTCGAGCGGGGCTCCCCAGAAGACCACCACGGCATCGCCGACGAACTTGTCCAGCGTGCCATTCCACTGGAAGACCACGTCGGTTATGGCACCCAGATATTCGTTCAACTGGGTGACAACTTCCTCGGCCGTATGCTGCTCGCTGAACGTCGTGAATCCTACAACGTCGGAGAACAACATGGTCAGCTCCCTGCGGTGGCCGCCCAGACGCGCCTTTTCGGGATCCTTGATGAGCTCGCTGACGATCCGGGGGCTCACGTAGCTGGAGAACATGGTACGGATCTCCTTCGCCTGCTTTTCCTCGGTCATGAACTTCAATACGGTAATCGAGGTAAAGACCAGCCCCCCCGTCAGCAGGGGATACACGGCACCGATCCAGAGACCGTGCGCGACGAACAGGTACTGCGCGAGCACGATATAGCCGACGATCGCGGACACCGCAAGGGCGGTACCCTGCAGGGCGCGCATACGTGTCAACGCCGTGCCGAACCCCAAGCCGAACAGGAGGATCAGTCCGAAATCCGCCGGAGCGGCCCACACGCTCCTCTGCAAGAACCGGCGATGGAGAATGTTTTCGACGACTGTGGCGTTTTTCTCTACTCCGGGGAAATTGGCCGAGAAGGGGATGGCCTTCTGATCGTATGTGCCGAGGGCCGAGGCCCCGATCAACACGGCCTTCCCTGTAAAGGTTCCTGGAGAGAACCGCCTGTGAATCACGTCGGAAGCCGAAACGTGCGGGAGGCTCTCCTCTGGGCCGATGTGATCGATCAGCATTCGAGCTTTCCCGTCGGTTGGGATCACGATGTCGCCAAGGCGTACCCCGACTCCCAGAATCAGCGACATCCGTTCGCGGGGCATGCCGAGATAGAGCCGCGCAACTTCCAGCCCAAACGACGGGTAGTACTCTTGCTCGTTGCCATACCGGATGGCCAGATACTCGTGCCGGGTGATGCCGTCGAGATCGGGGATGCTGAATACATGCCCGAGGCTCACCGCTGCATCGGCGAAATGCTTGAGAGGCGGGATCGAGTCCTTGGCCTGATACGGTTCTAGAGCTTCCCCGCTGCGGGACTCACGAACTAACATGAACTGCGCTTTCTGGATAAATTCCGGCGCCCCGGGAAACCTGGGATTTGTGGTGACAACGTCCCCCTCCGGCACAATCAAAGGAAGCGCCAGCACGACGTTGCCGGCCCTGCCCAGGCTCCGCACAAACTGAGCGTCGGTGTCGGCAGCTTCCATCTTGCTTCGCAGGATCGCCAGGAGTTCCGAAGGAGTTTTCTTCTCCAGGCCAGCCGCCTGGCTGATTTCCCTCAGCCCTTTCAGATTCTCTGTTACCTCGGCTTCGCTGAAGATGAAATCAAAGGCGATCACCTTGGCGCCATCTTCGCTCAGGGGTTCGATAAGGCGGGCGTGTTTGTCGCGTGACCAGGGCCAGCGACCCAGCTCTCGGATGCTCGGCTCGTCCACCAGCACGAGCTTGACCTCATGGCCTGCAGGGCGAGTGCCGCGCAGTACGAATCGAGCATCGAGGGAGGTGTTTTCCAGTCGGACCAGCAGGTAGGGGTTCAGCATGAACAAAGTCAGCATGACGATCGTGACAAGCACGGCCAAGTCAAGCCCCAACCGTTCGATTCGCTTTGTCTTCCCGAGCCAGACCGTGAGCATGTTGGTCGCGTACCCTCTTGTTGTGCCCGTGGAGGCAGGGTAGTCACTGTGCAAGCTCAAGTCAATGTTCAGCCTGAAAGAAGCACTGCGCGTTCAACCGTGAACGGCTTGTGTTGACTGGTACGACTCATTAAGATGTGCCCCATGCATTGGCCCAGCCGGAGACCTTGGGGGCACGCAGCCTTCCTAGCCGTGATGAGGCATGCCGCATGGTGGGCAGTAGGAGCGGTGGTGCTGGCGACCGGCTCCCAGGCGGCTGCTGAATCCCTCTCGACGCCTAACACGCCAGACTCCATCAAGGCCTTGATTAAGATTTGTGAACCGCCTGGTAGCGGACTTCCGCCCGGCGAGGAACCCCAGAACTGTTACACCAGGCTCTTGCATGAAATCCTACGGACGCAGGGACCGACCATCGCCATGCTCACGCTTTACCAACTAGCAGACGCCTCAACGGGGTTTGGCAACTTCTGCCATGTGGCCGCCCACCACCTCAGTGAAGCCATGTATGCACGGGTCGGAAACGTTTCCGAGGCGATGGCCCTCTGCCAGGAAGGCTGTGCCTACGCCTGTCAGCACGCAGTCCTGACGGCGTACCTCCGTCAGCTTCCTCAGGAGGCATCACCGGCCTTGGCGCGTCTCTGCCCGAAAGACCAGCTTGGTGATGGGCGCACGTACTGGCAGTGCGCGCACGGAGTGGGGCACGGCCTCGCCCACCATTTCTCTGATGTCCAGCAAGCCTTAACGGCCTGCAAGGAGTTTTCTCTCCCGCTGGGGCGAAAATTTTGCGCCCTGGGCGTCTTCATGGAACGGTCCTTCGAGATCGTCAAAACCCAGACCCCGCCGTCAGACCCGCGTCACCACCTCAACCTGTGCGCGGCCGTCGAGCCGCACCTCCGCAGCGACTGCTACTACTATTTCATCGCCCTTGTCTCATGGGCCAGCGGAGGATCAGTCCCGGCCATGTTCGCGGCCTGCGAGACGCTCTCCAGTGAGACAAAGCCGGGCTGTTACCGCGGGATTGGACGCGCCCTGGTTGCGCAGTATGTCGAGCGGGAAGACGAGCTCATACGCCTGTGCCGGTCAAAACAGGAAGCCTATGCGGCGGATTGTCTGCTCGGGTTTGCGAGCAACCTGGCCACTGCGCGAGGGCTGGACCGCGGTTTTGCCTTCTGCGCGAAGCTTTCCGAGGAGGCGCGGATGCGGTGTTCGAAAGATCTGGGCGTGGCGATTCAGCTACGATCGGCCACCAAGGACCGAATCGCAGCCGAATGCCAGAAAGCAAGAGAGTCGCTCTACATTCGAGCGTGTGTTGATGTGAAGCTCAACGCCGGAGAGCCCAGCCTACGCACGCCGTGAGGCTCTTCCCTTTACTATCAACCTTCAAACATCATTGAGCGCAACTCGAACATTCGGCCTGTGAGGCCGGGAGAGGCGGGACAACTGGGACAGTCAGCGGCGAGGTCAACGGCGCCGCCAGCGGCGTGGTTAGCGGGGCCGCCAGCGGCGCGGTCAGCGGAGCCGTCAGCGGCGCGGTCAGCGGAGCCGTCAGCGGCGCGGTTAGCGGGGCCGCCAGCGGCGCGGTCGGTGGGGCGGTCAGAATAGTATATATCTCATTTAACGCCCTAACACCTTGCCCTGAAATCGCCGCCACCTGGCCTGGTGACTCCGGTTGAGGCACATCCGGCACCTCCGTACCCGCAATCGCGCCCGTCACACCTGAAGGGGCGGTCGACGTGATCTTCACCGGCGCGAACGGCGGCATCCCTGGCGGCGCGAAAGCAAAGCTGCCCGGTGGCACCACTACTGTCTGCCCCCCAGAGGTGAACGCGACATCCCCGGAGTTCCCGATGTTCGCGACCCCGGTCCCGCCCGCCTGTAGTTCCATCACCTCGAAGCCCTGGTCGAACACCGGTCGGACTGTGCCGATCTTGTTCATGCCCATTTTCTGGCCGGCCTCCTCTTCAATCCACACCACAAAATACGTGCCTCGCGCCGTGGCCACGGCGGTGGGTGTGTGTATCTCGAACTTGGATCCCCGGCCCGCAAAGAGCTTGCCCACCAGCGCCCGCGCCTTGCCCTGGAACAGCCGCAGTATCGTGCTCCGCTGGTTATTGGCCGGATCGTAGATGAACTCATTCACCTCCACACGGCTGTTTTCCCCCACAGTCAGGATGCTGTCGTCTTGGAACAGCGCCTTGGCGCGCGAGCTGGCCTGCGTCTCGATCACGTCCTTGAAGTACACATCCTCGCGGAGCTTCACTGGCACCGCCACCGGTTGCCCCACATGCGCGACCGTGACCTTACCGATAATCGCCATGTAAAGCCCGATGGCCTGCTGCTTGAGCCCTTGCGCGCCGACCGGCCAGCCGATTGCCAGGGTCGCCCCGATCCCCAGCAGGAGAAACGTGTATCGCAACCTGTATCGCATGGCACCCTCCTTCTGAATGACTCAGCACTCCGATCAACAGGGTAAGCAATCACTGAGTCATGGTTTACTTTTGGTGAGCAATAAGAGTGCCTTGTTTAGGGAGCCAAGGACGTTTCCGGACAGGATCAGGAGGCTGTGCAGAAGATCGCAGAATCGCTCGGAAAACACGGTCCATCCCAGGCAAGCTCTCTTGAGATGACCTGGGAAGTTTTCTCGGTCGCTTCGAGCTGAGCTTCTATAGGCTTCTATAGAAGGATAGTCACCTTATCGAATCAGATAGGTTCTCACCAGCATCATCCTTCATCATTCGGCGCAACTCGGGCACTCAGCTTGACACACCCTAACGACACCACATAGCAGATTGATCCCTGGCGTGTTTATGATGGCGGAAATCCCAGCTCCTGAAATCGGGCTTGGAGGCGTTAGACCTGGTAGAACCGGTGGAGGGGGCGCAATGATGGGCCCGCCCGCCCCAACTAACGGCACAACGCCTTGCCCTAAAGCTGTAACCACCTGGCTCGGTGATTCCGGTTGTGGCACATCCGGCACCTCCGTACTCGCAATCGCGCCTGTGACCCCAGGAGGCGCGGTCGGCGTGATGATCACTGGCGCGAACGGCGGCATCCCTGGCGGCGCGAAGGCATAGCTGCCCGGCGGCACCTCCACCGTCTTCCCCCCCGATGTGAACGCGACATTCCCGGAACTCCCGATGTTCGCGACCCCGGTCCCTCCCGCCTGCAGTTCTGCCACCTCGGGGCCCTGGACGGACACCGGTCGGACCGTGCCGATCTCGTTCAAGCCCATCTTCCGGCTGGCCTTCTCTTCAATCCACACCACAAAATACGTACCTCGCGCCGCGGCCACGGCAGTGGGTGTATGCACCTCGAACTTGGACCCCAGTCCTGCAAAGAGCTTGCCCACCAGCGCTCGCGCCTTGCCCTGGATCATCCGCAGCACCGAGCTCCGCTGGTTGTTGGCCGGATCGTAGATATACTCGCTGACCTCCACCCGGCTGTTCTCGCCCACCGTCAGGATACTGTCATCGTCAAACAGCGCCTTCGCACGGGAGTCCGCCTGCGTCTCGATCACGTCCTTGAAATACACACTCTCCCGCAGCTTCACCGGCATCGCTGCCGGTTGACCCACATGTACCACAGTGGGCTTGCCGATGACCGTCAAATAAAACCCGATGGCCTGCTGCGTGAGCCCTTGCGCGCCGACCGGCCAGCCGATTGCCATGGTCGTCCCGATCCCCAGCAGCAGGACTGTGTATCGCAACGCGTGTCGCATGGAGCCTCCTTAGAATTGTCCCGTCAGGACCAGGCCATAGATGTTGCGCTTGTATTTAAAAGCCGCGATGTTGGAATTGTCGTCGGTATGCACATACTGAAGCCCCAGCGCGAAGTGGTCCGTCAGCCGCCGCATGACCGTCGCGTAATAGTTATAGAGCTTGTCCGTCCGGAAGACAGCCCCTCCTGGTGAGAACGAGTTTGCATTGTCATACAGTTGGACGTAATAATCAAACCCGGCATCCAGGATGATTTTATAGAACGGGGGCAAGCTGACTCCTACCGATGCTTTATGCCCCCGGTAGGCCCAGTCCGCTGCCGACGCCGTCCCCGCCAGGGAGACATCCTTCCCCGCCGTGATGTACTCGTCATACGTATAGCCGACCCGGACATGCCCGGTCGTCTTGGCAAAGAACCAATATTGCATGGCGCCGGCCAGCCAGTCATGACCGTCACGGAACGAGTTGAACAGGAACCGGCCGTCCTTGAAATCCAGGTTTTGATACTTGAGGAGAACTTGCGTGAGCAGGGTTGGCGACTCCCGGACGGTGATCAGCGGCGCAATGGAGTGGGCGACGAGAAACGGCGACCGGCCCACCAGCACATAATCATAGATGTACTGGAGGCGCGTCTGCACCGGACCGGCCGTGTGCTGCACGAAGACGGTCGGCGTATGCGACTCGACATCGAATGCGCTGAGGGTCCGATGGAAGCTCTGATACAAGGCATAACTGGCCCCTGCAACGAAAGGCCCCTGCTCGAACGCTCGGGCTTCCCCCCTCAGATAAAGGGCCGTCCGATAATCGCTGCTCCGTGAGATGCCGGTAGGTCCAGCAGGAGGAGAGAACCCGCTCGGCAGCAAGACAACGTTGTCATCCCATTGGGAGCTGACGCTGAAGATCAGATCCCATCTCTTCCTCTGCTGGATGGGCACGCCGGTCTTGATCTGTTCCAAGTAAGCTGCGGCCGACTTCCCGAACTCCGATTCCGGTTGCAGTTTCTGCGCCTCCTCGAATTCGGCTCGGGCCTCATCCAGGATACCCTGCTGGTAATAGGCCAGGCCGCTGTAGTAATGGGCCGAGGAGGACAGGTCAGGACCCAACGTCATGGCGCGCAAGAACCGTGGCGGCATCTGCTGGTACTCGGCCAGCTTGAAATGCGAGAGGCCTTGGTAGTAGTAGACCAGGGCCTCGTTGGGGGAGGCCTTTTCAGCCAGCGCGAGGCTGTCGAGCGCCTCGCGATACCGTTCTTGGTTGTAGAGCACAATCCCCAAGCCCAAATAGGCACGACCGGAGCCCGGTTGCATCTGCAGCAGATTGCGGAACACTGCCTCCGCCTCACCGTACTTTTGAGCGCGGGTGAGCGTCTGGCCCAGGTAGAAGGTCGCTTGGGGATCGCCCGGCTTCGCCTCAAGTGCTTTGCGGATGAACTTTTCAGCCGAGTCGTACCGCCTCGATTCGAACTCGGCCAACCCTTTTGAAAAATTCAGGTCGTAGATTTCCGAGGAAAGGGCGCCTTGCGCGTATGAAGAGGCAGCGAGCAGAAAGATCGCCACACTCAACAGGGAAACCCGGACAATGCAGGACTTGACCAGCATCCGGAAGTCCGTAACTATGCCTTCTTGGCGATCGTGATCTTGAGGTCGCGGATCTTCTTGCGAAGGGTGTTGCGGTTCAGGCCGAGCAGCGCGGCGGACTGGTTCTGGTTGCCGTGGGTCTCTTCCAGCACCAGCGTGATCAAGGGTTTCTCCACCGCCTTGACCAACAGCGAATGGATGTCGGACCCCGCCCCCAGTTTCATGCGGCGCACGAAATCGCGAAGCTTCGTGCCGATGAATTCCTCCAGTCCCAAATCGTGATGGAGCTTCGTCGTGCCGCGAGGCGCCCTGTGGCCGTTGCACAAATCCTTGACCGGTTCGGTCGCCCGGCGCAGGAACGCCGCCTCCCCGACCAACACCAACGGGGGCACGGGCTCCAGCACCTCACTCAGGACTTTCATCTCATGAACCCAGTCCTTACGCGACTCGATGATGACGGTATCGAACCGGTGCTTGGGGGCTTTGCGGACCGCCGATGCCGCGTCAACGGCGATGGTAACGACGCACTCGGGACAATCCTGGCGGTAGAGCTCGGCAAGGTCCGGATTGGCGGTCAGTAGGAGCAGATGAACAACTCTACGGGCAGGCATGCACGCTCCCGACATTTTCGCTGGAGAGGAGCGTACTAATAGCAGCCCGATCGGAAACTGTCAAGGGGGAAAAATACACTCGACCAGGACTCGTGTAAAATTTTCAGGGCAGAAAGACCAGACGCCTGTCCTTCTCGTCCACTCGCACTGTCTGCCCTTCTTTGACAGTCCCATCGAGAAGCTTGAGCGCCAGCGGATTGATGATCTCCCGCAGCAGCAACCGCTTGAGGGGCCGAGCGCCGTACACGACATCGTAGCCGGCCCACGCCAGGTGCTGCTTGGCCCGGTCCGTGAGGACCAGCGTGATGTGTTTGTCCTGCAACCGGCCAATCAGCTGCTTGACTTGTAATTCCACAATCGCCGCCAGTTGCTCGGGCGTCAGCGGGTGGAAGACGACGATGTCGTCGATGCGGTTCAGGAACTCCGGACGGAAGTGACCACGCAGCACCTCTAGGGCGCGGCTCCTCATCTCCGCTTCGTTGCCATCCGCCGCTGCCTCCTGAATCTCCCGACTACCGACGTTCGAGGTCATGATCACCACGGTGTTCTTGAAGTCCACCGTCCGCCCCTTGCCGTCCGTCAGCCGGCCGTCGTCCAGCAATTGCAGCAACACGTTGAGGACATCAGGGTGCGCCTTCTCGATCTCATCCAGGAGGATGACCGTATAGGGTCGCCGGCGCACGGCCTCCGTTAACTGGCCGCCCTCATCGTAGCCCACGTACCCCGGCGGCGCCCCGATCAGCCGCGCGACCGCGTGCTTCTCCATGTACTCCGACATGTCGAGCCGGACCATCGCCTGCTCGTCATCGAACAGGAACTCGGCCAGCGCCCGTGCCAATTCGGTCTTCCCCACGCCCGTGGGCCCCAGAAAGATGAAGGACCCCATCGGCCGTTTGGGATCCTGGATGCCGGCCCGCGCCCGCCGGACCGCGTCCGACACCGCCACGATCGCCTCGTCCTGCCCGACGACCCGCTGCCGCAGCCGGTCTTCCATCTGCACGAGCTTCTTTGTCTCGGTTTCGATCAACCGCGTCACGGGGATGCCGGTCCACTTGGCGACGATCCGCGCGATGTCATCTTCGTCCACTTCTTCCTTGAGCAGCCGCGTCTCGCCATGCAGCTTCTGGAGGCGTTCGTTCTCCGCCTTCAACTGCTTGTCCAGATCCAGGGCCCGTCCGTAGCGCAGCTCCGCCGCCCGGCCAAGATCGCCTTCGCGCTCCGCGCGATCCGCCTCCATGCGGACCTGCTCCATCTTCTCCTTGATCTCGCGGATCTTCTTGATGGCGTCCTTCTCGGCCTGCCACTGCATCGTGAGCGCGTCGGTCTCCTTGCGCAGCTGGACGAGCTCCCGCTCGATTTTCTCCAGCCGCTCCTGCGACTGTGCATCCTTGTCCCGCCGGATGCCCTCCCGCTCGATCTCGAGCTGGCGGATCCGGCGCATGCGCTCATCCAGCGGCGTGGGCATGCTGTCGATCTCCATACGCAGGCGGGACGCGGCTTCATCCACGAGGTCGATCGCCTTGTCCGGCAGGAACCGATCCCGGATGTACCGGTTGGACATCGTCGCGGCGGCCACGAGCGCCGCATCCTTGATCCGCACTCCGTGGTGGACCTCGTACCGCTCCTTGAGGCCGCGCAGGATCGAGACCGTGTCCTCCACGCTCGGCTCGGCCACGTACACAGGTTGGAACCGGCGTTCCAGCGCCGGGTCCTTCTCGATGCGTTTCCGGTACTCGTCGAGCGTGGTCGCCCCGATGCATCGGAGGTCGCCGCGCGCGAGCGCCGGTTTCAGCATGTTGGAGGCGTCCATGGCGCCTTCGGCCGCCCCCGCGCCAACCAGAGTATGGATCTCATCGATAAAGAGGATGATCGAGCCGGCGCTCTCTTCGATCTCGCGCAGCACCGCCTTGAGCCGCTCTTCGAACTCCCCGCGGAACTTGCTGCCGGCGACCAAGGCTCCCATGTCCAGCGCGACCACGCGTCGCTCCTTGAGCCCTTCCGGCACGTCGCCGTTCACAATTCGCTGCGCCAGCCCCTCCGCAATGGCCGTCTTGCCCACGCCTGGCTCACCGATCAGGCACGGATTGTTCTTGGTGCGCCGGGAGAGGACCTGGATCACGCGGCGGATTTCTTCGTCCCGGCCGATGACGGGATCGAGTTTGCCCTTGCGGGCAAGGTCGGTGAGATCACGGCTGTATTTCGCGAGGGCCTGGTATTTTTCCTCGGGCTCCTGGTCCGTGACGCGCTGGGTGCCTCGGATTGCGGTCAGCGCGGCATAGAGCCGATCTTTCGAGACGCCCTGCCGCTTCAACACGCCAGCGGCTGTACCGCCCGCGTCCACGATGGCCAGCAACAAATGCTCGGTGCTGAGATATTCGTCCTTGAACCGTTCCGCCTCCTGCTCGGCGGCGGAAAACACATCCCGGAGGCGGGGGGTGATGCCGGCTACGCCAGTCGCGCCCGACCCTGAGACCTGCGGGATCTTCTTGAGCTCCTGCTCGAGTGCACGCGCGAGGACGTCAGGATCTGCGCCCAACTTGTTCAGCAGGCTTTGCGTCAGCCCTTCGCGCTGGAGCACCAAGGCCAGCGCCAGGTGCTCGACATCGAGTTGCTGGTGGCCCGCCTTTTCGGCCAGCTTCTGGGCTTCCGCAAGGGCTTCCTGCGCCTTGATGGTCATTCGGTCAAACCGGATCATGAGCTCTCCTTATCCAGGCCTCCGCAGTTTACGTAGGTTGTTGATTAAACGATAAGATGTCGGAAGGAGAAGTCAAACCTCCCCATCGAATTTTTATTTTTGAGCCACCCCCTTGACAAACCAATGAATACCGAGATATAAGTTCCATAATCCTGTTTTCCTATCGGAGCAGTAGGAATTAACGCATGTACTTCTCAGCCAAAGGAGAATACGGCATTATGGCCGTCCTGGACCTGGCGCTGGCGAACGGGTCCGCTCCCGTTCAGGCCAAGACCATTGCGGATCGGCAAGGCATCCCGCTTCGTTTCCTGGAGCAAATTCTGAGTGCGCTGAAACATGCCGGCCTCGTTGAGAGCGCTCGTGGCGCGCACGGCGGCTATCGCTTGGCCAAGCCAGCGAGCGAGATTCGTATTGGAGACGTGATCCAGGCTGTGGATGGCCCCATTGCGATGCCGGCTCGGGTGCTGCCCCGTCTCCGGAATGGAAACGGGCACCGGACCTCGCACGGCTCCTTGGTTCAGGGGGTCTGGGAAGAGGTCAAGGCGTCGGTCCTGGAAGCCCTGAACCGTACCACGGTGGCCGACCTGTGCCGCCGGGCGCGTGATCTTGAAGCACAACGAACGTTGATGTATCACATCTGACTCCCAGCATTAGGAGAGCACGCCTCATGAAGACGCCATCGACACGGACCGGGGAAACGACTTCGATCCCTCCCGACATCCTCCGGGAGATTGAGTCGTTCGAAGAAGAGGCCGCGAAGGTGCTCCGCGGCGAACTCGCCCAGGACTTGTTCCGGCCCTTCCGCCTCCAGCACGGGATCTACGGCCAGCGACAGCCCGGCGTGCAGATGGTCCGCATCAAGATTCCCTTCGGGGGCCTCAACTCCACGCAGTGCCGGGTCATCGCCGAGATGGCCGACCGCTATGCCACCGGCGTCGGCCACGTCACGACGCGCCAGGACATTCAACTGCACTTCGCTGCGCTCGAGCACGTCGGGACGATCATGCGCCGGCTGGCTGAAGTCGGAGTGACCACCCGCGAGGCCTGCGGCAACACCGTCCGGAACGTGACCGCGTGCCACCTGGCCGGCGTCTGCCAGGGGGAGATCTTCGACGTGACACCCTACGCCAAGGCGGTGTCGGCTCACCTCCTGCGCAACCCGCTCAACCAGAGCCTGCCGCGCAAGTTCAAAATCGCCTTCTCCGGCTGCCAGCACGATTGCGCCCTGACGCCCATCCACGACCTCGGCTTCCTGGCGGTCAAAAAGGCGGACGGGACCATCGGCTTCCGCGTCACGGCGGGCGGCGGGCTGGGCTCGACGCCGCGCATCGCGCACCTCCTCTACGAGTACCTGCCGATGGAGGACCTCCTGCCGATCTGCGAGGCGATCCTGAAGGTCTTCGACAACCTCGGCAACCGGAAGAACCGCCACAAGGCACGGATGAAGTTCGTTATCGAAAAGCTGGGCTTCGAAGAGTTCAAGCGCCGCGTCGAAGCCGAATTGGCCGTGACGCGCAAGAGCCATGAAGGCCGCAGCCTGACCCTGCCGACGGGCCTCGACATCCCGCCCCAACTGATCCAGCCGGTCCGCTCCAACGGCGGAAACGGGGCGTCCAAGGGCAACGGGAGCGACAGCCGCACTGAAAAGCCCTTCGACATGTGGAAGCGGACGAACGTCGTCCCGCAGCGGCAGCCGGGGTTCTCGGCCGTCTTCATCCGGCTGGCCATGGGCGACATCACCTCCGCGCAGATGCTGGAAGTGGCCGATCTCATCGACGAATTCGCCAACGGGAACATCCGAACCACGATCCAGCAGAACCTGTGCATCCGCTGGGTCCCCACCGACAGGGTCAAGGACCTCTACGAGCGTCTGGTCGCGGTGGACCTTGGCGACCCCGGCGCCGAACTGGTCGAGGACATCATCGCCTGCCCCGGCACCGACACGTGTGGCCTGGGCATCACCTCTTCCAAAGGTGTGGCCCGCGCCCTCGCCGAGATCTTCCCGCCCGGACAGGTGCCGGAGGACCTGCGGGACGTGTCGGTGAAGATCAGCGGGTGCCACAACTCGTGCGCCCAGCACCACATCGCCACCATCGGGCTGCACGGCGTCGGGAAACGGATGGGCGCGCACGTGGCGCCGCACTACGAGCTGCACCTCGGCGGGCGGATCACCGGCCAGCCCAAGATCGGGCAGATGACGGTCAAGCTCCCGGCCAAGAACGTCCCCGTGGCACTCTCGCACCTCCTCTCCGTCTGGCGTCGCGACCGCCAGGAGGGGGAAAGCCTGCTGGGCTTCATCGACCGCACCGGCAAGGCCAAGCTGAAGGAGGAACTCATTCCCTTTACCATCCTGCCGCCATTCGAGGAGGACTCCTCGTACTACTACGACTGGGAAGCCGACGAGGAGTTCGTCATGGAGGACCTCGGCCCCGGCGAATGCGCCGGCGGCGCGCTGGAGATGATCGAGAACCGTATCCTCGAAGCCGAGCAGGAACTGTACGTGGCCCGGCTGCTTGCGGAGAAGGATCAGCACGCCACTGCCGTGAACAAGGCCTACCGGGCCGTGCTCGCCGCCGCTAAGGCGGTGCTGGTGCCGGAAGGGATCGACCCCAACACGGACGCTGAAACGTTCGTTGAGTTCGAACGCCGGTTCGGCGCGACGGGGATGATCGCGGCGGAATACACGACCCCTTCCGCCAAGATCGGCGACCTTGGTCCGAAGGAGACGACCGCCTCCTTCGCCGCCGAGAAACTCCGGTACGCCAAAGGCTTTGTGGAGGCTTGCAAGACCATGAGTGAAGAGCTCGGGCAGAAGCTTAAAGCTGACGCGACGAAACCCGATCAGGCGACGCAGACGTCCGCGCCGGTCAGCCCTGTGGCTGTCACGAAACCCGTGGCGACGCTGGACTTGCGCGGCGTCATGTGCCCGATCAACTACGTCAAGACGAAGCTCAAGCTGGAGATGATGGAACCCGGCGAGGTTCTGGAAGTCTGGCTGGACGCGGGCGAGCCGATCAAGAACGTCCCGCAGTCCCTACGCAACGACGGGCAGAACGTGGTCTCGGAAGTGCCGGCGGAGAGCTACTACAAGGTGACCGTGGAGAAGGTAGTCTGATGGCGACCATCTCTGCTGACGAATTCCAAACGCTCAGCGACGCGTTCGAGACCCAGACGCCGCAGGATGTCCTAGCCTACGCGATCGGCGCCTATTTTCCGGACATCGTGCTGGCCAGCAGCTTCGGCGTGGAGGACGTCGTCCTGATCGACATGGTCCACCGGATCAACCCCAAGACGCCGATCTTGTACCTGGACACCGACTTCCTATTCAAGGAAACCTACTCGACCCGGGACCGGCTGATCCAGAAGTACGGGATCGCGCCGATCCAGGTAAAGTCCTTGCTCACGCCGGAGCAGCAGGCCGAAAAGTTCGGCGACAAGCTCTGGGAGCGCCGGCCGGACGAGTGCTGCAACCAGCGGAAGGTGGAGCCGCTGGCGCGTGCCTTGAAAGGTTACAAGGCCTGGATCACCGGCATCCGACGCGAGCAGTCGCCCACGCGCGCGAACGCCAAGCTGGTCGAATGGGACCCCAAGTTCGGGTTGGTCAAGTTCAACCCGCTCGCCCGGTGGAAGACCGAGGACGTCTGGACCTACATCAAGCTGTATGAGGTCCCCTACAACCCGCTCCACGACCAGAACTATCCGAGCATTGGCTGCACCTACTGCACCCGCCCGGTGCAGCCCGGCGAGGATCCCCGGGCCGGGCGCTGGGCCGGGTTTGCCAAGACCGAGTGCGGGCTGCACGTCAAATAACGCTATGGATTCCCATCTCCGCCAGCTCGAAGACCAGAGCGTCTACATTCTTCGCGAGGCCTACAAGCACTTCGACCACCTCGCCATGCTGTGGTCCATGGGCAAGGACTCTACTGCCCTCCTGTGGCTGACCCGAAAGGCGTTCTTCGGCCATGTCCCCTTTCCGCTGGTCCACATCGACACGAGCTACAAGATCCCGGCCATGATCGAATACCGGGACCGGATCGCCCGCGAATGGCGGCTGAATCTGGTGATCGGTCAGAACAAGGAAGCTCTGGCCAACGGCATGAATCACACGCTGGGCCGCGTCGAGTGCTGCACCGCCCTCAAGACCAACGGGCTCAAGAACCTGATCGCGGAGAAGGGTTACACCGGCATTATCCTGGGCGTGCGGGCCGACGAGGAGGGGACACGCGCCAAGGAACGCTACTTCTCGCCGCGGGACAAGCACGGCGACTGGGACTTCCGGGAGCAGCCGCCGGAGCTGTGGGATCAGTTCAAGACCACCTTCCCCGAGGGCACGCACATCCGGATCCATCCCCTGCTCGACTGGACAGAGATCAACATCTGGGAATACATCCGCGCCGAGAACATCCCGATCATCGACCTCTACTTCGACAAGGGCGACGGGACCCGCTACCGGAGCCTGGGCTGCGCTCCCTGCACATTCCCGATCAAGTCCACGGCCAAGACCGTCGATGCGATCCTCGAGGAGCTGCGCAGCACCACGGTAGCCGAACGCTCCGGCCGCGCGCAGGACGAAGGCCGTGGGATGGAATTGTTGCGTAAGGATGGGTACATGTAGAGCATGCTATGCCGACGCTCGTACCCAGCGCCCCGCGCGCCAGTGAGCATCTCAACATCGTCATCGTCGGCCACGTGGATCACGGGAAGTCCACGCTGCTCGGACGCCTCTACGCCGACACCGGCTCGCTCCCGGAGGGCAAGCTAGACAAGGTCCGGGACATCTGCCGCCGGCAGGGCAAGGAGTTCGAGTATGCCTTCCTCTTCGACGCTTTCTTGGAGGAGCAGGAGCAGGGCATCACGATCGACACCGCCCGCACGTTCTTCACGTGGGAGGGACGCCACTACATCATCATCGACGCGCCGGGCCACAAGGAGTTCCTGAAGAATATGGTCTCCGGCGCAGCGCGCGCGGAAGCGGCGCTCTTGGTGATCGACGCCCACGAAGGCGTGAGGGAGCAGTCCAAGAAACACGGGTATCTACTCTCCCTGCTCGGCATCCGGCAGGTGGCCGTCATTGTCAACAAGATGGACCTGGTCGGTTACCGGCAGGACGTATTTGACGCCATCGAGAAGGAGTACCGGGCCTTCCTGGCGCAACTCAAGGTGACGCCGGAGCGGTTCGTGCCGGTCAGCGCCAAGCTGGGCGACAACATCGCAAAGCCAAGCGCGCAGATATCCTGGTACTCCGGTCCGACGGTGTTGGAGACGCTCGGCCTGTTCCGGAAAGAGACCGCGCGCGAGCGGCAAACTTTGCGCTTTCCCGTGCAGGACGTCTACAAATTCGACGCCCGCCGGATCATCACCGGCCGCCTCGCCGCCGGACGGATCAAGGTCGGCGACCGGCTGATCTTCTCACCCTCGAACAAGACCGCCACCGTCAAGACGATCGAGGCCTTCAACGTAGAACCGGTGCCGACGGAAGCGACGGCCGGCCAGTCCACGGGGATCACGCTCGACGAGCAGATCTTCATCCAGCGTGGCGAGATCGCCTCGCACGAAGACTCGGTGCCGCTGGTCTCCACCACCTTCCGGAGCAACCTGTTCTGGATGGGACACCGCCCGCTGGAGGCCGGCAAGAAGTACGTATTGAGACTGGCGACCCGTGAGGTGGAATGCGAGATCGTCGCCCTACACCGGATCATCGACACCACCAATCTGGCCGCCCGCGAGGTCAAGACCAGCGTCGGCCGGAATGAGGTGGCCGAGCTGACGATCCGCGCCAAGGCGCCCATCACGTTCGACCTCTATAGCGACTTCGCGGTCACCGGCCGGTTCGTCTTGGTGGACCAGTACGACGTGTCCGGCGGCGGCATCATCACCGAAGCAGTCAAGGACGAGCAGACCGTGTTGCGCGAGGAGGCCCGCCGGCGCGACATCGCATGGGTCAAGGGCGACGTGGGCGCCGAAGACCGGGCGCGGCACTTCGGTCATCGCGCCGCCCTGGTACTCATCACCGGCGCACGGCACGCCGGCAAGTCCATGCTGGCCCGCCGCCTCGAAGTGCAGTTGGTGGCCGACGGCCGCCACACGTATCTCCTGGACGCCGCCAACCTGCGACGCGGCTTGGACGCGGACTTATCGGAAGAAGACACGGGCGAGATCGTCCGGCGGTTCGGCGAAGTCGCGCGCCTGCTGATGGATACGGGGCTGATTGTTGTGTCCACCACCAACGCGTTGGGCGGGGCCGATCACCAGGCGATCCGGACCCTTGTCCACCCGACTCCCGTCATCACCGTGCACATGTCGAAGGGCGAGGAGGCACCCCCGCCCGACACCGATCTGGCCTTCGCCGGGCCGAAAGACTTCGAGGCCATCGCCGACCAGGTCATGGAAGAACTGAAGCGGCGGGGCGTGCTGGCCCAGGCGATCGGCGCCAAGCCCCAGTTCCACTACTCGATCTAAAAAGTATGTCCAGCACCATGCAAACCCTGATCGCCAAGGTCGGTAAAGGCGAGAAGGGCGCCAAGGACCTCACCCACGACGAGGCCAAGGAGGCCATGCGTCTGTTGCTGGAAGGCGTGGCCACACCCGCGCAGGTTGGCTCGTTTCTCGTCGCCATGCGGATCAAGGGCGAATCGGTCAGCGAGCTGGCGGCCTTCACCGCCACAGCGCGCGAGTACGCGCCACCCCTGCCGGTCCCGCCCGACCTCGGGGTCGTGGACATTCCGACCTACGCCGGCAAGCAGGATAGCTGGCACGTCCTGTTACCCGCAGCCATCGTCGCGGCGGCCGCCGGAGTCCCGATCTTGCTCCACGGATACGACGACGTGCCGGGCCGTCTGGCTACTGCAACAGTCGCCGCGCGTCTTGGCATCCCCACTGACCTGGACCCCAAGCAGGCAGCGGACTATCTTGTGAAGAACGGGCTGGCCTACCTGGATATCGGCCTCTACCATCCGCTCGTCTTCCGTTTTCTAGAAATGAGGAAAGAACTCGGCGTGCGGAGTTTTTTCCAGCCCGTCTCACGGATGCTGAATCCCGCCCACGCCCGGGCGTCCATCATCGGCATGTCGCACCCGCCCTACTTCGAGAAGATCGCCGAAGCCTTGCGGATGCTGGGCACGCAGCGGGCGTTGATCCTGCGCGGGCTCGAAGGCGAGCCTGAGCTGTCGATCAGCTCGGTCACGAAGGCCATCGAACTGCGCGAGGACCGGATCACTCCGGTGACGCTTCAGCCCAAAGACCTCGACCTGCCGTTCGAACGGATCGAGCATCTGGCGGCGGCCGGCGCGGACGGCGAGGTTGAGCTGATCACGAAGATTCTCGGGAACAAGGTGAAAGGAAGCCAGCGCGAGTGGGTCGTGATGAACGCCGCGATGATCCTCTACACCGGCGGCAAGGCCGCCTCCATCCGCGCCGCCCTCCCGCTGGCCCAGGAAGCCCTGGCCTCAGGCGCGGCAAAGAAGAAGTTGGACGAATTTCTTTCACGATGAAGCGCGTGCTGTTTGTGTGCGTCGAGAACTCCTGCCGCAGCCAGATCGCGGAGGCCTTTGCGCGGATGCATGGCGCGGGGGCGATTGAACCGTACAGCGCCGGCTCCAACCCCTCCGGGCAAGTCAACCATAAGGCGATCGCGTCCATGCACGAAGTGGGCTACGACCTCAGCCGGCACGTCTCCAAGTCGCTGTCCGAGATCCCCGCGGTCGAGTATGACGTGGCCGTGACGATGGGCTGCAGCGACGCCTGCCCGAACGTCCGCGCCAAACAGCGCGAGGACTGGAACATCCCCGACCCGAAAGCGCTGCCCGCAGACGAGTTCCGCAAAGTACGGGATCTGATCGAACAAAAAGTCAAAACGCTCCTCGCTAAACTCTAAACCCCTTTCCTGCAGCGCACCTGCGGGTGACACCGCATGGGCGCCCAGATGCAGCGCGGGGCGTACAGCCGGGTCTGCCGGAGCCTCGACGGCGTTTCGACCCGTTGCAGTTGGAGTGGGTGGCGCCGAGCGGGGCGCCCCGATGAGCCCAGGCACCTACAGGCGAGTCTGCGGGGCTGCGACGCCGAAAGGTGCCGCTCAGCGGGGCTGCTCGGCGACAGGACCCACTCCGAGAGCAACGGGTGCCCCGGCTGCGCTGGGCTATGCGGGGGCAGGACCCGCTCTTGGCCGCGCAGGAAAAATTGACACCATTTCAGGCCCCATGCTAGGTTTGGAGCAGATTCTGAGGGCTCCGCGCGCGATGGCGACGAAAGACCTGAAGGACATCCTCGGCCGGCTGAAGTATGCCGACGACGCCAAGGTGGTCCAGCAGATCACCGAGCAGATGAAGGCCGTCACGGGCCGGATGGCGGCCGTCCGCCACAAGCTCGTGGTCATGAGTGGTAAGGGCGGCGTCGGCAAGAGCATGACCACGGTGAACCTGGCCCTGGCCCTTGCGCGGCAAGGCCACAAGGTCGGTGTGCTGGACGTGGACCTGAACGGCCCCTGCGTGCCCAAGATGCTGGGCATGCGCGGCCAGCAGTTCACGATTACCCCGGAGGGCGCGATCCCGCCGGTCGGCCCGCTCGGCCTCAAGGTCGGTTCCATGGATTTCTTCCTCGACGAGCTCTCGCCGGTTCGCTGGAAAGGACCGATGGACCTCAGCCCCGTGTGGCTCGGCGTGTGGGAGATGAACGTCCTCCGCGAGTTCATCGCCGACATCGTCTGGGGCGAAGTGGACTTTCTTCTCGCCGACCTCCCGCCCGGCGCCGCCGCCGACAAGCCGCCGGTCATCTCCGGCTTCATTCCCGATCTGGACGGCGCGATCGTCGTCACGACTCCGTCCGAGGTGGCGTCGGACGTCGTGCAGAAGTCTATCGCCTACGCCCGCGACCTCGGCATCAAGGTCCTGGGGATCGTCGAGAACATGAGCACGTACCGGTGCCCGCAGTGCGGGAACGAGAGCGAGCTGTTCGAAGGGGATACGGAGGCAATGTGCCAGGCGCTGGACCTGCCGCTGCTTGGTTGCATCCCGTTCGACCGGACGATGGCGAAATCGTTCGACAAGGGCACGCCGCTGCTGGATGCCTCCTACCCGACCCTCAAGCGGTACGACGAGATCGCGAGCCGCATCAAGGCACTCCTGGATTACAAGAAAATTCTGGCCAAGCAACTATAAGGAGTCACTCCATGAAGTTCGTCTGCATGAAGTGCGAAACCTACATGAACTTCGAGAAAGTCGAGAAGCCCGCGGAGGGCTCGCTCGGGGTGTTCTTCGCCTGCCCGTCCTGCGGGGCGCGCTTCACAATGGTCACGAATCCCGGTGAGACCCAGATGGTCAGCTCGCTCGGCGTGCAGCTCGGCGGGCGCACCGCCGCCGCCCAGCCCTTCGAGATGACGCGCGGCGGACTCCGCGGGGAAGGCGAAGGCCAGGCCGAGATGGCCAACTACCTGAAGGAGCATTACAGCGAGCAGCCGGCGGCCACATCGGCCGCTCCCGCCGAGGACGAAAAGAAGACCGGCGGTTGCCCGTTCTCGGCAGTGGTGGCCCAGATGGGCCTCGGGTCCAGTTCTGCGAAAGAGTCAACGACCTCCGAGTTTGAATGGACACCGGACGCGCTGGAGCGGTTGGAGAAGACTCCCTCGTTCGTGCGCCCGATGATCAAGGGCGGCATCGAGGTCTACGCCCACAGGCACGGCTACAAGAAGATTACGCTCCAGGTCATGGACGACTCGAAGAACGCCACGGAAGGCATCCCGTGGGCGCCCGCCGCCGAGAAGAGGCTGGAGAACATTCCGGACTTCATCCGGCCGATGGCCCGCCGCGAGATCGAACGCATCGCCGTGGAACGCGGCGCGAGCCAGGTCACCGAAGCCATTATGGACGAGGCCAAGACCAAGTTCATGAACTTCATGTGACGTAGTTGTGGGGATCCTTCGGGCGTCTGCACTAGCTGCTCCCCTTGTCCTATCCTGCCTCGCTTCGGACCTCTCTGCCGCCACGTGGGTCTATACTGCAAATGAAAGCGGAGGGAGCGTCTCGGTCATCGACGCCGATGCAGGGAAAAAGCGCGCCACCATCAGGGGACTGCGTGCTCCGCACAACATCCACCTGGGCCCTGACGGGATGCTCTACCTCACGGACGGCCCCGCCAACCAGGCAGTCAAAATAGACCCCGACAAGCTCCGGATTGTCGCCCGCTGGGAAGTCGGCAGGGGCCCGGCGCACATCTTCATGACGCCGGACCAGCGGCTCATTGTGAACACCAACACTGAGTCGGGCGACGTGACGATCACTGACGCGAGCACCTTGCAACCACTCACCACGATCCCGGTCGGCAGGAGCCCGCACGGCCTCGCGATCTCGCCCGACGGCAAGTTCGCCTACGTCGCCAATCTTGGCAGCAAGGACCTGGCGGTCGTGGACCTGAAAGAACGGAAACTTGCGGCGACCATCCCCGTGAGCGATGCCGCCGTGCAGGCCTGGGTCGAGCCGCAGGGGAAGTTCGTCTATGTCACGGGATTGAACTCAGGCCAGGTCTTCAAGATTGATGCGGCGTCACGGAAGGTGGTGGCGAGGCTCCCGGTCGGAAAACTCCCGGCCCAACTCGGCGTCACCCCGGACGGCAGGTACCTGATCTCGTGCGATCAGGAGTCGGCGCAGCTGTCCATCTATGACGCCGCCACGGACAAGCTCGTCAAGCAGCTTCCGCTCGGCGCATGGACGCACGGCATCTCATTCAGCCCGGACAGCAAGTATGCCTTCGTGACCAACACGAAGAGCGACGACGTCTCGGTCGTGGACTTGGGCAGCCTGACCGAGGCCAAGCGGATCAAGGTCGGCAAGGGGCCGAACGGGATCGCCGCCAGCTACCCGAATAGCCGCTAGTGCGGAACAATCATCCCTAACACCACCGCCCGCTTCGCACCGGTGACCTGGGGCAGGTTGCACGGAACGCCTTTGGCATGCTGGTAGGCCAAGACCGCGAACGCCACGGCCTCCAGCGCGCGCCCGTTCCAGCCCAGCGCCTCGACTGGACGCACCGGAATCCCCTCCCATGCTTCTTGCAGCATCCGCACAAGCGTGGGATTCCTCGCGCCACCTCCACTGATGAACACCTCCGCGACCCGCCGCGGCAGGAATTTCTGCGCATCCACGATCGTCCGCGCCGTGAAGGCCGTGGCCGTCGCGACCAGGTCCGCGTCTACAAGGCCGGCCAACCGGCCCAGCAGGACGAACCGATCGATGAACCGCTCCCCGAACTCTTCGCGCCCCGTGGACTTGGGGGGCCGGCGCCGCAGAAAGGGATGCTGGAGAAGTCGTCGCAGCAGGCCCTCATCAACTTTCCCGGCGCGCGCGAGCCGGCCGCTGCGATCGAATTGATGCCGGCCGCCCGTCACGTGGCGCACGGCCCCGTCAACCACCATGTTCCCGGGGCCGGTATCGAACGCGCGGACCGACTGGAGCGCCCCCCCGGCCGGGAGATACGTCAGGTTGCAGATCCCGCCGATGTTGACCACGGCCCGCGCACGCGACGGATGGCGAAAGAGCAGGTAATGGAGGTAGGGAGTCAGCGGCGCGCCTTCCCCGCCTGCCGCTAGATCTCGGCTTCGAAAGTCGGCCACCGTGGTGATGCCGGTCCGCTCGGCGATGACGGCCGGCGCGCCCAGTTGCAGGGTGGACCGGACCGACCCGATGACCGGTTCGCGCCGCGGCTTCGGCAGGTGATGAAGCGTCTGCCCATGCGAGCCGATCAGCGCCACTCGTCGAGGCGACACCCCGGCCGCCTTAAGGACCTTCAAGGCCGCTCGGGCAAACCATTCCCCCAGCGCGCCGTTCAAGTGACACACGTCCTCCACCGTCCCACCGGTCATCACCTGCAAGAGCCGCTCGCGAAAGGCGGTCGGGTACGGGAACGTGCGGAACGCCTTGAGCGTGATCTTCAGATCGTGTCCGGTCCCCCGGATATCCACCAACGCGGCATCCACGCCGTCGGCGGAGGTTCCCGACATCAAGCCGATGACATACATGGAACAGGAACCTAGCCGACCTCTCGGAATGAATCAAGGGAATTACGCGCCGGTGGTTCCGTCTTTTGTGTTGCCCTCAGGGTTGGTCTATAATCTGCCTGCTTTTAAAGCCATAACGCTCCGTTCGGAACGGGAAAGGGCGGTATCTTATGGAACTCGGATTCATCGGCCTCGGGAAGATGGGCATGAACATGGTCACCCGCCTCCAACAGGGCAAGCACCGCGTGGTCGCCTACGACCGGACGACGGATCTCGTGAAACAGGCGGAAAAGGTCGGCTGCGTCGGAGCTATCTCGCTCGAGGACATGGTCTCCATGTTGAAAGCGCCCCGCGCCGTCTGGATCATGGTGCCCTCCGGCCCCCCGACCGAAGAGACCGTCAACAAGGCGGCCGCCTTGCTGTCCGCCGGCGATATTATCATTGACGGCGGTAACACCAACTTCCACGACGACATGCGGCGCGCCGCCGAGCTCAAGAAAAAGAGCCTCCATTACGTGGACGCCGGCACGAGCGGCGGCATCTGGGGGCTCAAGCTCGGTTACTGCCTGATGGTGGGCGGCGAGAAGGAGATCGTGGACAAGCTGGCACCGATCTTCAAGACCCTCGCGCCCGAGGACGGCTGGGCCTACATGGGGAGCCACGGCGCGGGCCATTACGTCAAGATGGTCCACAACGGCATCGAGTACAGCATGATGCAAGGCTATGCCGAGGGCTTCGAGCTGATGTCCAAGAGCGGATACAATCTCGACCTTGCCAGGATCGCCGATCTCTGGATGCACGGGAGCGTGGTGCGCTCCTGGCTACTGGAGCTGACCGCGGGGTTCCTGCAGGAGAACCCGAAGCTGGAAGGCCTGAAGGGCTACGTTCAGGACTCGGGCGAGGGCCGGTGGACGGTCCTCGAGGCGATCGACAAGGCCGTGCCCCTGCCCACGCTGACGGCCGCCCTCTTCACCCGGTTCCGCTCACGTCAGGAAGACTCCTTCGCCGAGAAGATGCTGGCCGCCATGCGCAACGCCTTCGGCGGTCACGCCGTGAAAAAGAGTTCCTAGCTTCACAGGAAAGGCCATCGCCATGTCAGAACCGATCCGTCCGCTCGTCCCACAACCCTGCACGCTAGTCATCTTCGGTGGCTCCGGAGATCTGGCGAGGCGCAAGCTGATCCCGGCGGTCTATAACCTAGTGTTGGACGGCGTCCTGCCGCCCAACTACGCAATCCTGGGCAACGCGCGCAAACCGCTCAGCGACGCTGACTTCCGGCAGATAGCCCGCGAGGGGATCGTCAAATACTCCCGCCAGAAGATCAGCGAAAAGGTCTGGCCGGACTTCGAGCGACGGCTGTTCTACGTCGCCGGTTCGATCGAGGATCCCAAGGCGTACAAGGACCTCCGCACACGCTTGGAGCAGATCGAGGCCGACCTGAAGCTTCCCGGCAACCGGATTTTCTACCTCGCCATCCCGCCCACCTCGATCGCCGATGTGGTGGAGGGGCTTCGAGACGCCGGTCTGGCCCAACCACCGAGCAGCGAGGGACCCTTCTCGCGGGTCATCGTGGAGAAGCCGATCGGGCACGACCTGGATTCCGCCAGGAAGATCAACGAGGCCGTGTCGCGGGTCTTCGATGAATCCCAGATCTTCCGCATCGACCATTATCTCGGCAAAGAAACCGTCCAAAATCTATTAGTCCTGCGCTTCGCCAACAGCATCTTCGAACCAATCTGGAACCACAAGTTCATCGATCACGTCCAGATCACGGTCGCCGAGGCGGAAGGCGTGGGAACCAGAGCGACCTATTATGAAGAGGCCGGGGCCTTGCGGGATATGGTGCAGAACCACATCCTCCAGCTTATGTGCCTGGTGGCGATGGAGCCCCCACACTCGCTCGACCCGGATGTGGTCCGCAACGCCCGCATGGAAGTCCTGCGGTGTCTTCGGCCGATCACGGGCAAGGACGTCGAGAAATACACCGTGCGGGCGCAATACGGACCGGGCAAGGTGAAGGGCGAGGATGTGCCCGGCTATCGGCGAGAGCCCGGCGTCAAACCCGAATCAACGATCGAGACCTACGTGGCGATCAAGCTGTTCGTCGAGAACTGGCGGTGGTCCGGCGTGCCGTTCTACCTGAGAACCGGCAAGGGTATGGCCAAGCGGGCCAGCGAGATCGCGGTCTTCTTCAAGCCGATCCCCCAGATCCTGTTCAACGCCAACCCTGACGCCCCGCTCGACCCGAATATTCTGACCATGAAGATTCAGCCCGAGGAAGGGCTCGGGCTTCGCATCATCTGCAAGGTCCCCGGTACGAAGGCCAAGACCAATCCCGTCGAACTGCATTTTCAATATGGAGAGGCCTTCGCCGCGCCGTCACCCGAAGCCTACGAGCGGCTGCTCCTGGACGTGATGGCCGGCGATGCGTCGCTGTTCATGCGGCGTGACGCGGTGGAAGCGTCCTGGGCCTGGATCACGGGTATCCTCGAGGGCTGGAACACCTATGGGACCAAATGGCTGCCGGAGTATCCGGTGGGAAGCTGGGGGCCGGTCGAAGCGAATCGGCTCATCGAAAGCGACGGACGGGCCTGGAGAACGCTCTGATGGAGCCTGCGGTTCAGGCGCCGTCAAAACCGAGGCCCCATGAACTACGAACCCTGGCAATAGACATCGGCGGAACGGGCATCAAGGCCGTGGTACTGAGCGCAACCGGCAAGCCCCTTACGGAACGGAGCCGGGTGAAGACTCCCAGACCGGCCACGCCGGGGGCCGTGATCAACACCATCGTCGAGTTGGCAAAAGCACAGGGTGAGTTCGACCGTGTGTCGGTTGGTTTTCCTGGCGTGGTCCGCCGAGGCGTGACTGTGACCGCGCCGAACCTTAACGGCAATTGGGGCGGCTTCCGCTTGGCGGACGTGCTGTCGAAGAAGCTCGGCGTGCCCGTGCGCGTCGCCAACGATGCCGACGTGCAGGGCTTCGGCGTAATCGCAGGGCACGGCGTCGAGTTGGTGGTCACGCTGGGGACGGGGTTTGGCTCCGGGTTGTTCGTGGATGGGATATTAGTCCCGAACCTGGAACTCGGGCACCATCCGTTTCAAAAGGGCAAAACCTACGAAGAGCTGCTGGGCGATGCCGTACTCAAAAAAGTCGGGAAGAAAAAATGGAACAAGCGTCTGGTACGAGCAATCCGCACCCTGGATCTCGTGTTCAACTACGATCTCCTGTACATCGGCGGAGGCAACGCCGAACGCGTCACCGTGAAACTGCCCAGCAACGTCAAGATCGTCTCCAACGTCGCCGGCCTCCTCGGCGGCCTCGCCCTCTGGCGCGACTAACCCTCTCCCCTCTAGGGGCGAGGGATTAAGTTAGAGCGGGTGGCGCCGCATGGGACCCGGGCGGAGCGGAAGAGCCTACAGCCGAGTCTGCGTGGCTGCTACGGCGAAAGGATCTGAGCACGTCCGGGTGATGCGGCGACAGGACCCGCTCTTCGAATTATCCCAGCACCTTTTCCACCGCCGCTTGCAGCTTCTTCAGCCCTGCGTTCACATCCGCCCCGAGGTGCACGCGGATCGTACGGCGGTTGCGCTTAGTCAAGCTGAAGAAGTCGCCGAGCGCCTGCGCCGCCTTGAGCACCCCGAACGTGTACGGCTCGCCGGGGATCGGCAGATCCTCCGCATCGTCGGACGTGATCTGAATGAAGACTCCCGTGTTCGGCCCCCCCTTGTGCAGTTGCCCGGTCGAATGGAGAAAGCGCGGACCATACCCCAATGTCGTCGCCACCTTCTTTCTGTCCCGCACCCGCAGCCGGATGGCCTGCAGCGCCTGGTGTGACGCGTCGGTCCGTTCCACGTAGGCATTGACCGCAAAATAATCACCCGCCTGCACCCGCGCGAGGTGCGCTTTCAACGCGTCTTCCAGGGTTGACACGCCTTTGAGAGCTTGGCGATTCGTGGCATCCCCGTAGATTTTGACGCCGGAGGCGGTCAGGATCGGCTCTTCCTCCGGCAAGTGGCCGTTCTTCTTGTAGTCGTCCAGGAAGTTCTTCGTGTAGTCCTTGCTCTCCTGAACATTGGGTTGATCGAACGCATTGATGCCCAGTAGGGAACCGGCGACCGCTGTGGCGATCTCCCACAGGAAGAACTCCTCGCCCAGGTTGATCAGGTCCGCCAGCTCGATGCGGATCACCGGATGGCCGGCCTTCTCCAGCGCCGCCACCTTCGCATCCTGCGCTACGTCTGCTCCGGCTGTGTACCTGATATACGCGAAGAGCCGGTCCTGGCCGTACACCTCCGGCGGCCCCAGCGGCTCGTCGTCAACGGGCACAATGCCCTTCCCTTCCTTGCCGGTGCTCTCGGCGATGAGCTGCTCCATCCACGCGCCGAGGTCCCAGATCGCCGGCGAGGTGACGAACGTGATCTTGTCCCGGCCCTGCTTGGCCAGCTCCCCCATGACGACGCCGAGCACCACGCCGGGGTTGTCCTCCGGCGGCACGCAGGAGTCGCAGCTATGGCGTATTCGCTCGGCGCGATAGAGCAGGTGCTCGACGTTGACGCCCATGATGGCGGCCGGGACTATGCCGAAGTTGGACAGCGCCGAATAGCGCCCGCCGATGTCCGGCACGCCCGGAAGGATGTCGCGGAACTTGATCTCCTGCGCTAGCTTTTCCAGCAGCGAGCCAGGGTCGGTGATCGCAATGAAGTTTTCGCCGGCTCGATCGCCCTTGATCTGCCGCATGCGCTCGAAGAAGTACCGGCAGAAGACCAGCGGCTCGGTGGTTGTGCCGGACTTGCTCGCGACGATGCACAGGGTCTTCGCCAGGTCCACCCGCTTCTCGAAGCTGCGCACCTGGGCCGGCACGGTGCTGTCGAGCACGTGCAGCTCCGGGTAGCCGGGTACGACGCCGAAGGTCATGCGGAAGACTTCGGGGCAAAGGCTGCTGCCTCCCATGCCCAGAAGCAACGCATGCTTGAAGCCCGCCGTACGCACCGATTCGGCGAGGCCCTTGATGCGTGGCAGGTGGTGCATCTGTTGTTCCGTGATGTGCAACCAGCCGAGCGCGTTACGGATGATCTTCTGGTGGATGGGGTCCGTGTGCCACAGCGTGGGGTCCTTGGCCCAGAGCCGGCGGACGAAGTCGGTCTGCCGCAGCTCCTTGAGCTTGGCCTGCACGTCTTTGTCCAGCGCGCCCAAGGCATAGGTCTGCCGGCTGAGCTTCGGACCGAGCAGCTCTTCCCGCTTGCGGCTGATGACGCTCATGATCTGGCGGAGTTGCGCAAACGGATTCATAAGTGAAAAGGATATTCCAACGAGCGTGTCTTGTCCATTAGCTAGACACCCTTGCCGTTGCGGAATCAGTCTGATAAGCTCAGTCCATCCGCTCGAAGGTTCCTTCACGGAAGGAGGCAAGTCCGATGGGTGAAGTGGATGAAGCCGCGGCTCCGGCGAGAAAGATCGAAGATCCGTCTGCGCTGAATGTCGATCCCGACAGGGGTGAGCGTCTCTACAAGTCGGCCATCATCCACACCAAGCAAGGGACGACCTATCGCATGGTGGCCAAGATGCTGCCCATCGGCAAGCTGGACATCGTCCATTACGCCTGCGATCTTCTTCCCGACGGCACGCCGGAGGGCAAGCGGCGGGTCAACCGCATCCTTGCCGTTCTCCCCCAACGGTTCGACAGCGAGATCGCCTACATCCAGAAAGTCGCCAAGGGGAACGGCGAAGAGGTGCAGGCGGTCTGGGTGCACGACCTGACGGGCCTGCCGGACCTGGTCACCCAGGCCAACAGCCTCGAAGAGTGGACCAAAAAGCAGGCGGCGGAGATAAACAAGAAGCCGTCATAGCTTCGCGGGTCCTGTTACCGATCGGCCGCTGCCGTGCTCGCTCCGCCAAGGGCAAGCAAGTCGCGGCGCGCGTCGCGGCTTGGATCGGCACCACCCGCTACGCATGACGGCTTCTAGCTGCGTGTCCCCTTTTTAATTTAAAAAATCATTACCCTAGATCGCTGAGTCTCCGCCGGTGCGGAGATGATGACGAACTCGAGTTCGCGATGGGCGTCGCGCAGCGCTGCTTCCACTGCTTCCGGTGTCTCCCCGCGCGCGATGAGGAAGCCGAGATAGCGTGTTCCCTCCGGGAGCGGCACCAGCTCGTCCCCCAGCTGTGCAGTGATCTCCAGATCTTCGATCCCCGGCACGGCCAGCGCCTTCTCCAGCCCACGGACTTCCTCCAGCATCCCGGCGCGAGGGATCGGCAACATCATGACGCCGGCGGCTCTGCCCTCGCGATCGAGCGAGGGGATGTCCATGCGCAGGGCATGGCATAGAATCACTTCTTCCAGGGACAGGCCGGCGACGAAGCGCAACGTCTGGGAGCACCGGCCACCGATCGAGCGCGCGGCAATCTCGATGACCCACACGCCGCGATCGCTCACGCGCAGTTCGCCGTGCACCGGTCCCTCTCCTAGTCCAAGCGCCCGCGCCGCCCGCGCCGCGCAGGACGTGACCTCCCGCTGAACGGCCGCCGGCAACCGAGACGGCGTGACGTAGATCGTCTCTTCGAAGAACGGCCCATCCAGCGCGTCCGGCTTGTCGAACAGGGCCAACACCCGCAGCTCGCCGTTGGTAAGCAGACCTTCCAGCGCCACTTCACGTCCCGGCACGAAGTCTTCCACCAAGATCTTGCCAGCGCCCTCTCCCAGAGTCTCCCCTCCCAGCTTCTCGAGCAGGGCCGCCACCCGGTGAAACGCCGCCACGAATTCGTCGCGGTCGTTCGCGCGGATCACGCCGCAACTGGCGGATAAGCTGATCGGCTTCACCACGCACGGAAAAGCGATCTTCTCGGCGATGGCCGCGGGATCGTCGTCAACGGAAAACAGGGCGAAGCGTGGCACCGGCAGGCCCTGCGCGTGCAAGAGCTCCCGCATGCGGTGTTTGTTGCGCGCCGCGGCCACGGCCGTCACGGGGTTGTGCGGCAGCCTCAACGCCGCCGAGATCACGGCCGCGACCACTGTCGTGTGGTCGTCCACGCCGACCACGACGTCAATCGGAGTGGTGCGGGCGAACTCGAGGACCGAGCGGACCGCCTCCTCCAAATCATGCATTTTGAGCGGGAGGAAGGCCGCGTCACCCAGATCCTCCAGCATGGCGGCCCTCTTCGAGCCGACCACCACATCCAGTTTGAGCTTGCGAGCCGCATCCAAGAACGCCTCAGCCCGGTAAGTCGTAGTAGGGAGCAGCAGGAGAAGTCTTGGCATTGTAACCCTGATAGTTTAGAGCGGGTGGCGCCGAGCGGGCGCCCGGGCGGAGCGCAGCGACTTGCTTGCCCTTGGCGGAGCGAGCACGTCCGGGCTGCTCGGCGACAGGACCCGCTCGACTCTTAGACTAGCGCACCGCACGCGACTTATGAAAGGCCTCCAACTGCCGGTTCGCCTCCACGATCGCGGCGAGTTTACCCACGACGTCCGCAACGTTCGATCCGGGAATCGCATAGTAACCTTCGTCGTCCCCCAGTCCGGTGTACACGCGGTTGCCGATGCAGCCGAAGCTCGTGGCCGCCCGCCCGGACTGCAAGGCTTCCGGCAGCACCGCGCACGTGGGCCGCCCCATCGTCGCGCCGCCACCGGCTACGCCGGCCGCCTGTGCCGCTTCCACCAGCAGCATGAGCTGCTTGACGGTCCCGCGTACCAGCACGACATCCGGCTCGAATGGCGCACGGGCCAGCGGGGCGTAGAGCGCGACGCCGAACGGGCCATGGCGGCGCGGGATGGACGGAATCTCCTCCATCTTGATGTACTGCATCTGAACCATGGTCTGCACGAGACCGTTGAGCTCCTTCGCTACCTCCGGGGGAAGATCCACGCCATGCGTGTGCGCGCCCACCGGACAGGTATAGTGGTCCGCCGCCTCGGTGTAGAAGACCTTCCCCTCCGCGGCCAGCCGCCAGTACCCGCATCCTGCCGGCGCCGGCGCATCAATGCGAGCCATTCCAGCCGGAGCCGCGGCGGGGAACGCGATCGCCACCGGTGGCAATGCCAACCCGAGGAGTTCCTGCAACTGCGTGCCCTGTGTCGTGCGATCCATATCGTGCCTCCTCAAACCTCGCCACATCCCTTCGTGTGGAGCGGATGCAGTTGGCGTTCTGTCGGCTCCGCGCAGCAAAACCA
>VBOD01000077.1 GCA_005877615.1 Nitrospirota bacterium | reverse complement strand
ACTTGGGCACGCGCTCGGCTGCGGTGACAAGGCCGACGCGCAACGAAACTTTCCTGAACTCGTCGATCGTGATCTGATCCGTTGGTGAAGGAGCCGGCTGCTGGTCTTGCGTCACGCGGGCATCTCCTTGTGTCTTGGTCGTCTCGATTCTCGGAAACAGCGGGCTTCCTTTGGCGATCTCCGTGCCGGGGAGCACGCCGCCCCAGGTAATCTCAGCGGACAGCAACGGTTTCGAAAAGTTCAACACCAGCCCGAGCTGCCGCTTCATCTCCTCGGCTGCCTGCGGCATGAAGGGATAGAGGGCGAGACAGAGGAATCGCAACGTCTCGGCCGCGTTGTAGAGGACGGTATTGAGCCGCGGCTTGTCTTCAGGCTTCTTGGCTAATGTCCAGGGCGCACTCTTGTCGATGTATTGATTGCTAAGCTGGACCAGGCTCCACATGGCTTCCAGCGCCCTGTTGAACTCCAGGCTGCCGAGATGAATATCGAATGTCCTCAGCATTTCCTGAGCAGTCTGTTGTAGCAGGTTATCTAGTTCGGTATCTGTTGTGGCCAAAGGTTCAGGCACGATGCCCTTGGCGAACCGCTCGATCATGGTCAGGCTGCGGTTCAGAAGGTTGCCCAAATCGTTCGCCAGATCCGTGTTGATTCGGCCAATCAAGGCCTCTCGGGAAAAGTCGCCGTCTTGCCCGAAAGGCACCTCGCGCAGGAGGAAGTAGCGGAACGCATCCGCGCCGAATTCATCCACGATGGCGTGGGGGTCCACCACGTTCCCCCGGCTCTTGGACATCTTCTCGCCGCTCACCGTCCACCAGCCGTGGGCGAAGATGGTCTTTGGCAGCGGAATCTTCAGGGCCATCAGGATCGTGGACCAGTACACGGCGTGCGTGGTCAGGATGTCCTTGCCGACGAGGTGGATGGTAGCCGGCCAGTACCGGTCGAACGACGGCGAAGGGCGCAGGTACTCCAGCGCCGATACGTAGTTCACCAGCGCGTCGAACCACACGTAGGTGACGTAGTTGGAATCAAACGGGAGATCGATCCCCCAGGAGAGGCGTGATTTGGGACGGGAGATGGAGAGGTCCTCCAGAGGCTTCTGAAGAAACCCGAGCACCTCGTTGCTGCGCGACCGTGGGCGGATGTAGTCGGGGTTGGTCTCGATGTATTTGACCAGCCGGTCCTGGTACTGGCCCATCTTGAAAAAGTAGTTGCTCTCGCTGAGCTGCTCGACCGGTCGCTTGCAGTCCGGACACAGGCCATTCACGACATCCTTCTCCGTCCAGAAGCGCTCGTCGAAGGTGCAGTACCAGCCGGTGTAGTCGGCGCGGTAGATCAACTCCTTGTCGTAGAGGGCCTTGAGCGTCTTCTGGACGTAAGCCTTGTGTTTGGGGTCGGTCGTGCGGATGAAGGCGTCGTTGGAGATGTTCAGCCGCTTCCAGAGGGTCTGGAACTGCGGCGCCAGGCGATCGCAGTAGGCCTTGGGGTCCATCGCCGCCTTCTGCGCGGCCTGCTGGACCTTTTGTCCGTGCTCGTCGAGGCCCGTAAGGAAGAAGACGTCGTAGCCCTTTAATCTGTGGTAGCGCGCCAGCACGTCGGCGGCAATGGTCGTGTAGGCATGTCCGATGTGCGGCACGTCGTTGACATAGTAGATGGGGGTCGTGATGTAGAACGTCTTGGACATTCGAATCGGGGTCAGGCGGCTTTGGGTTGAAGCGCTGCCCGGAGTCGTAAAAGCAGGCCCTCGAGTAGCAGTTGCTTGTTGAGGTTACGGTCCAAGCCGCGTGTCATGGACTCCACATAGGCAGCGAGGTCCACCATAGTTGCAACTGACAGGCGAGAAGCCAGCGCCTCCAACTGTGCCTGGCAATCGGCGCTCACCAGACGAGCGCGGTCGCCGCCGACCTTCACGAGGACCAGGTCGCGAAACCAGGTGGCCAGCCATCTGAACGCCGCCTCCGCCTGGCCGGATTTCGCGACCGCCTCGCACGCTGTCAGGAGCGCGCCGATGCTCTCCACCGATTCAGGGCTCACGAGCCGGAGGAACTCGGCCCGTTCGGCGCGGAGGGCTTCCGGATCGGCCTCCAGGGCCAGCCCGAGGCGCCCTCCCGATATGACGGTGAGGAAGTGGGTGTCCTGCTCCGACAGCCTCCGTTGTCGCCGAACCGCAGCCTCCACCTGGTCCTGGGCCAGCGGCGCGAACCGGATCTCCTGGCAGCGCGACCGGATCGTCGGCAGCAGGGCCTCGGGTCGGGAAGAGACGAGGACGATGAGGCTGTCGGGCGGCGGCTCCTCGATCGTCTTGAGCAGGGCGTTCGCCGCTTCCCGTCTCAACAGATCCGCGTTGTCCAGGATCACGATCTTGCGCCGTCCGATCAGTGGCCGGTAGATGAACCGTGATTCGATCTCGCGCGTCTGATCGGTCTCGCCCTTGCCGCTGGTTGCCGCCTGGATCGTCACGTCGGGGTGCGCGCCGGTCTCGATCTGATGGCAGGACCGGCACACGCCACAGGCGTCCGGTGGATCCGGCGTCGGGATAGCCTCGCAGTTCACAGCCTGCGCCAGCACGCGGGCCGTCAGCCGCTTGCCGATCTGCTCCTCGCCGTGGAACAGCAGCGCGTGGGCCAGTCGCTGGCTCCGCAAAGCGGCTTGGAGGAACCGCTTCGGCCGATCGTGGCCGATGATCGTGTCAAACGGCATGGGGTTCGACCCGGGTCAAGCCGGACCGCCGCGCCCGCAGCCGGGGCTGCACGATCTGGTCGATCGCGCGCGCCACGGCGTCTTCGGAGGCGGTGCCGTCTACCACGCGTACGCGGCGCGGGTTCTGTCTGGCGATGCGGAGATAGCCCCGGCGCACGGCTTCGTGGAACGAGGCCTGTTCCCGGTCGAGGCGGTCAAGGCCGCCGGCCCGACGCTTGCGAGCAAGGCCGACCGCCACCGGGACGTCCAGCAGGATGGCGAGGTCCGGTGAAAGACCGGCGGTGGCGAAACGGTTCAAGCGGGCGACGACGGCGGGGCCAAGCCCGCGCCCGTAGCCTTGATAGGCCGTGGTCGCGTCGGCAAAGCGGTCGCAGAGCACTACGGCGCCCTTCTCCAGCGCCGGGCGGATGGTTTCAGCCACGTGCTGGGCACGGCTGGCCAGGTAGAGCAAGAGCTCGCAGCGGGCCTCCATACCGCGGTTCTTGAGGTCCAAAAGGATAGTCCGGATCTGCTCGCTGATGGGCGCGCCGCCGGGCTCGCGCGTCTCGACGACCTGGTAGCCGAGTGCCCGGAGGCGCCGGGCGAGTCTGTGGAGCTGAGAGGTCTTGCCGCAGCCTTCGATCCCTTCGAAGCTCAGGAAAAACCCTCGCTTGAGATCACCACGCGGCACCGTTGATTCCCCTTCGCTCCGAGCGCGCCAGACGACGCGATGAATCATAGTCCAACTTGTTGAGAAATAGCAATCTATCGCTTGCACGGCCGAGTAAAACTCTGTATCATGGCAAGATTGTATAATTCTGCACAAATGTCATGCTGAAAGTCTCGCTGAAACGCTACTTTATCACCGGTCTCCTGGTCATCGTGCCGATCTGGGGGACGGTGCTGGTCCTCAAGACCCTGTTCATTACTCTCGACGGCCTTCTAGGTGATTTCCTTGAGAAGTATTTCCCGCAGCGCTACATTCCGGGTCAAGGCATCCTGTTACTGGTCGCCGTGATCTTATTCGGGGGGCTGCTGGCCACGAACTTCATTGGCCGGAGGATCGTGGCCTTCTGGGAGGGCATCTTGCAGCGGGTGCCGCTGGTCCGCGGGATCTACACCACCATCAAGTCGATGATGGATGTCCTGTCCTTCCAGGACCAGAACAAGGGCGCCGCCAAATACAGCCGGGTCGTGATGATCGAGTTCCCGCGCAAAGGCCAGTACGCGCTGGCCCTGGTGACTGGGGTCACGCCGGGTGAAGTGCAGGATATCAGCACAGACCGGGTGGTCAACGTGTACGTGCCGACCTCGCCAAATCCGACCTCCGGCTACTTGCTCTTTGTCCCGGAGAGCGAGTTGATTCCCGTGAACATGAGCGTGGATGAGGCGATGAAGATGATGTTTTCCGGCGGGATGTACACCCCCCGCGTGCCGGAGGCGGTCGGGGCGGGCACTGGCAGGAAAAGATGAGCCGGCTCGCCGCCATCATCCTCGCTGCGGGTCAAGGCATCCGCATGCGGTCCAAGCTGGCCAAGGTGCTCCATCCGGCGTGCGGGCGGCCGATGGTGCTCTACGCAGTGGACCTGGCGGAGACGCTCGCCAAGGGCCATGTCGCGGTGGTCGTTGGATATCAGGCCGAGCGCGTGAAGGACCTCTTGACAGACCGCAAGGTGACGCTCGTGGAGCAGGCGCGCCGGCTCGGGACCGGCCATGCCGTTGTGCAGGCCCAGGCGGCGTTTCAGGGCCGCGGTGGGAACGAGTGGAGCGGCCGGCGGTTCGTGATCCTGAGCGGGGACACCCCGCTGTTGACGGAGGCGACGGTCCGGGCGCTACTGGCGACGCACGAGCGCGAGCGGGCGACGGTGACCCTCTTGACGGCGCACCTAGACCAGCCCACCGGCTACGGGCGGATCGTGCGGGGGCGCGACGGAACGGTCTGGCGGATCATTGAAGACAAGGACGCCACGCCGGCCGAGCGGCGGTTGACCGAAGTCAATGCGGGCACCTACGTGGTCGAAGGCGAGTTCCTGTTCCCGGCGCTGGCTGGGCTCAAATCCTCCAACGCGCAGAAGGAGTACTACCTTACGGACATCGTCGAGGCGGCGATCCGGCAGGGGAGAAAAGTGGCGGCGTACATCGCCCGGGATTCGATCGAGGCGCTCGGGGTCAACACGCGGGCCGAGCTGGCCGCGGCCGAGCGGATCCTGCGCGACCGCGTGCGGGGGAATTTGATGGAGGCTGGCGCGACGTTCCTGGAGCCGGAGACGTGCTTCGTCGACCATGAGGTCCGGATCGGTCGCGACACCGTCATTCACCCGCACACCACGCTGGAGGGCCGGACGGTCATCGGCGAAGACTGCGTGATCCGCTCGCACAGCCGGCTCGTCGAGAGCGTGCTCGGCGACGGCGTCACGGTGCTGGACAGCTGCGTGATCGAAGGGAGCCGGCTGGAGGCGGAGTGCACGGTCGGCCCGTTCGCGCACTTGCGGCCGGGGACGGTCATCAAGCGCGGGGCCAAGGTGGGGAATTTCGTGGAGCTGAAGAAGACGGAGCTGGGCCCGGGCGCCAAGGCCAACCACCTCAGCTACCTCGGAGACACGCAGATCGGCAGTCGCGTCAACATCGGGGCGGGCACCATCACGTGCAACTATGACGGGCACAACAAGCACCGGACGGTGATCGGTGACGACGCCTTCGTCGGCAGCGACGTGTCCCTGGTGGCGCCGGTCACGGTCGGGCGCGGGGCCGTGATCGGGGCGGGCTCGGTCGTGACGGAGGACGTGCCGGCGGACGCGCTGGCGCTCGGGCGGGCCCGGCAGGTGGTCAAGCCGGGCTGGGCCAAGGGCATGCGGGAGAAGATGCGAAAGGACAAGCGCTGAGGACACGGTCATGTGCGGCATCATCGGATACATCGGGAGCCGGGAAGCCGTGCCGTTGCTGCTCGACGGGCTGAAGCGCCTCGAATACCGAGGCTACGATTCGGCCGGCCTGGCCGTGCTCCGTGACGCGAAGATCGACCTCCGCCGCAGTGTGGGCAAACTGACCAACCTTGAGAAGGCCGTGAACGGCGCGGGGCTGCATGGGACCGTCGGGATCGGCCATACCCGCTGGGCGACGCACGGCAAGCCGTCGGAGCAGAATGCCCATCCGCACCGGTCGGGCCCGCTGGTGCTGGTCCACAATGGCATCATCGAGAACTACGCGGCGTTGAAGGCGCGCCTGCATCAGGAAGGCTACCGGTTCGAGTCCGAGACTGACACCGAAGTGATGGCCCACTTGGTTGCGCGTAATCTGAAAGACGGCCGCGGCCTGGAGGGGGCGGTGCGCGCCGCGATCAAGGAGGTCCGCGGCAGCTATGCGATCGCCGTCCTGTGCGAAGGGGAGCCGCAGACCATCATCGCCGCGCGCTCGGGCTGCCCGCTCGTGGTGGGCATGAGCGAGCACGGGGCGTTCGCCGCGTCGGACGTGACCGCGATCCTCGCCCACACGCGCGACGTGGTCTTCCTGGAGGACGACGAACTGGCGGTGCTTTCGACTAATACCCTGGTCGTCAAGGACGCGAAGGGCAAGCCGGTGACGCGCGCGGCGACCCAGATCGCGTGGGACGCGGCTGCGGCGGAAAAAGGCGGCTACCCGCACTTCATGCTCAAGGAGATCCACGAACAGCCGCAGACGATCCTGGACACGATGCGAGGGCGCTACACCTTCGAGCGCGGGGAGGCGGACCTGCCCGACATCGGATTGTCGCCGGCCCAGTTCGCCGATGTGCAACGCGTCTGGATCGTCGCCTGCGGGACCTCCTGGCATGCCGCGCTGGTGGGGAAGTACCTGATCGAGGAAATGGTGCGGGCGCCGGTCCAGGTGGATATCGGCTCGGAGTTCCGCTACCGCAACCCGTTGATCGGACCTAACGATCTGCTGATCGCGATCTCCCAGTCAGGGGAGACCGCCGACACCCTGGCGGCCGCCCGCGAGGCCAAGCGGCAGGGCGCCCGCATGGTGTCCATCTGTAACGTTGTGGGCAGCACCCTCGCCCGCGAGTCGGACGGCGTGCTGTACACGCACGCAGGCCCCGAAATCGGGGTGGCCTCGACGAAGGCCTTCACGGCCCAGCTCACGGCGCTCTACCTGCTGGCTCTGCACCTGGGGCGGGTGCGTGGCACCGTGTCGGTGGAAGAGGGACGCGCATGGCTGGACCGGTTCGTCACGCTGCCGACACACGTCCAGCATCTCCTGGGCCGCGAGGCGGAACTGATCGCGATCGCCAAGCGCTACCACACGAAACGCAATTTCCTGTATCTGGGCCGGGGCATCAACTACCCGATCGCGCTGGAAGGCGCGCTGAAGCTCAAGGAGATCTCCTACATCCACGCCGAGGGGTATGCGGCGGGAGAGATGAAGCACGGGCCCATCGCGCTGATTGACAAAGACATGCCGGTCGTGGTGCTGGCGCCGCGCGATCGCCTGTACGAGAAGACGGTGAGCAACCTGATGGAAGTGAAGGCCCGCGGGGCGCCGGTCATCGCCTTTGTCACAGCGGGCGAGCGGGAGCTCGGCAGGGCGGCCGACGCGGTGTTCACCGTGCCGGATGTGCACCCGCTGCTCTCGCCGATTCTCTTCACGGTGCCGTTGCAACTGCTGGCGTACCACATTGCGGTGCTGCGGGGAACCGACGTGGATCAGCCGCGCAATCTGGCCAAAAGTGTTACGGTAGAATAGGAAGATGCAGAGTGTCATTGCGAGGAGCGCAGCGACGAAGCAATCTATAGTTCTCAAAGCTAGTGCGAGATTGCTTCGCTTCGCTCGCAATGACAGGAGTTGATTAGGGGCTGAGACTTATGGAGATCAGCAAGGAACAGGTCGAACACGTGGCCAAGCTGGCGCGGCTGGAGGTCAGCGAGAACGAGAAGGCGATGTTCGCCCGCCAGCTCAGCGCGATCCTGACGTACATGGATCAGCTCAAGGAAGTGGACACCGAGGGCGTGGAGCCGACCGCGACCGTTCTGCCGACCGAGAACGTGTTTCGCGAGGACGCAGTGAAGCCTTCGCTCACACAGGAGAGGGCGCTGGCCAACGCGCCGGACCAGGCTGACGGCTTCTTCCGAGTGCCGAAGATACTAGAGGATCGTTAAACGATGTTTCGACAAATGCTGCGATCGAAGATCCACCGGGCGACGGTCACCGATGCCTGTCTGGAGTATGAGGGCAGCCTAACCGTTGACGAAGCGCTGCTGGAAGCGGCCGGCATCCTGCCCTACGAGGCCGTCGTGATCTCCAATCTCAACAACGGGGAGCGGGTCACGACCTACGTGATCCCCGGCGAGCGGAGGAGCGGCACGATCTCGCTGAACGGCCCGACGGCCCGCAAGGGCGCGGTGGGCGACAAGATCATCATCTTCTGCTACGAGTTCTACAACGAGGATGAGATCAAGCGGCACGAGCCCCGCATCATCAAGGTGGACGAGAAGAACCGGGTGGTGTCTTAGATGAACTTACGCAGGCTGACGCTCTTCGAGCTCAAGGACAAATTCCTGAAGGGCGAAGTCTCGGCCGTCGAGATCGTGAAGGCCTATTTCCAGCGCCTCATGCTGGCCGAGTCCAAGGTCAAGGCGTACATCACGACGGCGAAGAAGGACGCGTTGGTGAAGGAAGCCAACGAGCTCGACTACAGTCTCAGCAAGTGGCGGAAGACCATGCCGCTCATGGCCATGCCGATCGCGGTCAAGGACAACATCTGCACCGAAGGTGTCAAGACAACCTGCGGCTCGCGCATGCTGGAGAATTTCGTGCCGCCGTACGATGCCACGGTGGTGGCCCGCATGAGAGAGCACGGGTGCTACCTGATCGGCAAGACTAACATGGACGAGTTCGCGATGGGCTCTTCGACGGAGAACTCAGCCTTCGGGCCGACGCGGAACCCCTGGAACCTGGCCTATATCCCCGGCGGGTCCAGCGGGGGCTCGGCCGCAGCCGTGGCTGCCGAGCTGTGCGTGGCGGCGCTGGGATCGGACACGGGCGGCTCGATCCGGCAGCCCGCCGCCTGCTGCGGCGTGGTGGGCCTCAAACCCACCTACGGCCGGGTGTCGCGCTACGGCTTGGTGGCCTTCGCCTCGTCGCTCGATCAAATCGGGCCGATCACGAGGGACGTGCGGGACGCGGCCGTGATGATTCAGATGATCGCCGGCCATGATCCGCTGGATTCCACATCGGCCGACATGCCGGTGCCAGACTACACGAAGGCGCTGAAGGAGAACCTGCGCGGGATGAAGGTCGGCGTGCCGCTGGAGTTCTTTGCCGAAGGCCTCGACCCGGAGGTAGAGCTCGCGGTGCGGACGGCGATCATCCAGATGCAGGCGCTCAAGGCCGAGATCAAGGAGATCTCGCTCCCGATGACGAAGTACGCCATCGCGACATACTACCTGATCGCCACGGCGGAGGCATCCTCGAACCTCGCCCGGTACGATGGCGTCAAGTATGGGTACCGCGCGCCGAAGGAGAAGGGCCTGCTGGAGATGTACATGAAGACCCGGCAGGAGGGCTTCGGGGCGGAGGTGAAGCGGCGCATCATGCTGGGGACCTACGCGCTGTCGGCTGGCTACTACGACGCGTACTACGGGAAGGCGCAGGCCGTGCGGACGCTGATCAAGCGGGACTTCGACGAGGCCTTCAAGGAGGTGGACGTGATCGTCACGCCCACGATGCCGACGCCGGCCTTCAAGCTTGGCGAGAAGTTACAGGACCCCCTGCAGATGTACTTGTCGGACATCTACACGATTTCGGTGAACCTGGCGGGGGTGCCGGCCATCTCGCTTCCGTGCGGCCTGAGCAGCAGGAAGCTGCCCATCGGCCTGCAGATCATCGGCCGGCCGTTCGAGGAAGAGAAGGTGCTCCGCGCCGCGTATGCCTACGAGCAGGCGTCGGAGTGGCATTTGAAGCGGCCGAGCCTCTAGGAGGAACAGCGTTAAACGTATAGCTTCAGCCGATTAACGAATAACGTATAACGATTAACGGAAACCGAATAACGAGGCGACTGGAGGGAGCATGGTCATTGAGATTGCGGTGGGGGTTGTAGCGGTGGCAGCAGTCGTGCTGGTGGCGTTTCTCGTGCCGGTGCTGATCCGGCTCCGCAAGACGGCCGAGGAGTCGGAGCGCCTGCTTCGACAGATGAACGAGGACCTGCCGGTCCTGTTGAAGGAGGCGACGCAGGCAGCCATCAACATGAATCAGATCGTGACCGAAGTGCGGGTAGGCGCGTCCTGCGCGCGCGTGCTCGGCGAAGCGATCGGCGAGATCGGGGAGACGATCAACCACGTTCATGGAGCCGTTCGGGGAGGCGCCGGTAGCTTGCTGACAAACCTCAGCAGTCTGCTGGCCGGCTTTCGGGCAGCTTATGGAGTATTCAAGCAGCAATCATCATCATCTCATCATCAAGGAGGTTCGTCCAATGGCGACTGAAGACAATGGTTTTTCCGCAGGTGCAGTAGCATTCGCTTTCTTAGCCGGGGCCATTATCGGTGCTGGGGCAGCCTTACTGTTAGCGCCTCAGACTGGAGCGGAGACGCGGAGGCTGCTCAAAGACTATGCAGAGAAAGCCGAAGGAGAGATCCGCGAAAGAGTACCGGAAGCCAAGGCTATGCTGGACTCAGCCATCGCGAAGGGCAAGGAGTTTGCCGGCGAGAAGAAAGCCGTGCTTTCGGCGGCGATTGAAGCCGGCCGCGAGGCTATGAGGAAACAGCGGGCTTCTTAACCATCGATGGCCTACGAAGTCGTCATCGGGCTGGAGGCGCACGCGCAGCTGCTGACTGTGTCCAAGATGTTCTGCGGCTGCAGGACGGCGTTCGGCGCGGCGCCGAACACTCAGACGTGCCCGGTGTGCCTGGGGATGCCGGGGGTCCTGCCGGTCATCAACCGGAAGGCGGTCGAGTTCGCCATCCAGACGGGGCTGGCGCTGAACTGCAGGATCGCGCCGATGAACCGGTTCGCACGCAAGAACTACTTCTACCCGGACCTGCCGAAGGGCTACCAGATCTCCCAGTACGAGCTGCCGATCTGCCAGGACGGCTGGGTGGAGATCGGGGAGAACGGGACGGCCAAGCGCATCCGTATCCGGCGGGCTCACCTGGAGGAGGACGCGGGCAAGAACCTGCACACCGGCATTGCGGGCGCGTCCCACGTTGACCTGAACCGGGCCGGGACCCCGCTGCTGGAGATTGTGACCGAGCCAGACATGCGGTCGCCGGACGAGGCGGTCGCCTACCTCAAGAAGCTGCGCGACATCCTGGTATACCTGGGGGTCTGCGACGGCAACATGGAGGAGGGGAGTCTCCGGTGCGAGCCGAACCTCTCGCTCCGACCGGTCGGCTCGAAGGAACTTGGGACCAAAGTCGAGCTGAAGAACATCAACTCCTTCAAGTTCGTGAAGTCGGCGATGGAGTACGAGATCAAGCGGCAGACGAAGGTTCTGGACGAGGGCGGGAAGATCGTCCAGGAGACGCGCCTCTGGGACCCGGAGAAGGGCGAGACTGCGGTGATGCGGAGCAAGGAAGAAGCACATGACTACCGCTACTTCCCAGACCCGGACCTCGTGCCGCTGCGCATCGCGTCGGAGATGGTCGAGGAGGCTCGGAATACGCTGCCGGAAATGCCGGAGGCCCTATACAAGCGGTTCATGGAGGAGTATGGCTTGCCGGAGTACGACGCGGATGTCCTGACCTCCGCGAAGGACCTGGCGAAGTTTTTCGAGGACACGGTCAAGGCACAGGCTGGGATCACGTCTCTGTCGGGCAAGGAACTGGGCAAGGAAACGAGCAATTGGGTCATGGTTGAGTTGCTGGGTTTGTTGCACAAGGGCAAGCCCAAGCCAGGTGGTGGGACCGAGCCATGGACCATCGAGCAGAATCCCTACGAG
>VBOD01000076.1 GCA_005877615.1 Nitrospirota bacterium | reverse complement strand
AAACTTTTTTGTTCTCCATAATCGAATGAACTTCTTTTGTCGGCCAAAAACATGCCAACACATTACATCGTTAAGCAGCTCATCTAGGAGAACGTATCTCATTAGGATCTCGCCTCTGATTATTTGTTTCTTTGCGAGTTCTAAGCGTACAGTTCGCTCCTCGTTAGCCATGTCACTGAAGTCCCAGTAGTCTATCCCAATGATCGAGGTGATTTCGTTGAGTTCCCTGATTAACAGTCGTTGCTTTTTCGTCAAAGTTCTCTCCTTCAGACTTATTGGCAGTATCGCCTTCAAGAATGAAGGTCTGACTTGCGGGTGGCGGCGAGCAGGATCCTGGCTGTCGAGGCAACCCTGTGTGGTTGCCTAATCATCGGGCAGGCACGTAGCCTATCCCTACGCGACAGGACCCGCTCCGGACTCGGGCGCACACGCAGGTGCGCCCCTACGAAGACGGGCGGGATAAATCCCGCCCCTACATCAAATGCGTTCTTTGAGGCGGGTGGCGATGAGGCGCAGCGCGCCTTCGGTGCGCTTCGTCATTGCTCTGTCCTTCCCGCACAGCCCGATGAACGCCTTCAAGTCCTCCAGCGTGTCGAGGTCGCGACATTCCGGCAGAAGCCCCAGCGACAGACCCGCTTGCTCGATCTTCTTTTTCGTCTCCGCAAACACCGACGGCGTGCTCCACGCAATGCCGTCGAACAACGCCGGCACCATCTTGCGCAAGCCGATCAGGTAATATCCCCCGTCCGCCGTGGGCCCCAGCACGACGTCGTGGCGCTTGACGAGCGTGAGCGCTTCCGCCAGATGGGCGCGCGGCAGCGTGGGCAGGTCCGTGCCGGTCAGCAGCACCTCTTGCGCTCCCTGCTCGAACGCGTCCTGCATGGCCCACTTCATGCGGCTCCCCAGGTCCGGCCCGCGCTGCGGCAGCAGCTTCGCCCCATAGCGGCCCTCCATCACCTTGAAGAACGGATGGGCAAGGTCCGGCGTACCCGCGACATAGAGCGAGGCGCCGGGCAGGCCCTTTGCCCGCTCGACCGCGTCCAGCACAAGCGTCCCATGCAGCGAGGCCGCTTCGTCGTGATCCAGGGGCGGGCAGAGGCGCGTCTTCACCTCGCCGGGGATCGGCGCCTTGGCGAAGATGATCAGCGCCGTGCTCACCGCGCGTCTTGGTAAAGGTGCTTCAACCGGTCCGGGCTCACGCCCAGGAAGAAGAGCATCCGGAGCCACCACATCAATAAGATGGTCCTGGCCGCTCCGTGCTGTTCCCAGCGGCGGCCGGAGGTCATGACGCAACTGCGTAGCGCGGCCACGCGCCCGGCCCGCTTGAGGCGCTGGCAGAAGGCGATGTCTTCCATCAAGGGGATGTCGGGAAAGCCGCCGAGTTGTTCGAAGACGTTCCGCCGCACGAAGATCGCCTGATCGCCGGTCGCGATGCCGGTGAGTCGCGCGCGCCAGCTCATCATCCGGCCCACGAGCCACAGCAGGCCGCGATCGGGTTCGATACGGGCGGCGAAGTGCCCGCCCACGACCCGTGGATCGGCCAGCGCGGCGGTGATGTCGTCGGCAGCCGTCGGCGGCAGCAGCGTGTCCGCATGGAGAAAGAGCAGCACGTCCCCGGAGGCGGTGGCCGCGCCAGTATTCATCTGCCGGGCGCGGCCTGTCGGCGCCGTCACGACTTTGGCGACGGGCGCCGCCAGCGCGACCGTCCCATCCTGGCTCCCTCCCTCCGCGGCCAGGATTTCGCTGAAGGCGGGATGGTGGAGCCTGTCGAGTGTCGCACGGATGTTCTGCGCTTCGTTGAGGGTGGGAATGATGACCGAAATGGTCATTCCTGCGGCGGCCGGGCAGGAGGCTGGGGAGGTAAAGGAGGATAGATGCGCCGGGCCGGTTTCTTGGAGGTGAGGATGAAGTAGGCGACGACGATGATCGTGCCGTACACCACGACAGCCTTCTCCCAGCGCGTGGCCGCGCCGAGGGATTGGATGTGGTAGTGCAGCGCCAGGCCCGCGATGGTGGCGGCGAGCATCAACGGGTACTTGTACCAGGCCGTGACCGTCCCGTTGATGAAGATCACGACGCCGGCGAAGAAGATCAGGAAGGGCACGGACGTTGCCTCCGAGCCGCTGCTGACGGCCAGCAGGAGCTGGAGCCAGCCGAGCACCAGCATGACGAAGCCGACGAACCGCTGCATGGCCGTGACATGGCGCTCGCCCTCGGCTTCCTCTTCCTGTTCGTCCTGGCGGTCTTCTGGTTTGGGTGCGTGCTCCATTGCTCTCCTTAGCCGCGGTACGGCTTGAACTGCTTGCTCAGCGTCAGCCCCTGGAACTGGTACGACGAGCCGGCGACTTCACCATACACCCTTTCGGGCCGTTCCTGCATCCGCTCGAAGAGCACCTTGAAGAAGGTCTGGCCGTCGTGGATCAGGAATGGCACGTCGTGCGGCCGCACCTCCAGGACGATGGGCGTGCCGTGCAGGTCCCCGGCGCCGTACCCGAAGCCGGGATCGAAGAAGCCGGCGTAGTGCGCGCGCAGCTCGCCGACGGCGGCTTCGTAGGCGACCATCTCCGCTGCATAGTCCGGCGGCACGCGGATGCGCTCCTTCGACATGAGAATGTAAAAATCTTCCGGCTCCAACAATAGAGTTTCGTTGCGGTGCCGCGGGAGGGGCTCCCAGAAGTCGGCGGGGTCGTAGTGCCCGATGCGGGACAGGTCCAGCACCTGGCTGTTCTTCTTCGCGCGGAACCCCACGATCTTCTTCTCGCCCGTCAGGTTGATGCGGAGGAAGAGGCCGTCATCGACCCGCAGCTCGCGGTCGGGGAGCGGCGTGACGTCGCGGTAGAGGAGCCGGTCCGTTTTGTGCCGGCGGCGGATCTCGGCGTCACTGACCGACGGCGAGCCGCTGAACAGGCGCAGTTGGTTGAGGCACATGCCCGCGGCGACCCGGACCGAGAAGGAGCGCGGGACCACCTCCAGGTAGAGCTTGCCCCGGTAGCCCGGCCGGATCTCGTCGAAGCGGGCGTGAAAGTCGGTGATCGTGCGGGTGAAGACGTCGAGCCGCCCCGTGGTGCTCTTGGAGTTCGTCTTGCCGGCCAGGGTGCGCGGCAGCGCCAGCTCTTCCACGAGCGGGATCAGGTAGACATGCCCCTTTTCCAGGACCGCGCCCTTGCGCAGATCCAGCTCGTACATGACGAGGTCGGCCTGGAAGAGATCCTGCACCGTCAGCCGCTGGGCGATGGCCGACTGCTCCGGCAGAAAGCTGCTCAGCATGCGGTAGGCGGTGTCACCGAGGCGCAGGTCGAGGCTCGCCGGCTGGTATTGCCGCTCCTCGATCGGGACTTTGGCCGAGATCGCGCCGTCGCGGACCAGTCGGCGGAGTTGCTGGGAGGCCAGCACGCCACGCGGGCGCGGCCGGCGTTCCCGTCTGGGAGCCGAGGCGGGCACGTGTTATCCCAGCATGGCGTCAGCCATGCCGCAGCCGGTGGAGGGCGCCGCCACCATGGGCAGCTCGCGCCGCTTGCCGTTGCCGTCCCTATCGGCTTGGGGCGGCTGCGGGTAGATGTAGGTCTTCCCCTCGTAGTTGGTGAGCGTGGCCTGCTCCGGCGTGAGGCTCACGAGGTAATCGGACGGCAGCAGGGGAATCTTCCCGCCGCCGCCCGGCGCGTCAATGACGAAGTGCGGCACGCCCATGCCGCTCGTGTGGCCCTGCAGCGCCTTGATGATCTCCAGGCCGGTCTCCACCGTGGTGCGCAGGTGGTTGGTCCCGCGGGTCAGGTCGGCCTGGTAGAGGTAGTAGGGTTTCACCCGCGCCAGCAGCAGTTGGTGGACAAGGCGCAGCATGACGGCGGGGTCGTCGTTGACGCCCCTGAGCAGCACCGTCTGCGCGCCCAGCGGTACGCCCGCGTCCGCGAGCCGGCCGCAGGCCGCCTTGACTTCAGGCGTCAGCTCGTCCGGGTGGTTGAAGTGGAGGTTCATGTAGAGGGGGTGGTACTGCTTGATCATCGCGCAGAGTTCCGGCGTGATCCGCTCGGGCAGGCTGCCTGGCACGCGCGTGCCGATCCGGATGATCTCGAGGTGCGGGACGGTCCGCAACGCCTGGAGGATGCGCTCCAGGAGGTGGTCCGGCAGGAGCAGCGGGTCGCCGCCGGAGAGGATGATGTCCCGCACTTCCGTGTGCGCCTTGAGGTACTCGATCACGCGGTCCAGCTCGCCCTGCTTGAGGAAGCCTGGCTTCCCCACCAGCCGCTTGCGCGTGCAGAACCGGCAGTAGATCGGGCACTGGTTGGTGACCATGAACAGGACGCGATCGGGATAGCGGTGCACGAGGTGGGGCACCGGGCTGTCGAGTTCCTCGTGCAGTGGATCGTCCGCCGGGCTGTCGTCGGTCAGCTCTTCCGGCTCGGGAACCACCTGGCGCCAGAACGCGTCGCCCCGCTCCTGGATGAGCTGCATCCACATCGGGGTGATGCGCATCGGGTACTCCGCCACTACGTCGGCGATGGCGTCCGGGTCCACGTCGAGATGCTTGGCCAGCTCCTCGGGTTTGGTGATGCTCTTCGCCAAGGCCTGTCGCCAGGTTTCCATAAAGGGTCTACCTCTCAGGTTGTGGGCTCGGGAGGGGCGCCCTTGGCGGGGCCCCCTCCCGCTATAATTTATGAACGCGCGGCCTTCGAACCGTACGTGGTTTCCAAATGGGACAAGATGTCGCGCGTCTCGCTCAGCACCGTGTCGCCGTCCTTGAGCACCGGCACGTAGTACTGGCCCGACACCTCGAAGACTTGTTTCCGGAACGGGCGCATGTCGGGTACGATGACGCTCTCGTATTGCAGACCCAGTTCCTCCAGCTTGTCGCGGACGATCTGGCATTCGGGGCACCAGTTCACGTGGTAGAACGTCAGCGCCATCGGTCAGCTTGCCGGTGCCGGAGCGGCGAGGGCGCAGGGCGCCATGACCGCCTCGGGCATGCCGTGGATCAGCTTCTTGTCCAGGGGGCACACCGTCGCCAGGATGCCGGCCAGTTCTACGTGGTCGCCGGCGATGAAATAGTACGGCGAGAGCCGGACCCGGCCGGGCATGGGCACGATCTCGTCCTTGACGTGGTCGTGATAGCTCACGGCGACGCGCCGCCCCTTGCGGAATTCCTGGAGGATGCGCGGGACCCGATGGAAGGACGCCAGGGCCGCCTCCAACGCGGCGGCCCATTCGGTCTGCGGCAGGTCATGGCCCACTGACACGCCGCGCGAGCCCCATGCCAGTTCGGAGAAGCCCGAGGGCTTGATCACGAAGCGGCGGCCCTTCTGCCCGAGACTGGCCAGGACCTTCCAGTCGGAGACGCTGTGCCCGTCCACCGTCAGGCCGGGAATGACGGCATGCGGAGGGACCGGCCGTGGGTCGAGGATCCAGGTTTTCGGCATCAAGCGGTGCAGCAGCTCGAAGGTGTCCGCGCCGAGTTCGTGAGTCCAAAAGGGCTCGAGCGCGGGGTGATGCACCAATGCAAAGGCCATCTTCTCTTCGAGCCATGGCTTTATGGGAGGCGTCAGCGCGAGGCGGCCCTTCTTGACGGCGTACATGATCAACTCGCTTTTCGGAATATTTTTCAGATCGAAGAGCTCGAAGAACCGGTAGAGGACGGTGAGGGGAGTCGACCCGGCCAGAAACAACCCTTCTTCGGTAAAGATCACGTCCTCGGGTGACACGGTCTGGGCCGGCAGGCCGGCCTCCCGCAGCCGGGCCGCGAGCCACAGCATCTCCGGACGGTAGTCCTTGGCCTCTTCGGAAACAACAATGGCGAGTTGAAGTGGCTTGTTAGGTTGATCGTGAGGCAAGCTGCGTATCATCTGGGCGAAGCCCGCGACCATGCCATCGCGCTCACCGATGATCGGCCAGCCGAGGTCGGCATAGGCCTGGCCCATGCACCCGGTGAGCCCGATGCCGCCGGGGACGGAGTCCAGCTCGCTGATCATGAACCCGTCTTCCGTGAGGATCAGGTCCGGGCGGATGACGCCCGGCAGTGCGGTGTGGAACCGGTTCATGCGCGCGTAGGCGATCAGGTCGGGCGGCTTGCCCTGATCCAGATAGTCGGCCACCCACGTGGGCTGCGCGCCGCGGACGCTCTCGTAGTAGAGGCGGTTCAGAGCGTGCGTAAATCGCAGGAGGTGCGGCCCTAGCGACTGGATGGCGGACAGGTCGGCTGATGTGAGGAGAAACGGCGTCGGGGAGATGCGCCATGTGGCGCCGTCGTGCAGGCCCGCCTCCATGAGGCGAGTTCTGACGCGGCGGCTGTGCTCGCGGGAGGTTGCGGGGAGCAGCTCGGTCGGTGGGGAACCAGGCAGTGGGGATGCGCGCTCCATCACTCCCACAATGAGTGGTTAGACCGCCACGACTCGTGTGATTTCAGGGACACTGGCTTTCAGCCGGCGCTCGATGCCCATGGTCACGGTCATGCTGGAGGACGGGCATCCCGTGCAGGTGCCCTTGAGAAGGACTTTGGCGGTGCCGTCAGGAGAGACCTCGAGCAGCTCGCAGTCGCCGCCGTCCATCTGCAGCGCGGGGCGGATCCCGTTGAGGGCATCCTGGACCCGGCGTATCAGCGACGCACCGGGGTTCTGTGTTGCATCCACTCCCATCTTCCTTGAAAGGAATGCATTCATCCTACCATGCCGGGGTATGGGGAACAAGTGGCGCAGGCCCTGCTGGTGGGGTCCGACACCATGATGTACAATGACCATCGATGGATATTCGTGTCGTCGAGCAGATCGTGCCCAGCCGGGTTTGCTTCACCTGCGACGTCTGCTGTCGGTTTCCGGAGCGCGACAGTCCGCTGCGTCCCTACTTCACGCGGGAGGAAATTCAGGCGGCTATCGCGCGCGGGATCTCGCCGGACGCCTTTCCGGATCACACAGGCTCGAAGGTCGCGGTGGTGCCCCAGGGCGAGGGATACCGGTGCCCGGCTTTTCAGCCGGAGACCGGCCGGTGCGGCATCTACGAGGACCGTCCCCTGGATTGCCGGCTCTATCCGGTCGCGGTGATGTGGGACCGCGAGAATGCCGACGTAGTGATGGGCTGGGACAGCAAGTGCCCGTTCATCCGCGACAACCTGGAATCCACCGAGTCGCGGGCCTACGTGGAGCGGACCGCCGCCTTCCTTGAATCTCAAGAAGCAGTTCAAGTATTTATTTCCAACCAGCAGTTAATTGGCTCATTCCAGGACGATGTGATTGTCCTGCGACGGCTCGACCGGCTGACCCAAGGCCTGCGCACAGTGTCCCAGCTAGGCCTCACGGTAGCCCGTGTGTCGGAGCCGCCCCTCCGCCCGCTCGCCCTGACAGATCGTCCTCGATTTGAAGCCGCGCTGGCCGCGCATGCCGTGCCCGGCAATCCGTTGGCCGCCCGCTCCTTTCCCTTTCATTTCATCTGGCAGGGCCTTCTTCGGTACGAGTGGATGGAACTGGAGGGGCACCTCTGCCTGTTCGCCGGGGATCAGGACGGCAGTTTCTTGGCGCTACCGCCCATCGGGCCCGATCCCGGCGGTTCGGCCATGGCCAAGGCCTTCGAGTTCTTATCCAAACGGAATCGGACGCTAGCCCTCACCCGCATTGAGAATGCGCCGGAGAGCCTGGCTGCTCGGTGCCGCGAAAAAGGCTATCGCGTGGTGCCCAAAGGGCCGGACTTTGTCTATCAGCGGGCCGAGCTGGTCGCGTTGCGGGGCGACCGCTACAAGAGCCAGCGCGTGGTCTACAACCATTGCGTCGCCCACGCGAAGCCACTCTATCGCCCATTTCGGCCTGACGACGCGGGTGCCTGTCTGGCCTTGTTTCAACAGTGGCGGCAGGGAGCAAAATACAATGGCGTTTCCGATCTGGCTGCGCATCTGGCCGCCGATGCCGAGCACGCTCACCGCCACGGCATCACGCGCGCTGCTGATTTAGGTCTCATCGGGCGCGTCGTCGAGGTCGAAGGACGGATCGCGGCCTACACGTTCGGCTACCCCCTCAACGCAACGACATTCTGCATCTTGTTTGAGATCGCCGATCGCAACATAAAGGGGCTCGGAGCGTATATCTTCCGCGAGTTCTGCCGCGAGCTGGAGTCCTACGAGCTGATCGACACGATGGACGATTCAGGATTGGAAGGACTCCGCCGCGCAAAGCTGGCCTACCACCCAATTCGGCTCGTGGAATCCTACATTGTAAGCCCAGCGTGACGCGGGTCCTGTCGCCGTACTGATTTGCATGACTATCATTGTGAGTGGGCAAGCGGCTGGGGCAGGTCACTGGTCTTATAAGCAATTATCAACCTTTCCTGTCATAAAGAACCTCGCGCACCTTGCGCGCAAGCGTCTGCGGCGTGAAGGGCTTCTGGAGAAACGCCATGCCTGGGTCCAGCTCCCCGTTATGGAGCATAGCCTTGTCGGTGTAGCCCGACACAAAGAGGATCTTCATGTTGGGACGCAAGGGCTTCAGCCGTTCCGCCAACTCGCGCCCGCTCATCTCCGGCATCACCATATCGGTAACCATCAAATGGATCAGTCCCTCGTGCTGCCCGGAGAGACGTAAGGCTTCTTCCCCCTGCGCCGCTTCCAGCACCGTGTATCCCTGGGTTTGGAGGATCGTCTTCGCTAAGTTCCGAACCCCGGCTTCGTCTTCCACCAGCAGGATGGTCTCCGAGCCGCGGGGCGACGGCTCCTGGGCTTTGTCTGGTTCGACGGCTTGAGCGGCCTCTTCAATCCTCGGCAGATAGATTCTGAACGTGGTCCCGTGCCCAGGCTCACTGTACACCCAGATGTTGCCGCCGCTCTGTTTCACGATCCCATAGACCGTGGAGAGCCCAAGCCCCGTGCCCTTGCCCTCCGCTTTGGTGGTGAAGAAAGGCTCGAAGAGACGCGCCTGGGTCTGCTTGTCCATCCCGCACCCGGTGTCGCTGACGGCGAGCAGAACGTAGCGGCCAGGGCTGACATCGACATGCCTTCTGGCATAATCCGTGTCCAGCACCACATCCGCCGTCTCGATCGTGAGCCGGCCCCCCTCGGGCATGGCGTCGCGGGCATTCACCACCAGGTTCATCAGGATCTGCTGGATCTGCCCTGGATCAGCTTTCACCGATGTCAAACTTGGGCTGAGCATCGTCAGGAGATCAATATCCTCACCGATCACCCGCTGCAGCATCGTGTCCATGTTGGCGACCACGGCATTGAGATCCAGAACTTTGGGTTGAAGTACTTGTTGGCGGCTGAAGGCCAGCAACTGGCGGGTCAGCGACGCGGCTTTTTCTCCGGCTTGCCTGATCTGCTCAACCGAATCATGGTGAGGCACCCCTACAGGAAGCGAAAGGAGCATGAGTTCACTGAACCCAATGATCACCGTCAGGAGATTATTGAAGTCGTGGGCGATCCCTCCAGCAAGTCGTCCGATCGCTTCCATCTTCTGTGCCTGGCGCAACTGCGCCTCCAGGCTCTTACGCTGGGTGATGTCGGTGGCGATCCCGCAAATCGCGTACACCGTTCCTTCCGTATTGCGCAGCGGGAACTTCGCAACGATGCTGGTGTGAAGCTCGTCCTGGTGGCCGGCGACTTCCTCGAACTCCAGCGCCACGCCGGCCTGGAGTACCTTGAGATCATTTGCGCGGAACGCGGCCGCCTGCTCTGGCGGAAAAATTTCGTCGTCTGTCTTGCCCAGGATTTGCTCAGGGGCCAAAGGAGTGAGCTGTCCAAACTGGGGATTGACGAATAAGTAGCGGCCCTCGGTGTCCTTGAGAAAAATGATGGCTGGACTGTTGTCCAGAATCGCCTGCAGCCGCTTCTCGCTTTCCCGTAGCGCCTCTTCCGCCTTCCGGCGCTCACGGTGGCTCTCCGCTTCACGCAACTCCCGATCAATGGCGGGGATGAGCCGCTTGAGATTACCTTTCAGGAGGTAGTCATGGGCTCCGGCTTTCATGGTGAACACCGCCGCTTCCTCGGTGATCGTGCCGGAGACGATAATAAACGGCAGGTCGTGCCCCCGTTCTTTCAGCAGGGCCAGTGCGGTCATCGAGTTGAAGTTCGGAACGCTGTAGTCGGCGATCACCATGTCCCACTGTTGTCGAGCAAGAGCGCGATCCATCGCAGCGGCAGAGTCCACGCGTTCGTGCCTCGGGTCGTAGCCGCCACGTCGCAGTTCATGCAACAACAACTGGGTGTCGTCTTCGGAGTCTTCGACGATCAGGACGCGAAGGGGCTTCATGACTGACATCCTCCTCGGCTTTCCTCCGTTTTGAAGTGTGCGCCGCGGAGTTCGTGGAGGTTGACAGTTCCCTGCGGAACGAAGGGTCGCCTGTCACACCCGGGGAATTTTTCTCCAAATCCCCACAACGTTTGTCCTTAATAGTGTAGGCAACCGAGCCGTGGGGCGTTATTAGTAGAATTCGGGAATCGGTGTAGCTGAAACACCTCATTCAGACGGGGGAAAATTCCTGACCTATGGGAATTCCTGTATGAAAAGAGAGTAATTCAATTGAAAGGCGCTGAAAAATTCTTAAATCTTATGGAAAAAGTCCCGCCCATAAGCGAATAAACGAGGTTCCTTATTCAAAAACCTCCACGGGCAGCAGAATTGGACTCATTGATTTTGGGGCGCTTGTTCCAGGCTTATGCAAAAGTCCATTAAGAACTTTTTTGGCCAGGCATAGGGCCTCTGCTCAAGACACAGAAACGGGGACAGGCTACTTTTCCGGCTTTTCTTTGATGGATGCTACGGCGGTTCTGGCGCCAACTAGAGAGAAAAGTTGCCTGTCCCCATTACTCTCCTCCTGGCGGAGCGCAGCGCGACTTGCTTGCGCTTCGCGGAGCGCGAGCACGTCAGGGTGGCTCGGCGACAGGACCCGCGTAGGGCTAATACCAAGGATCCCACCAAAAGGGATAGAAGGGATGGTACGGGTAGCGGTAGAGGTAGGGGTAATAGGGGTAGGGCCACGGGCGAACGTACCGCTCCTCCGGCCAGATCTTCAGCGTGCGGATCTTCATCGTCGGATAGGTGTACTCGACTTCGTCGAGGGGGAGGGTCTTGGCTCCGGTGACCTCCGCGATCATGGATACGGCCGTGCCGGCTGGCAGCGTGGCGGGGTCGAGGAACCCTTCTTGGTAGGCCAGGAAGCGGCCCTTGGATTGGACGAGGGTCATGATCGGCGCGTCGGCCTTATCTAATGGCAGTTGGAGCACTTCGATCTGCGTGCCTTCCTTCAGCCGCTTCGCGCTCAGCACCTTGCCCCCGAGGACGACCACGCGCCCCTTATATTTTTCTGGCTCCGCCTTGATGGACTCAAATGGAAGATCGCGTGCAATCTGGGCTTCCATGTTGGTGGGTACCAACTCGGAGGAAACGCATCCGGAGGCGAGGAACAACGTCGCAGCGAGCGCCGCAGGGGAGCCGCGCAATCGAAGAGGTTGTGGGAAGACCGCCATCTCCTATATTATAGGACACTGAGTTTCCGGTGGGGGAGACGCGAGTGGCGAAAGGATTGGAGCAGGGGATCGAGCAGTACCGGGTGAAGACCGAGCCGTTCTACGCAGAGGTGAACGGCGAGATCGGGCTGTTCAAGGCGGCCGCCTCGGCGCGGATGCCGGTGATGCTGAAAGGCCCGACCGGCTGCGGGAAGACTCGGTTCATCCAGTACATGGCGCACAAGCTGGGCCGTCCCCTGATCACCGTGGCCTGCCATGAGGACCTCACTGCCTCCGACCTGGTCGGGCGCTTCCTGCTCAAAGGCGATGAGACCGTCTGGGTGGACGGTCCGCTGACGTTGGGAGTCAAGCATGGCGCGATCGTGTACCTGGACGAAATCGTCGAAGCCCGCAAGGACACGACCGTCATCATCCATCCCCTGAGCGACGACCGGCGCCTCCTGCCGATCGAGAAGAAGGGGCAGATGATCGAGGCGGTGGACGATTTCCTGCTGGTCATCTCGTACAACCCCGGCTACCAGAGCGTGCTGAAGGATCTCAAGCAGAGCACCAAGCAGCGTTTCATGGCGATCGAGTTCTCGTATCCCCCGCGGGATCTGGAAGCCCGCATCATCGAGCGCGAAGTCGGCGTGAACAAGGAGATCGCGGTGGGCCTGGTCACGATCGGCGAGAAGGTCCGCAATCTCAAGAACCATGGGTTGGAAGAAGGGGTCAGCACCAGGCTGCTGATCTATGCCGGACAGTTGATCAAAAGCGGGGTCAGGCCCCAGGCGGCGTGCGAGGCGGCGATCATCCGGCCGATCACGGACGATGCCGACATGCAGCGCAGCCTGCATGAGATCGTCACAGCGGTATTCTAAGGGAGTACGTTATGGCTACCAACGATCGGGAGAAAAAACCGAACGACACTCCATCAGCCGAGACTTCGAAGGCGGCCGATCCGGAAGAGGCGAAGCGAAAGGCCAGGCGAAAGCTGAAGCCGGTCGGGCCGATCATGAAGCCGCTGAGCGACGAAGAAATCAAGACGTTGCTCAACGATCCGGAAGACAAGGAGCGGGAAAACTTGCTGGATGCGATGCCCAAGGGCCGGGACTATGACGATCAGGATGGTTTCTAATCCAGCGGCGTAGCTTCGCTTCGGCTTTCTCCTCAAACCCCTTCACGAACTTCCGCATCTTCTTGAGACTCTTTTCGCTGGGCTCAGCCACGACGACGGTCCTTCCTTGGCGCGAGCTGCGCATCCTACGCACTGAAGCACTTGAAATCAACGATGAATGCGAATGTGGATGATGCTATAATCGCGCCGGTTTTGCGAGGGCTGCAGGTGAGTGCTGATTCCATTGTGAACAAGCTAACAGCGTTGCTCGCGGACGACCTCGATCAGGCCGCAGCGGCGACGCTCGCCGGGCGGCTGGCAGAGGTCGGGCAGGCGGCGGCCGCGCTCGAGCTGCTCACCGAGCTGCGGGAAGGCTCCCGCAAGGTGGCGTCCGCGGCCGTCGAGGCCTTGCCCGAGGTTGCGGCGCTCCTTCCGGGAGAGGCGGTCGTCACCTGGATTGATCTCACCGTCTCGCTGAACGAGCAGTCGGGCGCCGCCTCCATCAAATTCTGTAAGGAGAGCCCCGGCTTGGTGCGGACAATGGGGACCGCGACCGCTGGCTCGGCGCTGGCGCTGGCCTTGGAGCTGGCGGAACAAGACGCCAACGTGGCGCTGGAAGGCTTCCGTCAGGCTGCGGGGGTGGTGGCCGCCGCGGGTGTGGAGACCCTGCCGCTGTGGGCGCAGATCGGCGCGGACCTCGCCAAGTTGGATTACGTGCTGGGGATTGAATACCTCCGGCGTGGTCCTGAGATCCTGAAGGTCCTGGCCAGCGAGGATCTGAAGGCCTGGGCGTCGGTCAGCGTCAAGCTCGTGACGCCCAACAGCCTGGGCAAGCCAGATTACATGGCGGCGCTGGCCTTCTTCCGGACGAGCCCCGCGCTGCTGGGGGACCTCGCCACACCAGCAGTGCGCCGCCGGGTGCTGGCGCTCGACGGCGCGTTGGCGAACTACTCACCCGAACAGGCCGTCGAGTTCCTGAGCGAAGCGCCTGGATGGCTGCGCCGCATCCGCGACCCGCAGTGGCAGGAACGCGTGCTCCAGTATGGGACGTTGATTGCGGAGCGGGACGCGGCGGCGGCCCTGGAATATCTAAGGAGAGCGCCGGAGGTGATTGACCTGGCCGATCCGGACGCGCCCGCGCTGGCGGGTGCGGGAGGGGTGTCTGCGGGGCTCTCTCCCGCGATGATGGACCGTTTCGACAAATGGTACCGAGGCGGGATGGAGGTGCTGGCATACAATCCCGACGCGGCGCGCGCCTACTTCGCGGTCGAGACCCGCAAGGCGCTGGAGGCGATCGAAGAGGCTGCGAGCGGCGTGGCGTTACGCAGCGTGGCCCGTGTGCTCAAGCTCTTTGCGGAGGGACTGAGCGGCCATCCGGTGACGATCCGCCCGCTTGATGAAAGTAAAGGAGACGGGAGCACGATCGCCTTGCCCGCGCGGATGCGGCGCTACCCGACCAAAGAAGATAATCTGCGCATGTATAAGGTGCTGACCGCGCACGAGGCCGGCCACTTGGAATACGGCACGTACGACCTGCGACTCAGCCGTCTGGCGGACCTGGCCGCCCAGGCCGGGCTCCGTTATGGCCGCGCCGCCGCTTCGCCGCCGACGTCTCTTGAAGAGTTCTTCCAACTGTATCCGCATCCGCTGTTGATCCGCGACCTCTGGATGATGGCGGAGGATGCGCGCATCGAAGCCTGTCTCAAGGCGGAGTATCCAGGCCTGCGGCGCGACATGGACGCCGTGGCGCGGGAGGAGGTCGCTCGGCGA
>VBOD01000128.1 GCA_005877615.1 Nitrospirota bacterium | reverse complement strand
CGATGCCGCAGGACCAGGCGGGCATGACCGCCCAGTTCTGTAACACCGTCAGCATCATGTTCAATACCCTGGCCAAAGCGTACTCGCACATGTACACGAACATGAGCTGGTTGCCTCCGAAGTTCTGGGCGTATGGCGGTGGCGATATGGCCGTGTGTGTGGGAGGGACAAAAGGGGTCTTCGTGGAGATCGCCAAGGCCGATTTCAATCAGCTCTTCAAGGCGCTTGCGACTGATTAGAACTGATGCGACGCCTGCCCGACCGCATCCGACCTGGCGTGCGGGTGCTGTTCGTCGGCATCAATCCCGGACTCCGGTCCTCCGCCATCGGTCACCATTTCGCTGGCTACTCGAACCGCTTCTGGAAACTCCTCTATGACGCGGGGCTTGTGCCGCACCCGCTGACCTGCGAGGAGGATGTGCGCCTGCCGGAGTGGGGCTACGGCCTCACGAATCTGGTTGCGCGGCCCAGCGCCGGCATGGATGAACTGGGTCCCGGCGAATTTCGAGCCGGCCGTCGCCGTCTCCTCGCCAAGATCAGACGGGTTCGACCGAAAGTGGTGGCGCTCGTCGGCGTGACGGTCTATCGATCGCTGTTTTTGTCTAGAGGGAAGGTCCGTCTAGGCCTGCAACGAGAAAGGCTGGCCGGGGTCCGGGTCTTCGTGCTCCCGAACCCCAGCGGCCGCAACGCGAATTACTCTTACCAGCAGATGCTTGCTGCGTACCGAGCGTTAAGAAGTTACCTGAGGAAGGCACCAACTCGCTCTCACCGGCTATGCCGTCTTGGACGAGGCGGCCCTCACCGCCGTCAAGACCTGGCGGTTCGTAGCCGGCTCACGGCTTAAGCTGGCTCGCGATTTCGGACAGGTCCTTCGGATACAGCGCGATCTCAATGCGGCGGTTTGCTGTGCGTCCTTCCTCCGTGTCATTGGCGACTAGGGGCCTCGTGTCGGCATACCCGACCGCCAACAGGTTGGCTCGGTCCACCCCGCCATCTTCTATGAGATAGCGGACGACGCTCGTGGCGCGGGCTGTGGACAGCTCCCAGTTGGTCGGGAATCGCCCTCTGAGCTTTACTCCTATCGGCACGTTGTCGGTGTGCCCCTCGATCCGGATCTGCTTGTCGGTCACCTTCTTCAGAATGTCACTGACCTGCTTGAGAACCTGGAGACCGGCCGGCTTCACCTGGCTCTGACCTGAGTCAAAGAGGACGCGGTCCACCATGTTGATGGTCAACCGGTCCCTGACCTGCTTGATCTTAATGTCGCCCTTGGCGATTTCGGCCTCCAACGACTTGGTCAGTTCCGCGTGTGTCTGGGTCAATCGCTGGATCTCGGCCTCCTTGGCAGCGCGCTCCTTCTCCAGGCGAGCCTTTTCCGCCGCTTCGGTCTTGAGCCGTTCGTTGAGATCCTGCTCTCGCCCCGAGAGCTGCTTGGCTAGATCGTTGGCGCGTGCCGTCTCGGCTTCGAGTTCGCCGGCGCGCTTCTGAAGCCGTGCAATCTCTTCTTGGGCCGTCGTGGTCCCGCTCATGAGCGACGCGATGCGGGCGTTTACGTCAGCGAGTTGATTTCTCAGGCTGTCTGCCTCGGCGGCCGTCTGCTTCTTAAAACTCTCGAACGCCGCAGCGGTCTGAGCTGCGCTCTTGCGCGCCTCCTCAAGCTCTGTCACTGTCTCTTCGTGAGTTCCTGAGCTGACACATCCGGTCACCAGTGCAGCACACATGACTACTCTCGTAACAGTGCAAATGTTCATGGTTTCCCCTCCTTGGTCGCCTTAGAGATATGATCTGATCATGGCAGATGTCAAGCCGATGATCCTCGACAGTGTGCTGTATACATGCAAAGGCAATGCCGATTCAAGACGAGTGGGTCGTCTTGTGTTGGTTTGTGCCGAACAAGCATCATATAGGATACTAGACCGCGCTGTGTCAGCCCTTTGATAAGCCGTTTTGATCGTGCAAGAATCGGACTGTCGATCGGATTTTGGTACAATGCGCTCCCAGCATGGCGATCACACACCCGCGCGTACACCAGATCAATGTTTCGGACGGGGGCGTACCGAAGCTGCCGGTGCCAAAAGCCTACATCACCATCCAGGGGGTTGCAGGCGACCGCCAGCGGAGCACCCAGTACCACGGCGGGGTGGATCGGGCGGTCTGCCTGTATTCATTGGAGGTCATCGAGGCCCTGCAAGCCGAGGGCCATGGGGTCGCCCCTGGGTCCTGCGGGGAGAACCTCACGCTTGCCGGCCTGGATTGGGCCCGGCTCAAACCTGGGGACCGCTTGCGCATCGGCCCAGACGTGCGGCTGAAGGTGACAAACTACACTGTTCCCTGCAGTCAGCAGACGCAGTGGTTCAAGGACGGGAACTTCACGCGGATCTCGCAGAAGAAGCATCCGGGCTGGAGCCGACTGTACGCGCGGGTGCTGGCAGAGGGCTTGGTGCGGCCGGGGGACACGGTGGCGGTGGAGGAGGGCAATGGAGCGGGTGCTTGAACCGGAATTGATGGACGACCCCGAGCAGGCACGGGCCTACGCCCGCGCCGACTTCGAAGAAGAGAACCAGGGGTTCGTCGATCGGTTCGTGGAGTTCTACCCGGAATTCAAGGCAGGGCATGTGCTGGATCTGGGCTGCGGGCCCGCCGACATCCCGATCCGGCTTGCGCGCAAGCTTCCTGAGTGTCGGATCACCGGGGTGGACGGCTCGCCGCCCATGATCGCCATCGGCCTGGACGTGATCTGTGTGGCTGGCCTAGCGGATCGCATCGCGCTGCGGTGCGAGCGGTTCCAGGACACGGTCCTTCCGGAACGGGCCGATGCCGTCATCTCGAACAGTCTCCTGCACCATGTCCCCAACCCGTTGCAGTTCTGGTATGCGGTCAAGAAACTGGCCCAGCCCGGCGCCGTGGTGCTGGTGATGGACCTGCTCCGCCCCGAGTCGTCTGAGGCGGCGCAGGCCATCGTGGACAAATACGCCGCGGATGAGCCGGCGATCCTCCGGCGCGATTTCTATAATTCCCTGCTCGCGTCCTTCACCGAGGATGACGTGGCGGCCCAGTTGGCCGAGATGAACCTGTCCCGGCTTCTCATCGACGTCCCGGACGACCGCCACTGGATCGTCGGCGGCCGGCTCACCTAGAGGAAGGCGCGATGCAACGACTCTGCTTGGTCCTCACCATTGGCGGCGCGCTCTGGCTTTCCGTCTCTCCAGCCTTCGCGCTGGAGTTCTCGGCGGAGCAGACGACCCGGAAAGGCGCGCAGTCGATGTCGGGGAAGATTTATTTTCAGTCCGATCGATGGCGGGTGGAGATGGCGAGCCCGGACGGTCCGAAGGTCGCCATCCATCGGCTGGATAAGGCGGTCACGTGGCTGTTGCTGCCGAACCAGACGTACGTGGAGATGCCCTTGCGGATCGATCAGTTGCCACAGGTCGCCCCCAAGATTCCGGGCGAGGTGGAACGCACGCGCGTGGGGGCAGACCTGGTGGGCGGCCGCAAGACCGAGAAGTACCGGGTCACCTTGGATCTGAATGGACGGAAGCAAGTGCTCTACCAGTGGGTCGCTCCCGACGTCCAGTTCTCCATGAAGCTGGCAAGCCTTGATGGAAGCTGGGAGAGCGCCTTTGACCGTGTCGCCTTCGACCATCAGCCGCCCCACCTCTTCGAGGTGCCGGCCGGGTACACCAAGGTGCCGATGCAGCGCTGAGCCCTTCTCTGCCCTCGCCTTGCGCACCGCACCGGCGCGCAGTACGCTATAATTATATTCATGCCTTCCCTGCATATTCGCACGACTCCTCCAGGGCCCCGCGCCCGGACGCTCCTGCGGCGGTATGAGCGGCACGTGGCTCCTTCGGCCACGCAGTCCTATCCGCTGGTCGTGGACCACGCGGCCGGATGCCACGTCTGGGATGTGGACGGGAACTGCTATTTGGACTTCACGGCAGGCATCTCGGTCAGCGCCGTCGGACACAGTCACAAACAGGTGGTCGGCGCGATCACGGCCCAGGTTGACCGGCTCATCCATTTTTCCTTCGCGGACTTCTTTTACCCGTCCTATGTCCGGATGGCCGAACGGCTGGCTGAGCTGGCGCCCGGTCGTGGGCCCAAGCAGGTGTTCCTGTGCAATTCGGGCGCGGAGGCGATCGAGGCCGCGATCAAGCTGGTGCGCCACGCGACACGGCGGCCGTACATCCTCGCCT
>VBOD01000022.1 GCA_005877615.1 Nitrospirota bacterium | reverse complement strand
GTCGCCTACAAGCAGCCGGCGGTCCGCGCTGAGATCGAGCAGATCCGGGGCGTGGATTCCGCGGGCGTGCTGAAAACGCTCCTCGAACGCCGGCTGGTCCGCATCGTCGGGCGCAAGGACGCCCCCGGCCGTCCCATCATGTACGGGACGACGAGGCAGTTCCTCCAGGCGTTCGGGATGAAGGACCTGTCGGACCTGCCGGCGCTCCGGGACATCAAGGAACTCAAGGAAGCCGAGCCGTTCACACTCCCGACCCTGGACCCAGACGCGGATGTCTCTCCGGAGGGAGGGCCCGGGATTCACGTCTGAGACCGAATCCATGGGCCAGTAGCTGCGCTCATGGCGTTCGCGGAGTCTCAGGGGGAGACGTCGCCGGTTGTGGCGTCACACGACTCTTCGGCATCACCGCCACGCTGGTGCAGGTGCCTGCGGCCTCGTCCACGCGTTGATCCACGATCTTGACATCCTGAAGCAACTCGTTGACCGTTTCCTCACGCACGACCTCAATATCCTGTTCGGTTGGGGCTCCCGTGCGCTCACGCACGCGATCCACGGCGTGTTCCTTTACCCAGACGCGGATTTGCTTGGCTAGCTCGGCGCGGGCAGCGAGTTCTGACACACGCCGGCAGACCAGGCGCCCCTTGGACAGGTCGCCCTGGCCGGTGCCTATCAGGTATTGGTCAGGGGGATAGTGCGACGCGATCGCAGGCGGTTGGACTGCATGCTCCTTTCCCTGCGGCGGTTGCTGCTCCATCTTGCGCAGCTCTTGGAAGAGCTGATTCGAGTCTTGTTGGGGAGACGCGGACTGCTCTGAGGCGCTTGCGCAAACGGAACAAAACAGCATCGCGACACCGAGGTAGAGCCCCTGTCTGCTTGTCTTCCGGGCCTCACCGTACGCGTTCATAAACCCCTTTATACACCCCTTCAGCATCCTGCAGTCAAACGGGCTTACCGTCTGTGCTGGCCACCCTCCCTGGAGTTTTTAGGGTTTGTGCTGGGAGCCTGGCGCGAGAGCACAAAAGGCGCGCGCGACACGTGGTGGGGCTGAATCGGATGGATCTGGTTGAGCGTCGGTGGGAGGGAGCGTGGTGATGGAGCCTGCGTGAGCTGAGGGGGCCTGGATGGAGGACTTGTCGGCGCGGGTGGTGAATGCGGCGCCGGCTGGATCTGCTGAAGAGTCGGTGGTGGTGAGCTTGCCGTTGACGGGGGTTGGGACTGTGCCGGCGGCTGAGTTTGCGGAGGAGTGCGGGGTGGCACGCCCGCTGGCAACGGACCCACCTGGGTTGTGATCACCCGCTGGATGATGGCGATGTGCGGATTCATGCGGTTAACCCATCTCGCCTGGGTGAGGAGGCCTTGTACTTGCCCCACTCCGATCCAAGGGCTGGGGTACACAACCGGCGTGACCAGCACCCAATCCGTCCAGGCCTGAGAGACGAGCGCATTGGCCTGGAGTTCGTTCAGCAGTTGTTGGCGTTGCTGGTTGACAGCCAGGACCTGGTCCGGCGTTGTCGCTGTCGTCAGCGCCTGGTTGGCCGTCTCCAGTTGCTGGTGGAGTTGGTCCACCTCGGCTTTGAGGGATGCAAGCTCACGCCGGGCATCCTCGTTCTCGCGTAGCGCGGCGATGGCCTGCACGACCTCGTCCGGATCCACCTGTGCGGTCAGGTCCACGCGGATCACCACGGTGTCTCCATCGAGGCGGGTGCTGATCTGCTGATCGAGGACCAGGATCAGGCCCGCCGTGTACGCCCGGATCTCGTCTGAAGTGACATCCAGGTTGGTGACCACGGTGACACTCTCAAGGTAGGTCGCGACCTGTTCGAGGGCATGCCGCTTGGCGGCCTCTGTCGCGAGGCGCACCGAATCCTCGCGGGTATCGCGGGGCCCCATGCGGTATTCTCCGTCTGCGGTCACGGTCCGCATATCCGCGGCGGCGGGTTCCACAAACACGCTGCTGAGGCTGAAATAGGCCAGCAGAAGGAAGGCGAGGCGGCGCCCTCTCTCTGGTAGAAGCAGGTGTCTGATCCTCGTGCTCATCTCTTTAGTAAGGATAGCACTGATTGGCCGTCGCTGCCAGGTAGACTCAATCAACATCTCCGCTGCACCGCCATAGTTGGCTGGTTACGTGTAGTTCTGCTAAACTTGATGGTCTTCTTGCCTTTTTGCTGGGTGGAGGAGCACTGACCATGGGATATGACACGACTCGTTTCGTGAAGCGTAAACCCCTCCGTGAGGTGCTGATTGAGCAGGGCGTAATCTCGGGGCCGCAACTTGACGCGGTCCTCGGCAAGCTGGAGAACGGACGCGGGCCGCTCGGGCAGGCGTTGGTGGCGGAGGGTCTCCTCTCCGCAGAGCAATTGGGCCGGGCGCTGGCGGCCCAGTACGGCTTGCCCTATGAGCCCTTGACCGAGCACCGGGTGGACCCCCGGTTCTATCAAACCATCCCCGTTGAATTGATGTATCGCCATCCGTTTGTGCCGCTCGCCGAACAGGATGGTCTGCTTGTCATTGCCATCCACGATCCAGGCAACCTGCCGGCCCTGGACGAACTGGAACTCCTGTTGAAGCACCCCCTGCAGCTGGTGGTCAGCACCAAGGACGCGATTCTGGCGGTCTTGACCCGGAGCGAAGGGTCGAGCCAGGCGTTGAAGGATATTGAGGCAGACTATCGGCCGATCTTGCTCCGGGAGGACGAGCGGGGCGACGAAGTGCTGTCCATCGAGAAGATCGCCAAGGACCAGAGCCCGGTGGTCAAGCTCGTGGACACGATCATCTTAAACGCCCTGCAGCGGCGGGCGAGCGATGTTCACGTGGAGGCCACTGATCAAGCGGTGCACGTCAAGTATCGGATTGACGGGATCCTGACGCCGGCGCTCGATCCGTTGGACCTCAAGCTCCACGCCCCTCTGATCTCGCGGATCAAGGTGATGTCGGAGCTGGACATCGCCGAACGGCGGGTGCCCCAGGACGGTCGGTTCCGGATCCGGCTGGACCGGAAAACCGTGGACTTTCGTGTCTCGATCCTGCCGAGCGCGTTCGGGGAAGTCGTGGTGATCCGTATCCTGGACAAGGAGTACATCGCGGCAGGGGTGGCCGCGCTGCGGCTGGATCGCTTGGGGTTCAACCCCGAGGATCTCCGCCGGTTTCGTCGTTCCATTACCGAACCGTACGGCATGGTGCTGGTGACAGGCCCGACCGGCAGCGGCAAAACCACCTCGCTTTACGCCGCGATCAGCGAGATCAATACGCTCGAGAACAAGGTCATCACGATCGAGGATCCGGTCGAATACCAACTCGCCGGCGCGGTGCAGATCCCGGTCAACGAGAAAAAGGGGTTGACCTTTGCCCGCGGCCTGCGCTCGATTCTCCGTCACGATCCGGACAAGATCATGGTGGGCGAGATCCGGGATGCCGAGACCGCGCAGATCGCGATACAGTCGGCGCTGACGGGCCATCTGGTCTTCACCACAGTCCATGCGAACAACGCCTTCGACGTGATCGGCCGGTTTGTGAACATGGGGATCGAACCGTACAACTTCGTCTCCTCGCTGAACTGCATTCTTGCGCAGCGGCTGGTGCGGACGATCTGCCCTGCCTGCCGGGAAGAGGTCCGGCTGGATCGCGCGCAGGCCGAGGAGTCGGAGCTCAACTATGACCAGTATCGTGAGGTCGTGCTTTCCCAGGGGCGGGGGTGCGAGCAGTGCCACGGGACCGGGTATCGTGGTCGTCAATGCATCACGGAGTTCCTGGACCTCACGGATGAGATCAAGGAAATGATCTTGGATCGAAAACCGCCGTCCGAGATCCGCAAGCGCGCGTTGTATGCCGGCATGACGAGCCTGCGGCACGCCGCCTTGGAGAAGTTACGGCAAGGGGCGACCACGCTGGCTGAGATTAATCGTGTGACCTTCATCGAACAGGCGTGAGATGCTGGGATTCGGCCCGCCGCGGTACAGTTTGAAGCTGGGTCCGCGTCAGGCGGCGTGGGCGGTGCGGTCCACGGACTGGCGCGGACGGCCACGCGTGCAGTCCATCGTGGTGGATCTGCCGTCCGGCCTCCTCAGGCCCTCGCCGGTCGAGCCCAACATCAATGACGTTGATGCGCTGAAATCCCGCCTTCGTGCCTTGATCGGAATACCGGACGGACGCCAGGCGCCCGGCTGGCCGATCGCGCTGGTCTTGTCGGATCTCTGTGTCCGGACCGTGCTGCTGAATGTGGACACCATGCCGTCTCGCTCGAGGGAACGGGACGCCCTCATCCGCTGGCGCCTGGAAAAAGAGGCGACCTTTCCGGTGGCGGGTGCCAGAGTCGTGTCGCAGGTCATCGGACCTCGCACCGTGCTGGTGGTGATGATCGGGGAATCGGTGCTGCGGCAATACGGAACGGTGTGCGATGAAGTTGGGCTGGTCCCGGTCAGTGTGACGGCGACCAGCTTCCTACTACCCAACGTGGCGCGCGCGTCTACCCCCGTTGAGGAACCCGCCGGCTGGTTGTCCGTACTGGACGAAGGGTTTACGCTCATGATTCACCAGGCCGGCCGCCCGGTCTTCGTGCGCACCAAAACCCAATCGCCGCAGATTCTGGACGATCTCGTGGCATCGCTGGCGTTCTATGAGGAGACCCATCCGGGGACCCCACTGCGGCGCCTGTATGTGCTCAGCGAAGAGCGGGAGCCGGATGCACTGACGGCGATCTCCAAGGAGCTTGATCTGGAGGTGGTCCCCGTGGGACCGACTCTTGCTCAACAGGCCTGGCGTGTGCCGCTCGACGAAGCCACGCCGACGGGAGCGCTGCCGGCGATCGCGGCGCTTGCGCCGAAACGAAGGCAGGCCATTCCGGCTGTCGATCTCAGCGGCAGCCATTACGCCTACCTGGGTTCTGTCTGTGCCGCGCTGGGGCTGGTCTCGCTGCTGCTGGTCGGATTGATCGTCTGGAATGTTCGAGAGGCCCGTGACATCCGGGCCCAGGCCATCTCAGTCGAGCAGGCGCTGGCCCGGGTTCAGGAACAAGACCGCCAGGTCCAGCTCCGAGGACAGATGGAGGGGGTGGACCTCTCCGATGCGGCGATGGATCGGCTCACGACCCAAGTGGTCTTTGCCAACGACCTGATCGTCAAGCGCGCGTTTTCCTGGACGCGGTTCCTCGGCGATCTGGAAGCGACCGTCCCGCCGCGCGTCTCGATCAACAGCATCCGGCTCGATTTCAAGGACGCGGTCATCGCGATCGCTGGCTCAGCATTGAGCTTGAAGGATTTGACTGCCTTCATCATCAGCCTGGAAGACCATCGGGCGTTTAAGGACGCCCATCTACTTCATCACAGAGTCCAAGACAATGACGTCGTGGAGTTCAGCTTGACCGTGCGGTACCAGTCCCAGGCCAGGGGATCATGACTCGCGGATTCCGGATAGTCCGTCTCTTGCGGCGTACGCCCTATGGCCCGCTCATTCTCTGGGTGGCCGTGGCTGGCGCGCTGGGCGCTGCTCTGGTCGCGGTCCATCTGCTCGTGCTGGCGCCAGCCCAAGACCGGTTTGCCCAGGCCGAAGCCGCGTGGCTGGCGGCGAGACAGCGGGTTGCCCAACGCCTGGACGCCAAACAAGCGCGGAAGGATCTGACCGTGATCCTGAATGCCTTGCCAGGGCATCGTGACTTCGCGCAGCTGCCGCTCGCCATTTCGGAAGTCGCGCGGCGGGATCGGGTCTCCATCCCGGATCTCTCCTATGCGCTGGAGAAACCCCAGGCCGGGGGCTTCACCAAGGCGCTGCTGAGAGGATCGGTCTCCGGTCGCTACGAAGATCTTAGAAGATTTATTCATCATCTGGAAACGGCCGACGGCTTCCTGCTCATCGAAGACCTCAACGTCGGTCGTCACAGCACGAAGAAGGGCGAGGCCATCGCGTTCCAGATCACCTTAAGCACGTACATCCGTGAGGGACCGGGTCAGCGCGTGTCCTCTCATGCCTTCTTGCCATGACGAGACGCTCCCAATGGCTGATTCTGGTCCTCCTGCTCGGGATCTGGGCGGGCGTCGCATTCTGGATCATGGCCGCCGCGCCGGAGCCGCAGCGAGTCCCGCTGGCGTATGTCACCGGCAAGGCTGATCGGGCAAAGGTGAGCCGGCCCCAAGCCGGCGCCGGCTTGAAAGTCAATCTTGACCTGCTTGCGGCCGGACGGCGCCGGACGGAGGAGGCCTTCGTCGCGCCGAAGAACATCTTCGCGCCACTGCCGACAGAGAAAGAGAAGATGGCCTTCACCCACGCCAAACGGCGGACGCCGGTGCCTTCGACGGCGCCGGCCGTGACCGCTCCCGCAGCCCCTCCGCCGCCTTCGCCGGAAGAACTGGCCGCGCAGGCTGCTCGTCAGGAGTTGGCCCAGTTCCGCTACCTCGGGTATCTCAGCAGGGACGGGAGACAGCACGCGTTTCTCTCAAAGGGGAAAGACCTGTACATCGTGCGGAGCGATGAGACGATCGAGCAAAGGGTGCTAGTCAAGGCCGTCACGCCGACCGGCGTGACCCTGCAGGAACCCCGGTCTCAGGTGGAACGGACGGTCCCGCTGGTCGAAGGCAAGTAACCGCCGCCTATGGAATGGCAGGGCCGCCAGGAGTTGAAGGTATTTGCGGCGGCGGCAAGGCAGGGTTGCCTGTAGTTCCCAAAGGAAATGGCGGACCATGGGAGCCTGGTCCCGGCGGTGGCTGAAGGCCAGGGATGCCTGGTGTCTGCGGTGTCGGTTGTCCCGGAGTAGTCGGTTGTCCCGATGGAAGTTGTGGTGTGGAGGGGTTCGGATACTGAAACACCCACAGGTAATAACTGGTCAATCCTTCTAAGTGGCGCACGACAGGTGGGAAGTCGCGCTGCTTGAACGGCTCCGCTTTGCTCTTACTCCGTACCCCCTGGATGCGGCCTGTGGGGTCTCGCACGTACTCCCAGTCCTCGCCGGTAATCGGATCCTTGTACGCCTTTCGCAAAGCAGGCTTCGGTTGCTTGGTGAGTTCCTCTAACGTCAGCGGATAGATCTCGCCGGAGAAGCCGACGCGCCCTTTCTTTTGCTGGGCTGAGTAGGTCGCCAAGGCGGCCTGAATCTCAATCCCCCGAGCCAGAAGTTCAGCTTCTCGTTCACGCTGCACCACGGCCTTCCACTGTTTGGCCGCGACGGATGCGGAGATCCCCATCAACACCACTGCCAACATCACGAGGAGATAGGTCACCCCGCGCTCCTCTTGGCACAACGTGCTTCCCCTAACGTTTCGTTTGCTCCTAAACATGGGCTTCAACTCCTTATTTTACTGAAATTTTACTAAACTTACATTTAATTAACACAACGCCTTGTAGAGTCTTGTCGTAGTAAACTATACGACCATGACCAGAGAAGTGCTCGTGCCCCGAATCGTGGCGACCGGTTTCGTCCTGCTCTGGGTCATCTCCGGAGCCGTTGCCCAAGGGCTGGCGGAGTCTTCCGGAGCTGTGCTGGGGCGACAAGGGTGGGAGGCGATCCGGGCCGGTCAGATCACGGAGGCGTCGCGCTTGTTTCATGACGCCATCGCCGATAATGCTCGCGATGCCACGTTGTTCCTGGGAGCGGGGCTTGCCGCGCACCTGCAGGGGCAGGAGATGGAGGCCCGCACGGCGCTTCAAGAAGCCGTGCGACTCAACCCCAAGCTGACGGCGGCGGCGCTGTTGCTGGGCGACATCACCTATCGCATGGGCGATCTTGAGACGGCGGTCCGGACGTATGAGGCGGCGCTCGAGGTTGAACCGAACAACGCGCAAATCCAGGGGCGGTTGGAGAGTTGGCGCAAAGAAGCCGCCCTGCACAGCAGGTTTCAGCAAAACCTGAGCCCGCACTTCACCGTGCTCTTTGAAGGGCCGGCGGAGCAACGTCTCGCAGCGGCCGCAGTGGATGCACTGGAGGCAGCGTACTGGCGCATCGGCACCGCTCTTCTGGCTTACCCTCCGACTGTCATTACCGTCGTTCTCTATACCGATGAGCAGTTCCGTGATATTACGCGAAGCCCGGCGTGGGCGGGTGGTGTCTTTGACGGCAAAATTCGAGTCCCGATGCGGGGCGCTCTCAAGGACCCCCGGCAACTGGAAAAGGTCTTGGCGCACGAGTTTACCCATGCGCTGGTCAAGAGCGTGGCGCCGCGTGGAGTCCCGACCTGGCTTGATGAGGGACTGGCGGTGGTGTTTGAAATGGGCGATGTAAAGTGGGCTGAGCGGTTGGCCCGGCAGGCGCCATCCCTGGTCCCGCTCCCGCGACTTCACGACGGCTTTCTGAGCTTGCCTGCTGATCAAGTCCCGCTTGCCTATGCCGAAAGCGCGCTGGCTGTGCGGATGCTGATTGAGCGCGGCGGGATTCCGGCGTTGACCGCATTGCTCCAGGATTTGGCTGAAGGCCAGGAGTTTACTCAAGCCTTCGAGCGGCGCGTTTTCCTTTCATACCCAGAGTTTCAGGCACTCTGGGCACGGCGGATGCGAGAATAGGGTGTTTACCAGAGCGCCCTTTCAGTGTTTTTCTGGTGGACTCTGTACGCTGCAAACGCTAATATGGCCTGCTTAGAAGGGATAATAGGCAGGAAAGGGCGCTCCTTGATGTATTGGAAGATTGTCAGCGCGCTGGCGGTCTTAGCCCTGCTGGCCGGGTGCTTCTCCTTCTATGTCCCGGACACCACGCTTGCCGACCGACTCATGCAAGAGGGCAACTGGGAGGCGGCCATGGCAGCCTACCAGGACGCCCTCAAAGACGATCCGTTTAATTCCAGCATTCAGGCCAAGTTGAACGCCGTCAAAGGCCGGGTCGCGGCGATGTACCAGGAACGGGGCCGAGCTGCGCTCAAAGAGCGGAATCTCCTGCAGGCGATCGAGGCGTTCAAACGGGCCTTGAGCCTGGAGCCATTCAATCAGGAACACCAGTCCGCGCTGGCTCAAGCGCTGCGTTACAAGGAAGCCCAGGACCGGCTGACAGTCGGGCAGAAGATGGTGAAGGGGGGCCGGCTGGATGATGCTGCCGAGGCCTTCGAGCGCGCGCTGGAACTGGATCCGGACCTGAAGGCCGCGCAAGACGGCCTGGTCCAGCTCGCCGAGAAGCAAAAGAGCGTTGCGTTGCCGCTCACCGGCTCCAGGCAACCCATTACGCTCAAGTTTCAGAACGCCCGGACCAAGGAGGTGTTCGAAGTCCTGGCGCGCGCAGGCGGAATCAACATCCTGTTCGACAAGGACATGAAGGACGATCCCATCACGATCTTCGTCAAGGACGCCACGTTCGAAGACGCGCTGAACCTCATCTTGACCACGCAGGGCCTCTTCATGCGGCGGCTTGCGTATGACACGATCATTGTCATTCCGAGGACGAAGCAGAAGCTGGATCAGTATCAGGATATGCTCATCCGCACCTTCTACCTCTCGACGGCGAAGGCGAAAGACATGGTGAACCTGTTGCGGACCATGCTGGAGACCAAGCGGATCTTCGTCAATGAGGATGTCAACGCGATCGTCATGCGGGACACCGCGGACAAGGTCAAGCTGGCCGAACGCATCATCCTGGCCAATGATCGGAAGCCGGGCGAGGTCATGTTCGAGATCGAGGTGCTGGAGGTGGATAAGACCCTGTCCGACAAGTTTGGCTTTAACCTTGCCAAACAACTCGGGGCGGCGCTCGTCCCGCCGGGCACCACGTCGTTCCCGGCCGCCAGCACGACCACCCAATGGACGTATCAGGATTTGGCGTCCATCGCAACGGGCAGCTACCTCTTCACATTGCCCACCAGCGTGCTGTTGGATTTCCTCAGGTCGGAAGCCAACACCAAGACTCTGGCCAATCCGCGGGTACGGGTAGTGAACAACAAACAGGCCAAGATCAACATCGGCGACAAGGTGCCCATCCTGCTGTCCACCACGAGCACGATTCCCGGCATAGTGCCCGGAACCCTGCCCTCCCAATCCACGGTGACGTCGATTGAATTCAAAGACACCGGCGTTAAGCTCACGGTGGAGCCCGTCATCCATCTGAACCAGGACGTGACCCTCAAGCTCCAGCTCGAAGTGACACGGCTGGGTGACCTCGTGACCCTGCAAAGCAACCCGTTGATCCAGCAGTTCCGGTTCGGGACACGCACGGCGGAGACCTCGCTCTCGTTGAAGGACGGTGAGAGCGTGGTGCTCGCCGGCCTGATTCAGCCCGAGGACCGGATAACGGTCCAGAAGGTGCGGGGGCTGGGCGACATCCCGGTGCTAGGGGAGGTGTTTAAGTCCACCACCCGCGATGTAGTCACCACCGACGTGATCCTGACCATCACGCCGCACATCGTCCGGGCGCTGGAACTGCCTCCTGCGGATGATCAGGCCTTCTGGTCTGGAACGGAGGAGGCCTATGGGCTGAAGCAGCTTTTCCCTGACGGAGGGATAGGCAGGGGGATGTTGGGCGCCGTGCCCGCAAGTCCCGCGCCTGCGCTTCCCGGTGCGCCATCCCCGGCGCCGGAAGCGCCGGCCCCTCCTGGTAGCCAAGTCCCGCGACAGCCCCCCTTGGGAGTGCTTTCCGTCCTCCCTCCGGACAGAACGGCAGCAGTGGGCGAGGAGATCAGGCTGGATGTGATGGTGACCAACATCGAGGACCTTGCCGAAGGCACGCTGACCGTCAGTTACGATCCGAAGGTCTTGGAGTTTCGCCAGGCGTTCGAAGGTGAATTTTTAAAACGAGAGGGGACGGCCACTGTCGTCACGGCTGCGAATCCGGCGACCGGGACGGTGGTCGTCCAGCTCACGCGGGGGGAGGGCGCCAAGGGCGTGAGCGGTGCCGGTGTCCTGGCCACGCTGGCGTTTGTCGCGAAAGAGCCCGGCTCATCGCCGGTGGCGATCCAGACGTCACGGTTGCTGAGCGCGGCGAAGGCGCCGCTTCCGGCCACGGGCGGGCAGGGCAGCGTGAGGGTTCAGTGAACCAGTCGGGCGTCACGCTCCTCGAACTGCTGGTCACGATCACCATCATCATGGTGCTGGCGTCGGTGGCTATGCCGCTCTCCAAGGTCTCGGGGAAGCGGGCGCGTGAGATTGAGCTGCGTCAGGAGCTCCGGACGGTTCGGGCGGCCATCGATGCTTTCAAACTGGACTGGAACCGGGACGGCGATCTGTTGCTCGGTCCCCTGTGCGTCAACAACAAGCTCACGTGCAAGGAAACATCCAGCGTGTCCGGATATCCCAAGAGCCTTCAGACCTTGCTGGAAGTGAAGCTAACGGGCGAACAAGCCACCGTGAAGGGGGCGACGCTCAAGCGCTACCTGCGGAGGATCCAGGTGGACCCGCTGACCGGGAAGGCCGACTGGCTGTTGCGCTGCTTCACGGATCCCCCGGATGCGTCGTCCTGGTGCGGCGACGATGTGTATGACCTGGCCTCGGCCAGCCCGGAGGTCGCGTTAGATGGGACGAAGTATCGGGACTGGTGAGCGTGGCTTCACGCTCCTCGAGTTGATGAGCATCGTCACGATTGTGGGGATTCTTGTGACCATGGCCGTGCCCTCCTATCAACAGTCCGTTGTGAAAGCCCGCGAAGCGGTCCTCGTGCGCGATCTCTTTACGGTCCGGGACCTGCTGGACCAGCACCGGGCCGACAAGGGGAAGTACCCGGACTCGCTCAAGGATTTGGTCACGGTCGGATATCTGAAGGCCATCCCGATGGATCCCTTCACGCGATCCACGTCCACCTGGCAGGAAATTTATGAGACTACAGAGGGCGGTGTCTTTGATATCCACTCCGGTTCCGACCTCGTCGGGACCGACGGTGTGCCGTATAACCAGTGGTGATGGTGGGATGAGGAATCTCTACGCACTCCACGCTGCGCTGTGGTGCGGTCTCTGGATGGTCGCCGGCTGTGCCGGCCCTTCAGCCCGTGACTTCCAAATGATGCAGGCCGCGCTCAAGGCGGAGTCCGCGCAGGCCCAACGCACCATCACGGACCTGCGCGCGGAGATGCAGGGAGTTCAGCGGGACCTGGGCACCGCCCGCGCCGCGCAGGCTCGCTTGGAAGGCGAGCTGCGGGAGGCCCAGCGCCGCGTGCAGGAGGCGCAACGGGCGCTGGAGGCACAGCGCGAGGAGCTGGTGCGTACGCGGGAAGAGCGCGACCGTCTGGCGGCGATCAGCCGCGAACTGCAGGCACAATTGGTCGAGCTGGGACGCCTGCGTCAGCAAGTCGGCGAGGCCGGTCGCGACCAGTCGCGCCTCCAGGCGATCGAGCAGGCCATTGAACGGCAAACCAAGGAACTGGCCGAGCTCAAGTCCGCGATGCAGAAACTCTCCACGCGGGCGAAGCAGAAACCTACGAGTGCGGGGTTGGCGGTGCCGATGTACAAGGACGTGTCCGACCAGCCTGCGCCCTCCGGCGAGTCTGCCGAGTCTGCCTCACGCACGGTGATCGTGGAACGGGGGGACACCCTGTGGGGCTTGGCCCGCAAGCATCGCGTGCGGCTGTCTGAGCTGATCGCGGTGAACGATCTCACGTCCGACCTCATTCGCCCGGGGCAGGAGCTCCTCCTTCCTGAGCCGTAACCGTTTTCATGCCTTCGTATCTCTACA
>VBOD01000021.1 GCA_005877615.1 Nitrospirota bacterium | reverse complement strand
AGAAAGTCGGCGTGCTTCTCCAGCACGAGCACCTCGACGCCGGCGCGAGCCATCAGCAGCCCCAGCATGATTCCGGCCGGCCCGCCACCCGCGATGCAGCATCGCACCGAGACGTTATCCACAGCCATAGGTACCCTACACTACCTGTTGAGCTTAGTGCCCGCCATGCAGAAAGGGAACCTTCAAGAACAGCAAGAAGCCATTGAGGGCGAGGAAGGCACCCAAGCAAGCCAGGCCGAGGCTGAAAAAGAACAGCGGGCGTGAGGTCGCCAGAATGGCAATGGATGCCATCACAATGGCGATCTGCAAGAGCACTTCCGCGTAGTCGAAGTACGGGTCCTTGGTCCGGTAGAGATCTCGCTCCTGCTCCAGCTTCTTGGCTTCCTGCTCAATCTCCTTCTTCTCGGTGTTGTACCGCTTCTCTTCGTCTGTGAGCTTCAACTGCAACTCCTCGAATTTTTGCCGCGCCTCGGGTTTCATGGTGCGGCCGCGTTCGGCCAGGTCCACCTCCAGGCGTAACTTCTGGATGCGGTACTGGTGCTCCCGGATCACCTTGGCCTGATAGAACGACCATTGGTCAGACGCCTGTTGCTGGGCCAAGAGCATGTGCTTCATGGCGTTGGTGCCTCCCAGGGATGCAATGGCCAGCACCACCGCGTAAAGCGCCGTGGTGAGCGCCACGCGCTTGGTAAACGCCTTGCCTTTCAGTTCTTCGAGTTCTTCGTGTTTGGGCAGTTCGACTTCGGCCATTCGTTCAGCTCCCTAACTCACCTTCGTAGAGGAAGGCGCGGGTGTCGCGGGCGATGGCGTCGGGATCACGCTGGATGCGCGCGACGCCGGTCTCCATCGCGGATTTCGCCACCGCCGCCGCGACCGCCGGGGGCACGCGGAAGTCGAAGGCGTCAGGAATGATGTAGTCTGGCCGCAGGTCCCCTTCCGGAATCACGTCGGCCAGCGCCTGGGCCGCCGCCTGTTCCATCTCGAACGTGATCGTGGTGGCCCGCACGTCCAGGGCGCCGCGGAACAGGCCGGGAAAGACCAGGCTGTTGTTGATCTGATTGGGAAAGTCGGAGCGGCCGGTCGCCACGATCCGCGCGCCGGCGGCCAGAGCCTCCTTCGGCATGATCTCCGGGACCGGATTCGCCAGAGCGAAGATCACCGGCTCCGGCGCCATCTTCTTCAGCAATTCCGGTTTGAGCACGCCCCCGGCAGACACCCCGATGAACACGTCTCGACCTGGTAACGCATCGTCCAACTGACCCGTGAGCCGTCCCTGGTTCGTCTGGGCGGCCAGCTCCGCCAGCGTCGGGTTCATACCCGCCTCCCGGCCCTCGTAGACGATCCCGTGCACGTCGGTGAGGATCATATCTCGCGCGCCACGCCGCAGCAGAAGACGGGCGATCGCCGTCCCGGCCGCCCCCGCGCCGCAGATCACGATCTTCGCGTCTTCCAACCGGCGCCGCAGCAGCCGCATGGCGTTCAGGATCCCGGCCAGCACCACCACCGCCGTCCCGTGCTGGTCGTCGTGGAAGACCGGGATGTCCAGCACGGCCCGCAGGCGCCGCTCGATCTCGAAGCACCGCGGCGCCGCGATGTCCTCGAGGTTGATCCCCCCGAACGTCGGCGCCAAGTGCTTGATCGCCGTGATGATCTCATCAGGGTCTTGCGTCCCCAGGCAGATCGGAAACGCCTCGATGCCCGCGTAGAAATGGAACAGCACCGCTTTCCCTTCCATCACCGGCAAGGCCGCGCGCGGTCCCAGATCGCCCAGGCCCAGCACAGCCGACCCGTCAGTCACGACCGCAACGAGGTTGCCCTTGGCCGTGTAGTCATACACTTTCAACGGATCCTTGGAGATCTCTTCGGCCGGCTGCGCGGGACCCGGCGACACGTAGAACGAGCTTAGGACAGTCAGGTCCTTGACCGGGATCTTGGGCTTGATCTCGAGGATCCCGCCGTAGCGCGCGTGCAGGTCGAGGGACTGCTGCGCCACCGTCGCCGAGCGGCCGCTCCGATCGGGCGGGATCGGGAACCGCCCTTCGTACACGTACCGCAGCGTCCGTTCACGGATATGCTCGGGGTCCACCTGCTTCCTCGCCCGACCGGTCTTGATGGCGGCCTTTGCCACCGCCGCCGCGATGGCCGGCGCCACGCGGAAGTCCATCAGGCTCGGCAGAATCCGGTCAGTCCGCAGCTCGCCTTCGGGCAGGCAGCCGGCGAGCGCTTCGGCGGCCGCGATCTTCATTTCATCGTTCACGCCACGGGCGGCCACGTCCAGGAGCCCTCGGAACACGCCAGGGACGACCATCGCCGTGTTCACGCCATTCGGCAGGTCGGCCCGCCCCGTCGCCACGATCGCCGCGCCGTTCCGTTTCGCCAGCTCCGGGCGGATCTCGGGCTCGGGCAGTGCCAGGGCCAGCACGATGGCGTCGCGTGCCATGCCGGCGATCGCCTCGCCGCTCAGCGCGCCGCCGGAGGAGAACCCGACGAAGACATCGGCGCCGGCCAGCACCGTCGGGAGCGCGCCCTGCCGTCCTTCCCGGTTGGTGCACAGGGCCATCTCGGCCTTCACCCAATTCATCCGCGTGGGCCGGTATTTGTAGATCGCGCCGGCGCGGTCGCAGAGGACCACATCCTTCACGCCGACCTTGAGCAGGAGCCGTGCGGTCGCAATGCCGGCCGCGCCGGCCCCGTTGATCACCACGCGCATGATGGGGAGCGCCTTGCCCACCAGCTTGCCGGCGTTCATGAGCGCGGCCAGCACCTCGATCGCGGCCGCGTGCTGATCGGTGTGAAAAACGGGGATGTCGGTCGCGCGCTCGAGCCGCTCCTCGACGGTGAAGCAGCGGGGCGCCGCGATGTCCTCCAAGCAGATGGCGCCGAAGGTCGGGGCCAGGAGGGAGACGGTCCGGACGATCTCGTCGGTGTCTTGCGTGTCCAGGCAGATCGGGAAGGCATCCACGCCGGCGAAGGTCTTGAAGAGCACGGCGTTGCCTTCCATGATCGGCAGCGCGGCATGGGGACCGCGGTTGCCCAGGCTGAGGACCTTCGAGCCATCTGTGACGACGGCGATGGTGTTGCCCCGGCAGGTGTATTCGAACGAGGTGACCGGGTCCTTGTGGATGGCCAGGCAGGGCTCGGCCACGCCAGGGGTGTAGACGAGGCTCAAGACCGACCGGTCTCGGATCGGCACTTTGCTCTCGATGCCGATGACGCCGCGGTGGCGCTTGCGGGACTGCAGTTGGTCGTCCGGCATGACCACGCTCGCTTACATTTTTCTCCGCTCTTTCAGTTTCTCCAAGCGTTGCGCAATCGCCTCGACGCTGTGCTGGTCAGCTCCCGACGCGGACTGCAGATACAGTTCGTACTGGGCGATCGCGTCGTCCACGCGGCCGGCCCCCTCGAGCGCGAGGCCAAGGCCCGCATGCGCCTCGATGGCGCCCGGTGCCAGGCGGAGCGCCTCGTGATACTGCGCGATGGCCTCTTCGAACTTCCCCTGGCTCGTGAGCGCCTGCCCCAGCGCCAGGTACACGGCGGCGTCTTTCCAGTTGAGCCGGAGCGCCTCGCGAAAGGCGTTGACCGCCATACCCGCACGGTCGATCGCCAGGAGGACAAGGCCAAGGTGATAGTTCGCGCGGGCGGACAGGTTGTCCCGGTTCTCCGGATTGAGCTTGATGGCCTCGACCAATTCGGCCATGGCCAAGTCATACTCCTCGGCCTGCGCGTACGCCACGCCAAGTTCCAACCGGGCGCGAGGGTCGGTCGGCGCCTTACGGACCGCCTCCAGCCGTTCCTCCACGAGGGGCGCAGTGGGGGAAGAAGGCCCGGAGTCTCCCGGCTGAGCCGCTACGGTAAGACCGCACAACACAGCCGCCGCCATCATGGAGGGGACTCGCGCAATCGGCCGCTGACCAGAAGACTTAGGATCGCCGTCAGGCTGATCGCCAGCAGAAACGCGACCACAACCACCACCAGGTACGACGCACTGCGATAGGCCGTCGGGGGAAAGAGGCCGGGAACAGGGACGTGGGGAATAACCTGGCGGTACTCCAGCACGGCCATGCCGGCATACAGGACCGTCGCCAGTGCGCCGAACGCATACGTGGCCCGCACGGAGAGCAGGAACCCAGACAGGAGAATCGGCCCGATGTACAACACCATGAGCGGATTCGTCACCCCGCCCGAGAAATGCAGGAGCAGGGTCAGGAGAAACAGGTCCGCCCCGATTTGCAGGACCAGTGAACGGGCGGCCGTCTCTGACGACACCGCACCCATCCGCTGCGCCGTGCTGCTGAGGTGGATCCCGTACAAGAGATTCGCCGCGACCAATGCGCCGGCGATGCCGTACAGCGGGGCCGACTCCAGCTTGGCGCCCATGTCCTGGGTCAAGATCATGGTGCAGAGGACGACGGCCCCCGCGTAGCCGTACCGGATGTAGATGACCCACCACGCGTGTCCTGCTAGCTCGGCTCGGATCAACGACCGCAGGTCGGGAGCAGCCATGAGGTCATTCTAGATGACGTGCGGAATGGAAGCAATGCGAGGAACGGACACGGGAACAGCGCAGGCGCTCACTGGGCGCGGAAGACGGCGAGCAGGTCGCTGAGAGCGACCAGTTTCGTCTTGAGCATCTCCCGTTCGGTCTTGAGTTGCCGCTGTAGGGCGGTCTTGTTGGCTCTTGCCTTCAGGTAGGATTCGGCGAGACTCAGAATGCGAGTGCACTCTTCCTCGACTTTGCGTTTGACGACGGGGTTGACGGCCAGCGCCTCCATGACTCGGGCCCGAGTATCGGCAAGGAAGGCCTGATGTTCTTTTTCAGGAAAGGATTCACGCGTGGACTTGTCCAGGCAGCGGTCCAACGACTGCGAAAGAAAGACGTAAAGCCGCACGAGGGTTTCGGTAATCTGGATATGACTAAGAGGAGCGGATGGTGCAGCCATAATGCCAGCCTCCTACACGGTTAGCCGATCGAAGCGAAGTACCGTCCGAACACGTGTCGGGCGCGCTGCTCTGCCGCCGCCTTGAGCAAGGCGGTTTTCGCCATCACCGCGGCCCGCCCCTGCACCGTCCCGCCGCACTTCGCATGCTCGTCCCGGTACAGATCGAGCCACTCGATGATCATCGGCGCCGTGGTCTCGAGGTGGAACTGCAACCCGTACACCTGCTCGCCCAGGCGGAACGCCTGGTTGGAATACCTTTCCGAGCCTGCAAGGCGGACTGCGCCGCGGGGGATGTCGAAGGTCTCGCCGTGCCATTGGAAGACTGGAAACGTGTCGGGAAGGCCCGCCAGCAAACGGTCTTTTCCCCCCTCCTCTGTCAGCGTCAGCTGGTACCACCCGATCTCCTTCTCCGCGCCGGCGGTGACCTCGGCGCCGGCGGCTTTCGCGATCAGCTGCGCGCCCAGGCAGACACCCAAGGCCGGCATGCCGGCCTCCAGCACTTTCGTGAGCAGCCGCAGTTCGTCGGCGATGAAGCCGGGATGCTCGCCGTCGTTTGCCGACATCGGTCCGCCCAGGGCGATGAGTCCGTCCCAGCCGGACAGGTCCTTCGGGATCGGCTCGCCGGCAAACGGACGAACGTATCGGTACTCCATGCCGCGCTCCTTCAACGCAGGTTCGATCAATCCAAGGGGTTCGCAGCCGATGTGTTGCAGGACTAGCAGCCTCGGCATTACTTGCTCTCAGCAGCTTTGCAGGCCGCGCAGCGGCAGAACTTATTGCGCAGGATCGAAAAGGAGTAGATGCCCGTATCGTGGCCGTCGCTCCACCGGAAGCGCAGCCCGTACCGCCCGACCGGCTCGATGTCCTTGACCGCGATGAACATCGGAATGGCGTCTGGCTTGATCCGGAGATCACCCGTCCACTCGTCCGTACAGGCCGCGCAGGGACAATGCTGGCGGAGATAGCGGATCGGGTACACGCCCTTGTGACCGTCGCTCCACTCGATGCCGAGCACGCCGTTCTCGATCCAGTCCATGTCCTTGGGCTGGACGGTCTCGTTCACGGCCTGCGCGTGCCTCCCTGATCGCTCATCACCCCGCACCTTCTCACCCAATGGTAGAGCCCGTAGGCAGACGCCAGCACGCCAGCCGCGAGCAACCCGAGCCCGGCTCGCATGACCACATCATGGCCTTCCGTCAGCCCGTAAATGCCCAGCACAAATCCCAGCGCGACAAAGGCTTTGCCGGTAAATCGGGCAATCACTCCACTATATCCGACTTTGTCCGCCATTTTTCCTTTGTAGGGGCAACCCTATGTGGTTCCCCTCTCTTGCGGGCGGCCACACAGGGCCGCCCCTACGTTGTCACCGCCCGTTGATAAACCCTCTGTGGTTCCGCCGCCAGCATCCCATGCGTCCGTGGCATCCGACGACCAGCCACGTTGTCCACGTACAGTTCGATGACCTCATGCAACTCGTTGCGCAGGGACGCGGAGGCCTTGAGCCGAGGCAATCGGGCCGGGTCCATTCTGAGCACCTGGCGGAAGAAGGCCAGGCAGGCCGGCGACACGGCAGGACAGCGCGCCGGCTCCCGCTTGACGCATGCCGTGCAGACCGTGCCGCCCGCGCGGGACGAGAAGTACCAGGCCCCGCCGCTAGCTCTTCCCTGGCAGACGTTGCAGCGGTCCAGGTGCGGCAGATACCCGGCGAAACGTAGGACCTCCAGCTCGTAGAGGGCCGCCGTAAGGCCGGGGTCCTCGCTGCCCTGGATTGCCCGGAACCCTTCCAGCAGCGCGTGGAATACGCGCGGGACCGCATCGCCATCGGCTGTCACCGCACCCGCCAAGTTGGCCAGCCGCGCCGCGCCGGCGATCGTCTCGAGGGAGCTCCGGAGCGGATGGAAGGCCTCCCGGACGTCGGTCTGGGAGACGCGGTAGAGGCTGTCGCCCGGCTTTTCGTACAGCACGAGGTCGCAATAGACGAACGGTTCCAGGGTGCCCCCGAAGCGGCTTTTCATCCGTCGCGCACCCCGAGCAACCCCGCGGACCTTGCCGTGCTTCAACGTGAAGAAGGTGACGATCCGGTCGGCGTCACCCCACTTGCGGCTCTTTAACACGATGGCCGGGGTCTTGAGCAGGGGCATCGGACCTGCTCCCTACTTGAGGTAGGACAGGAAGGTCGTCGCAAGACTGAGGTAGATCGTGATTCCCGTAATGTCGTTGGCCGTGGTCACGAACGGGCCGGCGGCGACGGCCGGGTCCACGCCGTAACGCTTCAGGACGACCGGCATGATCGTGGCCATGGACGTGGACATGACCAGGGCGCACACCATGGCGATGCCCACGACCATCCCCAAATGCAGATTAATGTGCATGACGGCCGCCACGGACAGGGTCACGGCCCCGCACAGCAGCCCGATGAGAAACCCGATCAGGACCTCGCGCGCGAACACCCGCTTGACATCAGACAGCTCGATGCGGCCGGTGGCCAGCCCGCGGATGACCATCGTCGAGGATTGCAACCCGACATTGCCCCCCATCGCCGCAATGACCGGGATAAACGTCACCAGGGCCACGACTTCCTCGATCGTGAACCGGAAGAACCACAGAATCGAGCCCGACACGATGCTCCCGATGAGGTTGGTCAGAAGCCAGGGGACCCGGTGGCGGACCGCCTGAAACACCGAGGAGTGCATGAGAACGTCCTCCTCCTCGATCTGCGTCCCGGACATTTTCATCATGTCCTCGGTGGCCGCGTCATGGATGATGTCCACCACGTCGTCCACGGTGATGATCCCGACCAGCCTGTTCTCCTTGTCCACGACCGGGATCGCCAGCAGGTTGTAGCGCGCGACCAGTTTGGCGACCTCTTCCTGATCGGTGTCGGTGGAGACGCTGATGACCTCCCGCTTGATCATGGTCCCGAGACGGGTGTGCGGGGGTACTTGAAGCAGTTGGCGCAGCGAGAGGACGCCCACAAGCTTCTCGCCACTATCGGTGACATAGACATAGAACACGTTCCCGGTGTCCTTGGCCCCTTGAAGCTTGCGGATCGCCTCCTCCGCCGTCGTGTCCTCGGTCAAGGAAAAATACTCCGTCGTCATCATCGCGCCGGCAGACTTGGGCTCGTATCGCAGGAGGTCCTCGACCTCCGCCGAGTCCTCCGGCTTCATCAGCTTGAGGACCTCCTGGGACCGCTCTTCCGGCAGGCAGGTGAGAACGTACGCCTGGTCGTCGTCGGGCAGGTCCTTGAGCAGCATGGCGATGTCGGCGGCGGGCATATCTTGCAGGACGTCTCCGATGTCCCCTTCATCCATCTCGCTCAGCGCCGTCGCCTTGCTAGTGTCCGGCTTGATCAGCTCGAAGACCGTCCGCTTCTCCTGCGCGGTGTTCAGGTGGTGCAGCATCTTGGCGACGTCGGCCGGATGCATCTTGGAGACCATGCGCTCCAGGTTGCCGATGGCGCCACGGCGCAGGAGGCGGCCGACCGTGTCCAGGACCAGGTCAAACCGGCTCGCCGTCCGCCCACTCCCGACCGGCTTGTCCGGCCGCTCTGCTTTGCTCTCGATCCGGTCCATACGCTCAGTATCCTAATTCGACGAGCATCCGCTCGTCCTGGCGCCACGCCTCTTTTACCTTCACCCAGAGCTGCAGGAAGACCTTCATCCCGAAGAGGTGCTCCATGTCAATGCGGGCGTACGTGCCGACCGCCTTCAGCAGCTCCCCATGCTTGCCGATCACGATGGCCTTCTGGGACTCCTTCTCAACATACACGGTCGCGCTGATCCGGGCGAGCCGCCCCTCTTCTTGAAACGAGTCGATCCCGACCGCCACTGCAAACGGCAGTTCATCTCGCGTCTTCTGCAGGATCTTCTCTCGGATGAGCTCCGCCGCCAGGACCCGCATCGGCTGATCCGTCATGACGTCCTCCGGGAAATGGACGGGCCCTTCCGGCATACAGGCACGGGCCAGGTTCACCAGCCGGTCCACGCCGTCGCCGCTCTTCGCCGAAATGGGCACGATCTCGGCAAACTCATGCATCTGCCGGTAGGCATCAATCAGCGGCAACAGGCGCGACTTGCGCACCAAGTCCACCTTGTTGATGACGAGGAACGCCGGCGCGCGACCTTCCTTGAGCCGGTCGAGCACGAACCGGTCTCCGGGACCCGGCGCTTCCGTCGCCTCGACCAGGAAGAAAGCCAGGTCCACCTCCGCGAGGGCATGGAGCGCGGTCTCGACCATCCGCTGATTGAGCCGGAACTTGGGCTTGTGGATGCCGGGCGTGTCCACGAACACCAACTGGGCGCCGGGCAGGTGCTTGACGCCGAGAATCCTCGTCCGGGTCGTCTGCGGCTTGTCCGAGATGATGGCGATCTTGCCACCGAGGATGCGGTTCAGGAGCGTCGACTTCCCCACGTTCGGCCGGCCTACCAGTGCGACGAAACCGGAGTGGTAGGGCGCGGACGAGCTCACGGGCGCTCCTTCGGGTACCCGTTCTGATTGGTGCTGGGTACGAACAGGAAGACCGTCTCGCCTTCCCGCACCATGCCCAACCGGTCGCGGGCCAGGCCTTCCATCGTGGCCCGATCGTGCCTGACCGCGTCGATGTCCTCTCGCAGGCGGGCGTTCTCTTCCTCGATCGTCTTCATCTCGTCGGCGATCCGGCTCTGGGTCCGCTTCATGTTCAGGTAGTTCATGAAGCCCATCGTGTCGAAGAAGAACGAATAGGTGAAATAGCCCATCAACAGCGCGCCGCTGATGACATAGAATGTCCAGCGGCGCTTCCGCCTGGCCTGGAGGGTCTCCTGTCGCTGGTTGGGCCTGGCCTTCACGCTCCCGCCTTTCTCTCAAAGACCGCGCCGCCTCGATACCGTGCGGCCCCCCCCAGTTCCTCTTCGATCCGGAGCAACCGGTTGTACTTGGCCGTGCGGTCGGTCCGGGACAGCGAGCCCGTCTTGATCTGGCCGGTGTTCAGGCCCACGGCCAGGTCCGCGATCGTGACGTCCTCGGTCTCTCCGGACCGGTGGGACACGACGGCCGTGTAGTCCGCCCGCTTCGCCATCTCGATCGTCTCCAGGGTTTCCGTCAGCGTGCCGATCTGGTTCAACTTGATGAGGATCGAGTTCCCAATGCCCTCTGCAATCCCCTTCGCGAAGATCTCCGGGTTGGTCACGAAGATGTCGTCGCCAACGAGTTGCACCCGATGCCCCAGCCGCTCGGTGAGCATCTTCCAGCCCTTCCAGTCCTTCTCGCTCAGTCCGTCCTCGATCGAGACGATCGGATAGCGCCGGACGAGACCCTCGTAATACCGGATCATGTCCTCGCTGGACCGCCGGGCCTGCGTCTCGCCCTTCATCACGTACCGGCCGTCCTCGTAGAACTCGCTGGCCGCGGGATCCAGCGCCAGCGTCAGATCCTTGCCAGACGTGTACCCCGCCGTCTCGATGGCCTGCACGATGAGCGCCAAGGCCTCCTCATTCGAGCCCAGGTTGGGGGCAAAGCCCCCTTCATCTCCCACAGCGGTGCTGAGGCCTTTTTTCTTCAACAAAGCCTTCAGTGTGTGGAAAACCTCGACAGCCATCCGGACCGCGTCCGCGAAAGTGCGTGCGCCCACCGGCGCGATCATGAACTCCTGGAGGTCCAGGTTGTTGTCCGCGTGCGCGCCGCCGTTGATCACGTTCATGTGCGGGACCGGTAGTTGATGCGCGTGCGGCCCGCCTAGGTAGCGATACAAGGGCAGCCCCGCTTCCTCGGCCGCGGCCTTCGCCACGGCCAGCGACACGCCCAGGATCGCATTCGCGCCCAGTTTACGCTTGTTTGGCGTGCCGTCAAGGGCGATCATCGCGCGGTCGATGGCGGCCTGGTTCGCCGCGTCCATGCCGAGGAGCTTGGGGGCCAGCACCTGCTGCACGTTGGCGACGGCCTTAAGGACACCCTTTCCGAGATAGCGTCGCTTGTCCCCGTCGCGCAGCTCGAGGGCTTCGCGCGTACCGGTGGACGCGCCCGAGGGCACCGCCGCGCGCCCCCGCGCGCCGGACTCCAGCACCACGTCCGCCTCGACCGTCGGGTTCCCCCGCGAGTCCAGGATCTCCCGCGCCCTGATCTCCTTAATCTCACTCATCCCGCCAGCTTTCTCTTCAGTAACTCGTTCACTTTCGCTGGGTTCGCCTTGCCGCCCGACGCCTTCATCACCTGCCCCACGAAGAACCCGAACACCTGCTCTTTGCCGCTCCGGTACTGCAATACTTGCTGTTGGTTCCTGGCCATCACCTCGTCAACGATCTTTTCCAGCGCGCCCTCATCCGAGACCTGCGTCAGTCCCTTGGCCTTCACGATCTCCGAAGCACTTTTGCCGGTGTTGAACATCTCCTCCAGCACCGCCTTCGCGATCGGCCCGCTGACCTCACCCTTGTGTTTCATGTCGACCAATTCTTGCAAGCTCTTCGGTGGCACGGGACTATACTCGATGGGAATTGACTCTGTTCCGCCTTTCTCCGAAGGTTTACCTTTGTTCAACAAGCCCAGTAATTCGACTCTCAACCAGTTACCGGTCTCTTTTCCAATCTCCTTTGGAGAGAACACCGTAGTAGCTGTTGCCGCCTGGAAGTAAACCGCCAATGGCTTGTGAGACGTTAAAACGACTGCATCGTCAGCCGGAAGGCCATATTCCTCTATAAATCGCTTCTGCATCGTAGTGGACAGCTCCGGTAGCGTTTTCCGAGCCTCCTCGACCATCTCCGACGCGATGCGCAGCGGCACGAGGTCCGGGTCTGGGAAGTAGCGGTAGTCATGTGCTTCTTCCTTGCTCCGCATCACCGCAGTCTCGCCCTTCTCCGGGTCCCAGAGGCGCGTCTCCTGGACGATCTTCCCGCCCTCGTCCAGAACCTTCGTCTGCCGTTTGATCTCGTACTCCATCGCCGACTTCACGAACTTGAAGGAGTTGATGTTCTTCAGCTCGACTTTGGTCCCAAGTTCCTTCGAGCCGACCGGCCGGAGCGAGAGGTTCGGCTCGCACCGGAGACTCCCCTCCTCCATGTTGCCGTCGCAGACCCCCAGGTATACCAGGATGTCGCGCAGCTTCTTGAGGTAGGCGACCGCTTCGTCCGGCGACCGCATGTCCGGCTCGGTCACAATCTCCAGCAGCGGGGTCCCGGCCCGGTTCAGGTCCACGTGGGACGCGCCCGCAATGCCGGTGTGCAGGTTCTTGCCCGCGTCCTCCTCCAAGTGAGCCCGCCGGATACGGATGCGCTTGGCCGTCCCGTTCTCCCCGATCTCCATCCAGCCGTCCTGGCAGATCGGCAGCTCGTACTGGGAGATCTGGTAGCCCTTCGGCAGGTCCGGGTAGAAGTAGTTCTTGCGGGCGAACCGGTTCATCGGCGCGATCCTGCAGTTCAGCGCCAGCCCCGTCTGGATGGCGAACTCGACCGCCTTCCGGTTGATGACCGGCAGGACCCCCGGCATCCCCAGGCACACCGGGCACGTCTGAGTGTTCGGCGCCGCGCCGAACGCCGTCCTGCAGCCGCAGAACATCTTGGACA